>JBKPNQ010000126.1:0-23709 GCA_046732715.1 Acidobacteriota bacterium | reverse complement strand
CAGCAAGAGGTCGCCAGAAACGGGCGACCTCTTGGTCCAAATAAAGTTGGTTGCGGGGGCAGGATTTGAACCTGCGACCTTTGGGTTATGAGCCCAACGAGCTACCGGACTGCTCCACCCCGCGTCTGGAACCCCAATCGTAACACGCGCCGACGAAACCGGTCAACGAACCAACTCGGCTATGGAACGACGTTGATCATCACGCCATAGCCTTTCGGCACCAGCATTGGCGACGCGTAGAAGTTGCGTCCATGCCACGTCACCGAACGGCCGACGATGATCCCTTCCGTCGCCCCCGCGACGACGTCGCTGGCCCAGTGCCGATCGTCTACGAGCCGTGACATGGCCACGTACGAGGCGACCGTGTAGGTGGGAACTGCCCATTTCCATCCGAGATGTTGCTGCAGCACCGTCGCCGCCGCGAATGTCCCGGCCGCGTGGCCCGACGGAAACGCAAAACCTCCCGCGCGAGTACCATCGTCCCTGATTGGACGCTCGCGACGAACCGCCACTTTGATGCCCTGCGTCATCGTCTCGGACAAGATGGTCGCTTCGATGAGATCCATGCCGAGGTGCTGACCCCGCCGCGAGCCGCGACCTTTCCCGATCAGATACGTCGATGCGGCCGCTCCCATCAGCACCGGCAGCGATCCGATGTACTTGCCGGCAACGAAGACATTCTTGGCCGTATCAGAGGTGCTGAGGCGATTGTTGAGCGTGTCGTCGAGCGGATGAACCGCAAGCGACAAACCGGTCCCAGCAGCCAGCCAATACAGAGAATTCCGACGCGGGATGTGCTTCACATCGTCGAGCAGGTTATGGGCGAGGGCAGGAAAGAAGCTTCGAGTGGGTTTGGCTGGTTCTTCGCCGGCCGCCACCTTCTGTCCGGTATTCCCGGGGGGAGTTTGCGTTTGAGCGGGCTCATTCGCCTCTTGGGCGAAGAGACGTTCGGGAAGCTCGACCTGGACTGTCGCCGTCAGAAACAGTGCAAGGGTTGCGATCGGCAAACGTCGCGTAGCCATGAGGGTGAGCGATGCAAGCAGGGCTCCAGCCCCGCTCATCCGCGCAGCCTATTTGGGGGCCGTGAGGTCCTTGTCTTTCAGGTCCTTCAGGATAAAGACGATTTCGCCAGGTTTGATGAGTCCGAGTTCCCGGCGGGCGAGCGACTCGATGGTAGCGGGATCCTCGTTCAAGCGGAGCATTTCCTCGCGCAGCGCCGAGTTGTCCCGTCGAAGCTGGTCGAGCGATGCCTGCAGCTCGCGATACTGCCGCCGGGCATTCCTCGATTCGGTCAGTCCCTTGTCCCCGATCAATGCGTCGATGACCAGCACGAGGGTGACGAAAATCAGGAGGATCTGCAGGCCACGCCGGCGCAGGATCGAGGACGCCGGGCGCTCCAGGCGTTTGCGCCGCAGGGGCTCCGATCCGGCGGATCGGCGAGAATCGATGGGTGTTTCCGGTAGCATGAAGAGGCGACGTCCTTTGTACAATAGTTTCGTTCCCAAGCCACCTTCAAAGTAGGGCGAAACGTGAAATTCCTTGTGCCTGCATGCCCGTGCAGGACGGAGGACCGCTGATGACGCACGAGTATGTGTTGGTTCTGACGACGCTGCCGGCGGACGCCGACGTGGCGGCGTTTGCCCGCGGCCTCGTGGAGGAGCGGCTCGCGGCGTGCGTCAACGTCCACGCGCCGATGGAATCGGTCTACACGTGGGATGGCAATATCGAGACCGAGGCCGAACGCCAGCTCGTCATCAAGACCACCCGGGAGCGGGTCGTCGCCTTATGGGATCGCGTGCGCGAACTGCATCCGTACGACGTGCCGGAGTTCCTGGTCTTGCCGATCGTGGACGGCAACGACGCGTATCTGCGGTGGGTCGGGGAGTCGACCACATAGTCGGTGAGTCGGTCAATCGGTGAATTCGTAAATTGGTGAATTGGTGAATGAGCTTCGCACCCGCTACCGCGCGTGCGGTTACAGCGCGGCGGTAGCCGCGCGATGCCAATTCACCAATTCGCCAATTCACCAATTTCAACTGAGCGCCTGCCTCAAGTCCTCGATCAAATCAGCCGGGTCTTCGATGCCGGCGGAAATCCTGACCAGGCTATCCGTCAGGCCGATCTTCGCGCGACGATCGGGCGGGACTGAAGCGTGCGTCATTGATGCTGGATGCGAGATGAGTGTCTCGACCCCGCCAAGGCTCTCGGCCAGCGACATCAGCCGGACGCGCTTGCACACATCGAAGGCCGCCTCGACGCTGCCGACATCGAACGTCAACATGCCACCGAATCCCTTCATCTGCCGCTTCGCCAATTCATGTTGTGGATGCGATGGCAGTCCCGGGTAGAGCACGTGCTTCACCTTCGGGTGGCTGTTCAGATACTCGGCGAGCACCATGCCGTTCACGTTGTGTTGCGCCATCCGGAGGGCGAGCGTTTTGGTGCCGCGCAGGATCAGCCAGGAATCCATCGGGCTCAAGATCGCTCCCGCCGAATTCTGAATGAACTTCAACGCTTCGATGTCGTCGTCGCTGACCGCGATCACGATGCCGCCGACGCTGTCGCTGTGGCCATTGAGGTATTTCGTGGTGCTGTGGATCACCAGGTCCGCGCCGAATTCAATCGGCCGCTGAAGGCACGGACTGGCAAACGTGTTGTCGACGACGAGCTTGATTCGCCGTCGTCGTGCGAGCTCGCTCACAGCCGCCAGATCGGTGAGCCGCATGACCGGATTCGTCGGGGTCTCGATGAAGAGCATCTTCGTCTCGGGACGAATCGCCTTGTCGACGAGATCCAGGCACGAGGTATCGACATAAGTGAACGACAGCTGGTATCGCCGCAGCACCTGCTCGAACAGCCGGAACGTGCCGCCATAGGTGTTGTCGGTGACGACGACGTGATCGCCAGCTTCGAGGAGAGTCGTGATGGCATCGATGGCCGCCATCCCTGACGCGAACCCATAGGCGGCCTTGCCGCCTTCGATGGCCGCGATGTTGCGCTCGAGCGCCAGACGAGTTGGATTCTGCGTGCGGGCGTACTCGAAGCCCTTGTGTCGTCCAACCTCTTCTTGTACGTAGGTGGACGTCTGGTAAATCGGCGTGATGATCGCGCCGGTCGATGGATCAGGCTCCTGTCCGGCGTGGATGCAGATGGTCGAGAAACGCGCAGTATCGGGAAGCTTCACAGGTGTGACTGTATCATCAGCGCCGGCGGGGACTGTTAATCGGTGAATGGGAGAATTGGCGATTTGGTGAATTAGGCTTCGCACGCGCTAGTGCGCGTGCTGTTACAGCGCGGCGGTAGCCGCGCGATGCAAATTCACCAATCCACCAAATCACCAATCCACCAAGTGAGCGGACCGCTCTGTTATCATCGCTGACCAAGGTAATGAGCACTCCACGAGGGCCGGACCGGTGGCTGCCCGGCAGGGGACGACCTGCGCGGCTGCCGGGAGCGGAGCTGCAGCAATCAACGCGCGATCTCCTGCTTGGCACGTGGGCCGGCCGCCTCTTCATTATTTCCGCTGCACTCAAGCTCGTCGTCGCACTGCTGCGACTGTTCGGCGAACTGCCGCTGCTCATCTCGATTGTGAGCAGCGCCGCCACGATTGGCCTCGTCATCGCCGTGTCGATTTTCACGTGGCGACTGTTCCTGCTGACGAAGCGGCAGCTGCTGTGGCGCGTGCGCCGGCGGCTGATCCTGTCCTACATCTTCATCGGCGGGTTCCCATCGCTGCTCATCGTGATCTTTTTCCTGCTCGGCGGGCTGCTGATCTTCATGAATCTCAGCGCCTACCTTTTCAAGGATGGCTACGACGCGGCGCTGAACCAGGTGAGGATCGTGACGAGCGGCGCGGCCTCGGAGATTTCGCGAGCCCCGGACGCGGCGGCGCAGTCACTGGCCCGCACGCACCGGAATGCGTCCCTCCTGTACCGGGGCATCTCGTTCGAATTCATTCCGGCGCGCGAGGGCGCGGCCGTGCTCGGCACGCGCATCCCGATCGGAGCATGGGAGCACATGTCGGCGCCGTCGTCAGTCCCGTCGTGGATCACGCGAAACGGCTGGTCCGGCACAATCGTGCTGCGGCTCGCGGAAGGTCACGGGGAGGTTGAGCTCGTCTGCCGTGCGGTATCAGCCGTGATCATCAACGGCGCACTCGCCGGCTATGTCTTCGGCGACCTGCCGCTCGGCGACGAGATGATTCAAAAGCTGCAGCAGGACACCGGGGTGCGCGCCGGAACTGCGGCGCCCGTCAAAGGCGATGGCGGGCTGTCCAATCTCACGAGGAGCGCCGAGACGGACAACGGGACGAAGGGAACCTGGACCACGCTCTTCCGAAACAGCGTCATCTTCCTCGACTATACCGAGTGGGACACAGGCTCGACGGACCGGGTCAGCCTCTCGCTCAGTTACCGGCCCGCCGAGTTATACCGACGACTGTCCGAAGCGCAGCAGATCACGGGCCCAACCGGTGTACCCCTGGGAGTGGCGTTCCTCATTTTGCTTCTGGTGATTGCCGGCCTGTTCCTCATCATTGAAATCGTGGCGCTCAGCATGGGGCTGGCGCTCGCCCGATCGATCACGAGCGCCGTGCACGAGCTGTTCATGGGGACCGAGCGCGTCCGTCATGGTGATTTCTCGCACCGCATCAACGTGCAGTCCAACGATCAGCTCGGAGAGCTCGCCGGTTCGTTCAACCAGATGACCGGCAGCATCGAAGGACTGCTGCAGACGGCGGCGGAGAAGAAACGCCTGGAGGAAGAGCTGCGCATCGCGCGCGCGATCCAGATGTCGCTGCTGCCGCGCGGGCCGCTCGACGTGCCGGGACTCGCCGTCACCGCGCTCTGCGTCCCGGCCAGAGAAGTCGGTGGCGATTATTACGACTTCTTTCACCTGACGAAGGAGCGCCTCGGCGTGCTCATTGCGGACGTGTCAGGCAAGGGCACGTCGGCCGCGCTCTACATGGCGGAGCTGAAGGGGCTGATTCTCGCGCTGAGCCAGCGGTACGAGTCGCCCCGCGAGCTGCTCATCGAGGTGAACCGAATCATCTCCGAGCATCTCGACAGCCGGAGCTTCATCACGATCACATATGCCGTGATCGATTTGCAGGCGGGCGTCATGACGTTCTGCCGCGCCGGGCATACGCCGCTGATCTTCCTGGCCGGCCCCTCATCTCATGAGCCGTTGGCCCGGGTGCTGACGCCGAGCGGCATGGTCCTCGGGCTCCGCATCGACGGCGCCGCGGAGAAATTCGCGGACTTGCTGGAGGAAGAGCGCGTCGAGCTGTCGCCTGGCGACGTGATCGTCCTCTACACCGACGGCATCACCGAGGCGATGAACCCGCAGAGCGATCTCTTCGGCGAGTCGCGTCTCAGCCGCATCGTCGAGGAGCACGGACACCTGGAGTCGAGCGAGCTGCGCGAGCGGATCATGCGCGAGATCGAGGCCTTCGTCGGCAGCGCCGATCAGCACGACGACATGACGATGATCCTGCTCAAGGTCGACAGGGCTTTCGAATCGGCGAACCGGATTGCCGTCTGAGATGCGGATCCGCCGACCATGACCGGTCTGACCGTCATCTTCCGAACTCCTTCGCAAATCGAGGCCGACGTCGTCCGCGGGCTGCTCGAAACACACGGGATTGCGACGATGGTGTCCTCGGACATGTCGCGCACGCCGTTTCCGCTCGCTGTGAACGAGCTTCGGATCGCGGTACACGAAGAAGAGGCCGATCGGGCGAAACGCATCATCGCGAGCCATCGCGAGGAGAGCGGCCCGGGACGAGTCGTGCCGTTCGGGTCGGAGCTCGAACCGCTCGAGCGGCGCATTGGGTATCGATTCCGGGATCGAGGCCTGCTCGAACATGCTTTGACGCATCGGTCCCGCGTCCACGAAGACGCCAGCGGCGGCGTCTTCGACAACGAGTCGATGGAGTTCCTCGGCGACTCGATCCTTGGCTTTGCCATCGCCGACATGCTGTTCCGGCAGTTCCCGCACCACAACGAGGGACAGAAGTCCAAGCTGAAGGCATCGATCGTCTCCGCCGCGTCGCTGGCGCGTCTCGGCGACAGGATCAACCTCGGTGAATTCCTGATTCTCGGCCGCGGCGAAGAAAAGACCGGCGGCCGCCGCAAGCACGCGCTGATCGCGGACTGCTACGAGGCCCTTATTGCCGCGATTTATCTCGACGGCGGCATCGAGCCGGCGAAGGGCTTCATCGAGCGCCAGTTCGAGGACATGATCCAGGAGGCCCGGCGCACCGGCGCGCAGGCGGCGTTCACCGAAGATTACAAGTCGGCGCTGCAGGAGTGGCTGCAGTCCCACGATCGCGGGTTGCCCGCGTATCGGCTTGCCGCCGAGATCGGTCCGGCCCATCGACGGATGTTCGACGTCGAGGTCGTCGTCAACGGGGTCTCAATCGCGAGAGCCGAGGGCAAGAGCAAGAAAGAGGCGGCTCAGGCGGCGGCGAAGCTGGCGCTGGATCGGTTGAGCGCGGGCGAGTAGGGGAAAGTTAAAAGTAGAAAGTTAAAAGCAGAAGTTGAAGTCCAACATACCCCTGACTTTTAACTTTTAACTTAGTCGATCTCAATAATCCCCCACGGCTTGTCCCGCTCTCCGACAGTCGCCTCGGCGCCGGCCAGCGCGAGCGCGGGCTCGCTTTGCGGCAGCCGCGTCAGCACATACGCGTGCACTTCGCGGGTGATGTCTTCATCGGTCGGCGGGGAGTTCTTGGCGTGCATCCGGACCCAGAGCCGCATCATCGGATCGGCAAAGCTGTACCGCTTCTGCTTTGAAACGATGAGGTCGACGTCTTCGAGCCAGGAGAGGTAATCCTTCGTCGAACCTGGCGTTCGGCGCAGCCGCAGCGCAATCTCGGTCAGCGTCAGCGGCTCTTCCTCAGCGAGCACGTCAAGGATGGCCTTCAACGCGCCGTAGCCGCGCGCCCGGTGGAGGCGCAGCTCGTACGAGAAGCGGCACGCGTTGGCGATCGTGCCCGACGGTGACAGCAGCGCGGTCAGCGCGCTCACTGGATCCACGTCGTCGTGCGACGACAGGCTGGTCGATGCTTCCGCCAGCATTCGCGCGTACGACGGCCGGCCATCCGAGATAGCGTGGACCAGGCGCGCGAGCTCGTCGCGGGCGCGATCATCCTCGTCGACAATCGACCCCGACGGGGTTCGCGAGGCACGAACGGCAGGCAGAGTCGCCCGTACTTCGGCCGGCGTCAGGGGAGACACCGGCATGATCTCGAACTGCGACGGCGCGTCGCGCAACAGACGATGCGCACGCGCCGCATATCTCGTCGTCAGGACGAAGCGGTTGCCGCTCGACGATAACGCTGACAGCAGATCGCGCAGGACCGATCGGAGTCCGGGGAAGCTCTCGAAGGTGCGGAGCTCCAGGAACTCATCCAGGAGAAATGTCGCTGGCGTCTCGGTCGAGGCGCGCGCCGCGCCGAGAAACGCCACCGCCGCATCGAAGGCGCCGCGCGCTCCGGTCTCGGCCGCATCGGCGTGCCCGTGCGCGATCGGCGCGAACGGCGATGCCTCGCGCATCGACTTGAGAAATCGTTCGGGCGTCGTCGCGTTACGTTCGACGTCCACATACTGCGCCGACGTTCGTCCGATGAGGTCGCGCAGGCGCAGCAACAGCGAGGTGCGTCCCGACCCACATCCACCGAGCACGACCGGGATACGCGTTCCGCCTCCGGCCGAGCCGTCGAGCGCCGCGAGAACCCGTCGCTCCAACGACGGACGCTCTGGAATCATCATCGCCCCGAACCCCCATGACTCGAAAGTGAAGGCATCGTAATGCCACTGCGCCGGGCGGTGTCAATCGCCTCAGCATAACCTGCATCTGCGTGGCGCACGACCCCGAGACCAGGATCGCACGTCAGCACGCGTTGAAGTTTGTCGTCAGCCTCGCGGCTGCCATCAGCCACGACCACCATCCCGGCGTGCAGCGAGTATCCAATTCCGACGCCGCCGCCATGATGCACTGAAACCCAGGTGGCCCCGGCAGCCGTGTTCAGGAGCGCGTTGAGCACCGGCCAGTCCGCGATCGCGTCGCTGCCGTCCCGCATGTTCTCGGTCTCGCGGTTGGGCGAGGCCACCGATCCTGCGTCCAGATGATCCCGGCCGATGACGATCGGTGCCGTGACGACGCCGCGGCGGACGAGATCGTTGATCGCGAGCCCGAACTGTGCCCGTTCGCCGTAGCCGAGCCAGAAAATGCGCGCCGGCAATCCCTGAAACGCCACGCGTTCCTGCGCCAGCCGGATCCATCTCGTTAGTGTCTGGTTGGTGCCGAACATCTTCAACGCCAGCGCGTCCGTCGCCGCGATGTCCGCTGGATCGCCGGAGAGCGCGGCCCATCGGAATGGCCCGCGACCTTCGCAGAAAAGCGGCCTGATGTATTCCGGCACGAACCCCGGAATGTCGAAGGCGTCGGCGACGCCTCCCTTTTCGGCCTGCGCGCGAATGTTGTTGCCGTAGTCGAAGGCGACGGCGCCTGCCCGCTGGAGCGCGAGCATGGCGCGTACGTGGTCCGCCATCGACGCGATGGCGCGCGCGGCGTAGCCATCAGGGTTTGTCCGTCGCAGAGACGCGGCTTCGGCCAGCGACAACCCGGCCGGCACGTAGCCGTTGAGCGCGTCGTGGGCCGAGGTTTGATCGGTCACGACATCGGCGGTGAATCCGCGCTGCACGAGCTCGGGCAACACGTCGGCGGCGTTTCCCTCGAGCGCGATTGAGCGCGCCGTCTTGTCCGCGCGGTAGCGTTCGATCCGCACGAGCGCCTCGCCAAGGTTGGCCGCACGCTCGTCAACATAGCCGGTCGCGAGCCGACGCTGAATCCGCTGCGGGTCGACCTCGACCACGAGCGCGATGCCTTCGTTCATGGTGACGGCAAGCGGCTGCGCGCCACCCATGCCGCCGAGTCCGGCGGTTACGACCACGCGGCCGGCAAGGCTGCCACCAAACCGACGACGTGCCAGCTCGGCGAGCGTCTCGTAGGTGCCCTGGAGAATTCCCTGCGTCCCGATATAGATCCAGCTGCCGGCGGTCATCTGTCCGTACATCGTCAACCCACGGTCTTCCAGATCGCGGAATGTGTCCCAAGTCGCCCAGGCCGGCACGAGCAGAGCGTTGGCGATCAGCACACGCGGTGACCAGGGATGCGTACGAAAGACGGCAACCGGTTTTCCGGACTGCACGACGAGCGTCTCGTCGTGATCGAGACGCCGAAGAGCGTCGACGATCGCGTCGAAGGCGGCCCAGCTTCTCGCGGCGCGCCCAGACCCGCCGTAGACGACGAGATCGTCAGGCCTTTCCGCCACCTCCGGATCGAGGTTGTTCATCAGCATCCTCAATGCGGCTTCTTGCGGCCATCCTTTGCAGGACAACCCAGAACCCCGCGGGGCGCTGACGTGGCGGCTAACGATGTTCATCTCGGATGACGGTCCGGATTCTTCGCTTCGCGCGCGAGTTGGTTGAGCGCGCAGCGAAAGAGCAATCTAGAAACGTACGAGCGCATTGTCAATTTGAAATTGAAAAATTTCTTACTTGACTTCCAACTCGCACGAGGCTTCGAGCGATCCATCGGCGATCATTTTCGAAATTGCTTCGATATCCGGAGCCGGTGGACGATCGCCGGCGAGTCTCGGCACGAGGGATCGCACCTTCGCGTGCATGCGCTGAAGCGCGCGCGACGTCGTCAGCGGGGCAAGAAGGTCAATCGCCTGACACGCGCACAAGATTTCGACAGCGATCACACGGGTCGCGAGTTCGAGCGCACGTGCGGACTTGAGTGCAGCGCCCATGCTCATGCTGACGTGGTCTTCTCGATTCGCCGACGTCGGGATGGTATCCACGCTGGCCGGATGCGCAAGCGTCTTGATTTCAGACGCGAGCGCCGCCGCCGTCACCTGCGCAAGCATGTAGCCCGAATGCAGGCCGCTGTCGGACGTCAGGAACGCGGGAAGGTCGCTGAGCGCCGGATCCACCAGGCGATCCGATCGGCGCTCGCTGATGTTGACGAACTGCGCGAGCGCGATCGCGCACAGGTCGGCGGCGATGGCGACCGGCGCGCCGTGAAAGTTGCCGCCAGAGACGATCTCATCGTCCTCGGCGAAGACCATCGGGTTGTCGGTGGCTCCGTTGGCCTCGATCGTGAGCGTTGCACGGGCGAATCGCAGCGCGTCTCGCGCCGCGCCGTGTGTCTGAGCCGCACACCGAAGAGAGTATGCATCCTGTACGCGCCCGCAGTGCTCGTGCGATCGATTGATGGCGCTGTCAGCGAGCAGCGCGAAGATGTTGGCCGCCGATGTTTCCTGGCCGGCGTGAGGCCTGGCGGCGTGGATGCGCGGATCGAAGGGACGCGCCGAGCCGCGCAGCGCGTCGATCGACAGGGCGGCGGCAATGTCGGCGGCGCGGCTCAGACGCTCCGCGCCGAGGACCGCCAGGGCGGCGACCGCGGTGGATGGTTGCGTGCCGTTGATGAGCGCGAGGCCTTCCTTCGGCATCAGCGTCACCGGCGCCAGCGTCGCGGCGGTCAGCGCGTCGCGGCCGCTCATCACTCGTCCGTCGTCGCCGACGGTGGCCTCGCCCTCGCCGATGAGCACGAGCGCCAAATGGGCAAGCGGTGCGAGATCGCCGCTGGCCCCGACCGAACCGCGGCTCGGGACGCGAGGGTGAACGCGCCGATTGAGCATCTCAATCAACAGGTCGAGCGTGCTGCGGCGGATACCTGAGAAACCCTTGGCGAGCACGTTGGCACGAAGCCCCATCGACGCGCGGACCGCTCGTTGGGGCAACGAATCTCCGACGCCGGCGGCATGACTGCGAAGGAGATTCAGCTGCAGCGCGCCGAGAGCATCCCGCGGAATTCGAGTTTCCGCCAGCGCGCCGAATCCGGTGTTGATCCCATACACCGCCTCGTCGCCGTCCGCCTTTCGATCGACCACCGTGCGCGACGCGTCGATCCGTGCCGCCGCCGCCGGCGCGAGCGCGACGGGAGCATCGGTGTCCGCGATTGCGAGGACGTCGTCGAGTCGGAGAGACTCGCCATCGAGAAGGATCATGAATATTGAGTAGAATACTGCAGGTATGAACATCGCCGTGCTCGGCGCGCAGTGGGGAGACGAAGGGAAGGGCAAGATCGTCGACCTGTTGACGCCGCATTTCTCCATCGTCGCGCGCTACCAGGGTGGCCACAACGCGGGACACACCGTGTATGCCAATGGCCGCAAGTTCGTCCTGCGGCTGCTGCCCTCAGGAATTCTTCACGCCGGGATTTCCTGCGTCATCGGAAATGGCGTCGTGGTGGATCCGCAAGCGCTTTTTGCCGAGATCGACGAGATTGAGAAGGCGGGCATCTCAATCGGCACACGCCTGCTGATCAGCGACAAAGCTCACCTCATCCTTCCGTATCATCAAGATCTGGATCTCCTGAGCGAGGCGCGGCGCGGGGAACGGAAGATTGGCACGACCTCGCGTGGCATTGGTCCTGCCTACGAAGACAAAATCGCGCGCCGCGGCGTGCGCGTCGGCGACCTGGCCAATCCAGCGGCGCTGGCCGAGGCGGTCGAACACAATGTCGCGGCCCGCAACCGCCTGATCGGCGATTCCACCATGGACGCTCGTCAGTTGCTCGACGACCTGGCGAAGTCCTGGGAGCGAATGAAGCCCTGGGTGATCGACGTGTCGGTCTATCTCGATCGCGCACGCGCGCAGGGGCAGGCCATCATGTTCGAGGGTGCCCAGGGGACGCTGCTCGACATCGACCACGGCACGTATCCGTACGTGACGTCATCGAACGCGTCGATTGGCGGCGTGTGCACCGGCCTGGGTGTCGGGCCGCGCGCGATCGACGGCGTTCTCGGCGCGGCGAAAGCGTATACGACGCGCGTGGGTGAAGGGCCGCTGCCCACCGAACTGCACGGTGAACTCGGTAACCGGCTGCGCGAAAGCGGGCAGGAATTCGGTGCGGTGACGGGACGGCCACGCCGATGCGGTTGGTACGACGCCGTCGCGGTGCGCTATGCGGTTCGCGTCAACGGGCTGAACGCGCTGGCGCTGACGAAGCTCGATGTGCTCGACGGACTCCCTGAGCTGCAGGTCTGCACCTCGTATCGATGCCGAGGGGTGACGCTCACTGAAATGCCCGGCGACGTGGCGCAGCTCTCCGCCTGTGAAGCGGTGTACGAAACGTTGCCAGGTTGGCGTGCGCCCACTGCAGGCGCCAGACGCTATGCCGACCTCCCGCGCGAGGCGCAGCGCTACGTGGCCAGACTCGAGGAAATCACCGGCGTCCCTGCCGCAATCATCTCGACCGGCTCCGCCCGCGAAGACACGATCATCCGCGAAGACTCGGTCGTGGGGGAATGGTTCCCTGCGAAGACGTCGGCATGAAGGGAATTGCTGATGGTTGATTGCTGATTGAAGAGAACGGCCAAATCAGCAATCAGCAATTCTAGATCTTTATTTTGAGCACGTACTCGTCGAGCGCCGCGGCATCGGCATCGGCGAAGTCAACGCCGGCACGATAACGCGGCGCGTCGCTGGGCTTAGGCAATTCGAACTTGGCCCACGCGATGGCGCCGCGGAAGCGCATCACGAATTCTTCGTTCGGGATGCTGATGCGAACCTTCTGGTTGGGCCGCAGAATCGTCGAAGAGACCACCTGCACGCCGACGATCGAGAGATCGACGACGCTCGCTGGATTCCCATCCACCTGAATCTCAACGCCCGGCCGCACTCGGTACCGCGTCGCACGGCGTGTGCCGTGCCAGTCGAGCGGCCTCGTCGCCGGCTCGGCCGGTGCGATGGCGACGCCTGCGGACGAGCCGCCCGCTGCGCTGACGGTTTCGGGTGGAGGCGCCTCCACCTTGCTTGGTTTGGCAACCTGTCGTGTGTAGTCGCCGGTGTGCGACATCACGCGCACCTCGGCGTTCGACAGCTGCGGATCGGTCTTTATCCGATTGATGAGCGCCGCGCCGCGGGGCGTGGCGGCGAACAATCGCTCGAGGACGATGAGTGAGGGACGCTGCTCCAGGATCGCCTGGAGCGCTTGAATCGGCTCCGTGTCCGCGAACGCGAGCAGTTCCCCTTCTTCGGCCAATCGCTCCTGGAGCGCCGGCATCAGGTTTGTGGCGGCAATGACGACCGCTGGCATTTCTCGAAAGTGTATCACGCACCCGTGCGCGCCCGGATGTGTGCGGCCTCTATAATTGTCGGGCGGTGTCCGCGTACGGCCCGCGGCACGCCGTCAAGGATCCAAAGATGTTGTCCGACTGCCATTCCAAGTACCGGCGAATCGATCGTTCGTCAGGCAGACATGGACGATGATCCGAGCGGTCCTGTTCGATCTCGACGACACGCTGTTCGACCATCAAGGCTGCTCGCGTGAGGCGCTGGCGACAATCAGGGATGCGCACGAAGCACTGCGTGCCATGCCGTTCGACGTTCTGCAGCGAGCGCATGCCGGCTTCCTGGAGGAACTGCACGCTGACGTGATGCTCGGTCGCGTGTCGGTGGACGACGCGCGTGTCGAGCGGTTTCGGCGCCTGCTCGAGTCGGCGGGTGCGACGGTGTCGAGCGCGATCGCCGGCGAGCTGGCAGTGACGTACCGCGAAACGTATCGGGCACGTCGGCGAGCGGTGGCGGGGGCCGCCGAGCTGATGGCCGCGGTCAAGCGGCGCACCCGGATTGGAATCGTGTCCAACAACATTCGAGACGAACAGGAGGAGAAGCTGCAGGTCTTGGGTCTCGCAGCGTTCGTCGACGCCCTTGTCGTGTCGGAAGAAGCGCAAGTCTCGAAGCCCGATCCTCAGATCTTTCGCATCGCGCTCGACCTCCTGCAGGTCGAGCCTTCACAGGCCGTGATGATTGGTGATTCGTGGGCTGCCGATGTCGTCGGTGCCCGTGCGGCTGGCATTCGCGCGATCTGGTTCAATCCGGGTCGCGTCGCCGTGCCTGACCCGGACGCTGACGTGCGTCAATTGACGGCGCTGACGCCCGCCGAGGACGTCGTGAGGATGATTCTTGAACCGCATCGGTATTGACCTCGGCGGAACGAAGATCGAAATCATCGTGCTCGATGCGTCCGGCGAGGAGTGCTACCGGCATCGCATCCCCACGCCGCGCGACGACTACGACGGAACGCTCCGAGCGCTCGCGACGCTGGTCACCGAGGCCGAGGCGAAGGTGGGGCCCGGTACGATTGGCATCGGTATGCCGGGGACGATTTCTCCTGCGACCGGTCTTGTCAAGAATGCCAACTCCACCTGGTTGAACGGCCGCCCCCTCCGCGAGGACATCATCAGGCGGTTCGGCCGGGAGGTCCAGTTTGCCAACGATGCGAACTGCCTTGCGCTGTCGGAAGCCGTCGACGGCGCGGGCGCTGGCGCAACGATCGTCTTTGGCGTAATCGTGGGCACCGGGACCGGCGGCGCGATTGTCTCGGACGGGCGAGTGCTCATTGGCGCCAACGCCATCGGTGGCGAATGGGGGCACAACCCGTTGCCGTGGCCAGACGCACACGAGTGGCCCGGGCCGCCATGCTATTGCGGACGAACCGGTTGCATCGAGACGTTTCTCTCAGGGCCGGGCATGTCGAAGGAGCACGAGTCCGTCACGGGCGAGCGGCTGAGACCGTCCGACATCGCCGCACGCGCTGACCGCGGCGACGCTGCTGCGGAAACGACGATGCAGCGCTACGAGCGTCGTATGGCCCGTGCGCTCGCGTCGATCATCAACGTCGTGGATCCCGATGTCATCGTCCTTGGCGGCGGGCTGTCCAACATCGACCGCCTGTACGATCGAGTCCCCCCGCTGTGGACGCCGTATGTATTTTCCGACCGCGTGGTCACCCGGCTGGTCCGCGCGCGCTTCGGCGACTCCAGTGGCGTTCGCGGAGCAGCGTGGCTCGGGGGGCAATCCCTCATCGCTGATCACTGATCCCGAATCTCTAATCTTCGAATCCCTGATCCTGATCCGTTGCATCCCTGAATTGCCCTGAATCCTTCATTCCGGCGCGGCCTGCACGTGATCAAGGATGCTTGATTCAAGGATTCGAGGATCAGGGATTCAAGGATGAGGGATTCAGGATCAGGGATTCAGGATCAGTGATAAGGGATTAGGGATTCAAAGGCTCCCTAAGACGTCGTCGAGCCTGTCCTTCGTGATCTTGAAATGGGAGGCGGTCCAAACCGGTCGCCCGTGGCGAAGCAGAATGGCCTGCGGCGTCTCGTGACGAATACCCAGGCGCGCAGCGGCTTCGTTCGACAGCTGACGGTGGCTTTGGACCGTGATCAGCTTGTACGAAGCCGCGCCCTCCGAGTCTTCGACGTGGGCCTGAAGTTCGTCCAGCGCTTCGCAGCTGACGCCGCACGTGCGGCTATGTTTGAACAGGAGAACCGGTCGTTGGCGGGACTCCGCGATCGCGGCGTCCAGCTCGTCAAGGTCCGAGAGCGCGTGCAGAGGCAACATAGAGAACTCCCTATTTTACCCTGAGACGCCGAAGCACCGGTCGATCCGCGAGCGAGCGCAGCGAAGCGAGCGTGTCGGGGTGATCAGGACGGTGCCTGATGCGATCGCGTGTGGAACCCGGCAGCTTCAAGCTCTTGACGGACCTCGGCAAATGCGGATTTCGCCTCATCCGTCAACGTGAGATTGCCGCGAGCGATGAGTCGATCGACGTTGTACATCCGAAAGCGGATGCCTTCCATGTGAAACGCGCGAATCGCCAGCCTGAGCGATTCGCATTCTTCGAGGATCGCATCTCGCGTCTCGCCCTGCGGCTGGCTCTGCACGCTGGCCATCAGACGCCGCAGACTGTCCTCAGCGGTTTTGCGGTGATCGGTATTGGTAGTCATTTCTCGCGTATTTGAGATAACGGAGAGAGACAATAGAGCAAGCAGAGAGTTCCTTACCACAGAGGTAACAGAGGAAACAGAGAACCATCCGATCTCTGCTAACTCTGTGGTGAAGGTTCTCCGTTCCCTCCGTCGCCTCCGCTCACTGCGATAACTCAACGATAGTAATTTGATCCCGATGGCGCCGCAAGGCGTGGTTTAATCCTCTCGTGACCACAAACACCTCGGATTCTGCCACGCATCCGACAGGACGGGCTCGAATAGAGCCGCCGGATATCAGCGAGAAAGGCGGGCTCAAAGACGGTCGGCCGCAGCGCTCGGATCGACGTCTGTTCATGCAGTTGCAGGCATTCGGCAACTGCCGCGATTCATCGAGCGTCGCACGCCATCTCGACGGCTGCGCCGACGCCATTGTGGTCTACGAAGATCTGAACGATCCCGGGGGCATCGCGGTGCTCGCGGTAAGCGACGATCCGAATGTCTTTCTGACCGGGGTTCGGCCGAGGCTGACGAGCGGCGCCATGTCGGATCTGGTGCTCAAGCCGCAATATGCGATGTTCGGCCGCACCTACTCGCTTGGCTACGAGCCGGACCTCGGCGAAGTGCTGGTGGAGCGTCCGCTCCGGACGCTGGCAAATCCCGACTGGCCATGGGCGATCTGGTATCCGCTTCGTCGCAGCGGATCGTTCGCGCAGCTGCCGCCCGAGCAGCAACGGACGATCCTGGCCGAGCACGGCCAGATCGGAATGCAGTTCGGTGCCGCGGACTACGTCCACGATGTCCGTCTGGCGTGCCACGGACTCGATCGCGACGACAACGACTTCGTCATTGGCCTGATCGGAAAGGATCTGTATCCCCTCTCCGCAATCGTTCAGGTGATGCGCAAGACTCAGCAGACCGCGCTCTACCTCGATCGGCTCGGCCCGTTTTTCATCGGCCGCAAGGTTCAATGATGGTCTTCGGCTTGCAGCGTTGAGTCGCATGAGCACCGCGGAAATTCCTCGCCGGCAGTTCGGCCGCCACGCCGAGCAGGTGTCAGCTCTCGGGCTCGGCGGTTTTCATGTCGGAAAGATCGGCACCGAAGCCGAAGCCATCAAGCTGATCCACGCGGCGATTGATGCCGGCGTGACCTTTCTCGACAACGCCTGGGAGTACCACGATGGGAAGAGCGAGATGCGAATGGGAAAGGCCATCAAGGATCGCCGTCAGCGCGTCTTCCTCATGACCAAGGTCTGTACGCACGGCCGCGATGCAAAGACGGCCATGCGACAGCTCGAGCAATCGCTGCGACGTCTGAAGACCGATTACCTCGACCTCTGGCAGATTCACGAATGCGCGTACTACAACGATCCCGAGCGTCACTTTGCCAAGGGCGGTGTCGTCGAAGCGCTCGAGCGGGCAAAGCGGGAGGGCAAGGTTCGCTACGTCGGTTTTACCGGACACAAGGACCCGGTCATCCACCTCGAGATGCTGTCGTACAAGTTTCCGTTCGACAGCTGCCAGCTGCCCTTGAATGGATTTGATGCGACCTTCAAGAGCTTCGAGCAGCTGGTTCTTCCTGAACTGCTCAAGCAGTCAATCGCTCCACTCGGGATGAAGAGTTTTGGCGCCGGGCAAGCCGTCAAGCACAAGGTGGTGACGCCGGCGGAAGCGCTTCGATACGCGATGAGCCTCCCGGTGGCGACCACGATCTCCGGCATGGATTCGCTGCGAGTGTTACGGCAGAACCTCAAGGTCGCACAGGGATTCACGCGGATGACCGAGAGCCAGATGCAGGCGTACCGGAAGCGGCTCGCGGACAACGCGGCGGACGGGCGATTCGAACTGTACAAAACGACCGCTCGTCACGACGGCCCCGAAGGGCGCGAACAGCACGCCTTTCCGACACCGGAAGAACTCGCCGGTTGATTCGTTCAGTCTGAACTGGTGTCCTGCACCGCTCGCGGACTCATAAAGCCGTCGTCGGCGCGCTCGTCCCAGACGCCGGCCTGTGCGATGGCGCGGATGTCGGGATGTTGCCGCGCTCGCCGTATCAATTCGCCACGCGGGCTGTTGAACGCCCACTCACTCACATCAATCGCAAAACTGAAACGCGAGATCAACGGGCCTCGAGTGAAATCCTGATCGTCTTCATTCCGATCGATCTGCGCGCGCGCGCGTTCGAGCAGGTGCTCCGGGACCCAGCGTGGGATGTTCGTGCGATAGCCGGGGTAGACGTAACAGAACATCAGAATCTGCGACAGCAGCAGCGGCCAGTGTTCGCCGACGCGGGTCACGAGCCGCTCCCAATCGAGCGCATCGCCGCAGCACAGCATGAGGTGCACGATGTCGGACATGTCGTGGCGGTGCCGCTCGCTGA
This sequence comes from Acidobacteriota bacterium, assembly GCA_046732715.1. Lineage (GTDB taxonomy): Bacteria > Acidobacteriota > Vicinamibacteria > Vicinamibacterales > 2-12-FULL-66-21 > JALZOC01. The sequence continues at coordinate 5,476 of JBKPNQ010000126.1, read as the reverse complement.
TAAACAGCCGATGCCAGATGAGCTCTTCGGGCGGAGCGATGCGAACAGGACAGGCGGCCAGGATTCCCGGACGGCTGTGTGTCATCCAGTCGCTGTCGATCACCGCGACGCCATTGCCCATTCCGTAGATCAAATCAATGAAGTAATCCCCCATCGTGGCTTTCGCGAGCCAGTGCGAGTCTTCAAGCCGCGTGACGAATCCAGCGGCCCGCAGCGCCTGCGCCGCGGCCACGACCGACGAGGGCTCGAAAAAGAGGTCGAGGTCCTTCGTTTTTCTGTAGATGCCCGTGTGCTCGTAGATTGCGTACGCGCCAGCGATCACGTAGGTCACATTGGCGGCATTCACCGCTTCGAGCGCTCGCCGATAGACCTCACGTTCCTCGTCAGGGATCCAGAAATCGCCGTGCGTCAACGATTTCCGTTCTTCCGGCGTCAGGCGCGCGGGACGTCCTCGGAGGTTGGGCATCCGTGTGTCTCCAGCCGGCTCTGCAATGAGGCCGGACTGATGGGATCGCAGCAACATATGATCCAAGCAGGAAAAAGGACAACTGGAAAAACAGAGTAAAATCTGGGACGTCCCATGTTCAAAGGGCTCTGGAGTCTTCGCTGGCGAGCCGCCAACGATCCGCTTCGTGCTGTGCTCGGCAACCTCGAGCGCGAAGTGATGCACGTGGTTTGGTCGGAGGGCGAGAGCACCGTGCGACGCGTGCAGGCTGCACTTCCGCGCGCGGTGGCCTACACGACGGTCATGACCACGCTGGACCGCCTGTTCAAGAAGGGATTTGTCACGCGCACGCGCGCGGGGCGAGCCTTCGTGTACTGCGCGGCGCAGACTCGGGAACAGACAGAAGCGGCGGTTGCCAGCGGGCTGGTTTCGGGCCTTTTTTCCAGCGGCGCGGCGGTGCCAATCCTGTCCAACCTGGTTGACGCCGTCGGAAGTCAGAACGGCGGAGCGCAACTGCTCGATGCACTCGAGGAGATGGTCCGGGACAAGCGGCGTCGACTCGAGAAGGCGGACGACGGGAAAGACGATAGCGGGTCATGATTGAAATGATCGCTCGCTCAATCGTGCTGTCGCTGGCGTGGTTCGCCGCCGTCAACGCCGCGGCCTCGGCGATTTCCGTACTGGTCTCGCTCGTGATCCGGAAGACGGGTCCAAGGCGCCGTCCACTCCTGCTGGTGACCGTTCGTCTCTTCCCGGCGGTCGCGTCGCTGTTGTTCGTCGGCGCTATGTTCGTGCCCTCTCAGTGGGCGTTCGAGCCTCGCGGTGGCGAAGAGACGTTCGGGCTCGTGTGGTATGCGCTGGCGATGGTTGGGGCGACGGTACTCGCCAAGAGCGTCGTACGAGCCGTATCCATCGCCAGGGTGTCGCGCCAGTTCCGGCTGAACGAACAGGCCGGCACGCTCGGTCGCGCCGACGTCCGTGAGGTCCAGGATCTGCCCGGCGTGTCGCTGGCCGGCATCCTCAGGCCGCGGATCCTCGTCAATTCGCGCGTCGCCGAGGATTTGTCAGCCGCCGAGCTCGACGTGGCGATCGCGCACGAGGTCGCGCATCGCGATGCATTCGACAACTTCACTCGATGGGCGTTCGTGTGTGCACCGGACCTGCTCGTCGGCTCGGCGATTGCGAAACGCCTGGAACAGGAGTGGTGCGACGCAGCAGAGTTCCGAGCCGACGCTGGCGCGACCCAGGGTGACGAGGCCCGCGCGCTTCATCTCGCATCCGCATTAATAAAGGTGGCGCGACTTTCGGCGGTGTGGACCGGAAGATCGCCCGACCCTTTCTGGAGCACGTTGCACAATTCTGCACTGCTCGAATTGCGCGTCCGGCAGCTCGTGAGCGGCCGCGTTCTGCCGGCCCGACCTCTCCCGTCCCCGTTTCTGACTATTGGGGTCTGTCTCGCCGGAACCATCGTCGCAGGGCCTCTCCTCGCCGGGACAATCCATCGGCTCACCGAGGCGCTGGTTAGCCTTCTCCCCTGATTTCCCGGCCGACCTACGATTACTGGTAGTAGTTCGTCAGTTACGGTCAGATCTTGTCCCAGCGCTGCTGTCTGAGCTGGATTCCTGAGGCTCGGGATGCGGCGCTGGAATCTTGGAAAACACCACCCAGCATCCGCCGAACACGCACGACTGGCTTCGAGTCGCCGGGATGACCAAACGCTACGGTCAGCTCACGGCGCTGAATGACGTTGGCTTTTCAATTCGTCCGGGCGAGATTCTCGGCCTCATTGGACCAAACGGCTCGGGAAAGACCACGCTGTTCGAGTGCATCGCTGGCGTACTCGCGCCGACTGCAGGCGCCTTGCTCTTTCAGGACCGTCCGCTGTCGCCGCACTCGAGGCGCCGGACCTTGTTCTATCTGCCTGACGCGGTGGCGCCCTGGCCGGCTCAGAGCGTCCGATGGGCGCTGGACTTTGCGATTGGGTTTCTGGGCGGACGGAGCGATCGACTGGACGCCGTCATCGAGAGGCTGGCGCTGGCTCCACTGTTGCCGAACGCGATTGGGACGCTGTCGAAGGGGCAGCGAAAACGCGTGCTGCTGGCGATCGGCTTGCTCGCCGCGCAGCCGGTGCTTCTGGCCGACGAGCCGTTCGAAGGGCTCGATCTGCGACAGAGTCGCGACGTCGCGGCTGCGCTCCGGGATCACGCGCTCAGTGGGCGCACGCTGTTCCTGTCGATTCATCAGATTGCCGACGCGGCGCGAATCTGCGATCGCTTTGTGCTGCTCAGCGGCGGCAGGGTGTGCGGCGAAGGAACCCTCGCCGAGCTGACGACGCTGGCGCGCGCCTCGAATGCGGCAACCGCGGGGAATCTCGAAGAGGTGTTCCTTGCGCTCACGTAGGGCGGCGTGGCGGTGGCTGATCGAGAAGGAAGCACGGGAACTCATCGCCTCCCGATCGTGGTGGATCCTGCTCGTCGCCATGGGGCCGCTGGTTGGATTTGCGTTCATTGGGTCGGTACGAACCTACGCCGAAGCGAGCGGACTCAATGGCACGGCCGTCGGAGTCGGCGAGGCATTCTCCCCGCTCATCGGAATCTGGGCCCCGACGTTCAGCGCCTGCGAACTGGCTGCGGTGTTTCTGCTGCCGTTCGTCGCGATTCGAGTGGTGGGTGGCGATCGGCTGAGCGGGGCTCTGAAGCTGGAGAGTCAGCAATCGTTGCCGCCCTCTGTGCGTGTGACCGTCAAGGCGCTGGTGCTCCTGGCGGGCTGGCTCATCGCGTCTGTACCGGTCGCGGCGGCCATCGTGTTGTGGCGGAGCTTTGGCGGAAGTATTTATTGGCCCGAAGTCCTGGCGGTTGCGGCCGGCCATCTGATGAACGCCGGCCTGACGATCGCGTTGGCCGCGGCAGCGGCGTCGATGACGGAACATCCGTCCACCGCAGCCATCCTGACCCTCAGCGTTACGGTGGGCACGTGGATTCTGAGCTTCATCGCCAGCGTGCACGGCGGGATGTGGGAGCAGGTCGCGCGCTACACACCAACAGCGATGGTGGGGGAGTTTCAGCATGGCTTGATCCGCCTGGATGTCGTGATCGCTTCGCTGACGTTGATCGCACTCGGGCTTGCTCTGGCAGCACGGTGGACGGGGCTCGGCGCGTCCATCGCACGCCAGGCCCGTGACTCGATCGCGATCGCCGCCGCGGCGACGATCGTCATCGCCGCTGGCGCCGCATCGACGAAGAGCTGGGACCTGTCAGAGAGCCGCGTGAATTCGTTTTCGCGTGCCGACGAACGTGCGCTGGCGGCGGTCCATGAACCGATGAGCATCGAAGTGCACCTCGCGCCGGAAGATCCCAGGCGGGTGGACTTCGATCGAAATGTCGTCGCCAAGCTTCGGCGGGTGAGACCGGACGTTCGAGTGCGCTACCTGTCCGCCACGTCGATCGGCCTGTTCGAGCAGACGAGCACAGGCTACGGTGAAATCTGGTACGACATCGGCGGCCGGAAGGCAGTGGGCCGCGCGGTCACGGCGGAAGCCGCGCTCGAAACCGTGTACTCGCTCGCCGGTGTGACGACGTCGCTGGCCGACGATGAAGGGGCGTTCCGCGGACACCCGCTCATCACGCGCGCGCCGGGCGCTGCGCTGATGTTCTACGTGATCTGGCCAGCACTGGTCGTGAGTGCAGCAGTCTTGGCGAGAGGCTGAGACACGAAAGTTAAAAATTGAAAGTAAGAAGTTCACGAAGACGACGGAGGATCGATGGTGAGGAAGGCGGCAATTGTGACGGCGGCGGTGGCGTTGACGATCGGCGTCGTGCGTGCGGCCGATGTGAAAATTGATCTGAGCAAAGAAACGGTTGGCAAGCCGCCGACGACATTCGAGCCAATGGTTGGCACCTGGATCGTGCAGCAGGACGGCGCGGACAAGGTGATTGGCGTTGATGGCCGGCCGTGGGTGGCAAGCAAGGACAATCCAACGAAGCTCCTGATCGAGAGCGCTCGCCGGTTGTATGGCACGAGCAATGAGGAGCTGATGGACAACGCGAAACAGTTCGCGTACTACCCGGTTGCGGTGCTCAAGAGCGTCAGCAGTTTCTCGAACGGCACGATCAGCCTCAAGTTCAAGACCATCGCAGGAGACTCCGACCGTGCGTCGGGCATCCTCTTCAACGTCAAGCCGAACGGCGACTGGCTGGCGGTTCGTTACAACGACACCGAGAACAACGTCGCGTTCTGGGAGTTCCACAACGGTATCCGGCGCAACCTGCGGTTCAGCGATCGCACGAAGCCGTTCATGCTCGATCGCACCGCGTGGCACGAGCTGAAGCTGGTCGTTGACGGCGCCAACCTCAAGGCATATCTCGACGAAGCGCTGGCGCTCGAGTACACGCTCGGCGGCGTCCCCGGGCCCGGCCGCAACGGCGCTCCGCCCAACCCCGATCTCTTCCCCGAGAACAACGCCCTGCTGCGGCCACCCGTCGCCGGCAAGATCGGGCTGTGGGCAAAAACCGACAGCACGAGTTACTTCAAGGACTACGTCGTCAGTTCCAAGTAGGAGCCATGCTGAAAAAGCTCGTCCTGGTGGTCAGTGCGTTGGTGATCCTCAGTGCGCCTGCGTTCGCGCAGTCGTCGCCGAATACGTCGACGGTCGTCGTGCTCGTGAGCGATCAGTCGGGAGCTGTCGTCAACGACGCAAAAGTGGCGGTGACGAACAACCAGACCGGAGCGGTCCGTGAATCGACGTCAGGCGTCGACGGGAGCGCGACGTTTCCAGCGCTGTCGCTGACCGGGACCTACACCGTCACCGTCGCGAAACAGGGATTCGCCACCGAGGAGCACCAGGCCATCAGCCTGCGCGCAGGCGAAACCGTCACGCTGCGGGTGAAGCTGGTGGTCGGATCGGAGAAGTCGGAAGTCACGGTTTACGGGACGAACGCCGGCGTGCGCGCGGATCCGCAGATTGGCCGGCAACTCGACAGTCCAACCGTCGACGAAACGCCAATCCTGGGCCGCAAAATCACGACGCTGCCG
>JBKPNQ010000125.1:0-31941 GCA_046732715.1 Acidobacteriota bacterium | reverse complement strand
GGGGGGCCGCCCGGTCGCGGAGCATACCCGCCCGGACGTGGACCGCCGGCTGGACGCTCCTCACGCGGCCGAGCCTCGCTCACAGCAAGCGGCCGGCCCTTGAAGGGTTGCTGATCGAATCGACTGATGGCGGCTTCTGCGACCGCGCGATCGGCGTAATCAACGAACGCGAATCCTCGCGGCCGACCGGTTTCACGATCCACAGGGAGAACGATCTGGGTGGGTTCACCGACGCTCGACAGGTGCTCTCGCAACTCTGCCTCGGACGCCGCGTACGGCAGGTTGCCTATAAACAAACGGACTGGCACTGGGCCCTCTTGGTTCGCGCCTGACTGACGACGGCTGGACTACCCCTCCGTCCCCGGCTGGCAAAGCCCCAACAAAATAGCACAAATGGTTGCTGACGAGGTTGAGGGAATCTGCCGGCTGCGCTACGATGGACTGTTCAGGGATTTCCGAAAGAGCACACTGTAACGGTGGGATCCGTCGGAGGTTTCCTGGGCTTCAGCGGAGCGTTCAAGACCGGTCACGGCTGAGCCCCCATCGAAATGTCAAGCACGAGCGAGACCCAACGGGGTCAGATCATCATCCGCGGCGCGCGGACCCATAACCTCAAGAATGTCGATCTGTCGCTGCCGGCGCGGTCGCTGGTGGTCATGACCGGTGTCAGCGGCTCAGGCAAATCCTCGCTGGCGTTCGACACGATCTATGCGGAAGGCCAGCGTCGCTATGTCGAGTCGCTGTCGGCGTATGCGCGCCAGTTTCTCGAGCGGATGGAGAAACCCGACGTGGATGCCATCGAAGGCATCTGTCCCGCGATCGCCATTCGGCAAAAGAACAGCATCCGCAACCCACGCTCCACCGTGGGAACGACGACCGAGATTCACGACTATCTGCGGCTGCTGTACGCGCGCATCGGGCGAACGTTCTGCCGGAACTGTGGACGTGAGGTGATTCGGGAAACGGCCGAAGTCGTCGCCCGGCGGCTCGGTGAACTGCCGGAGGGGACGCGACTCCTGATCGGGTTCGATATGCCGGTGGTCACGGCGCCGACGATGCCGTCCGCTCCTGAACCGGAAGACGAAGAAGCGACCGCCGCCGAAGAAGGACCGGCCGATACGTCTCAGCCAAATCTTCCCGACCTGGTGGATCCGGTCGCCGAGACGCTCGCGGCGCTGCGGCGAAAAGGCTTCGGCCGTCTCTATATCGACGGTCGCGCAATTTCACTCGAGGATGTCGATGCGTCGGCGCTGAAGGATCGCAGCACGCTGCAGGTGATCGTCGACCGCGTCAAGGTCGAAGGCGATCTTCGCGCCCGCCTCACCGACTCGATCGAGACGGCCTACACCGAAGGGGGCGGTGCCGCCTTCGCAATTCAGCTTCCGCCGCTAACGAGCGAGGAACAGTGCGAGTCGGTGACGCTGCGTTTCAGCGAGCGATTCGAATGCCGTGAGTGCGATATCGCTTACGAGTTGCCGCAACCGCGGCTGTTCTCCTTCAACAATCCGTTCGGGGCGTGCCCGCTCTGCCACGGCTTCGGCAACATCATCGAGCTCGATATGGATCTCGTGGTCCCGGATGCCTCGAAGTCGATCGCGCAGAACGCGATAGAGCCGTGGAGCAAGCCCCACTATCGTGCGCAGCTCGCCGAACTGAAACGAGCCGCCAAAGTGCGCAGCCTGCGGCTTGACGTGCCGTGGTCCGAACTGACCGATGACGAGAAGCGGTTCGTGATTGACGGCGACGGCGCCAGCTACGAAGGGGTGAAGGGATTCTTCCGGTGGCTCGAACGCAAGAAATACAAGGTCCACGTCCGCGTGTTTCTGAGCCGGTATCGTGGGTATCTGACCTGTCCGGAATGCGGCGGCGCGCGTCTGCGCCGCGAGGCGCGCGATGTGCGGGTCGGCGGCCGGACCATCGATGTGGTCTGCGGCCTGACCGTGCGTGATGGGGATGCATTCTTTGCCGATCTCGCGCTTTCAGAAAAGGAAACGGCGATCGCCGACAAGGTGCTTCGAGAAATCAGGAAGCGTCTCGGGTTCCTTCGTGATGTTGGTCTCGATTACCTGACGCTCGACCGGCTGTCATCGACGCTTTCCGGCGGCGAATCGCAACGCATCAATCTTGCGACGTCGCTGGGCTCGGCGCTGGTCGACACGCTGTACGTTCTCGACGAGCCATCGATCGGCCTTCATTCGCGCGACAACGAGCGGCTGATTGCGATCCTGCGTCAGCTGCGCGACCAAGGAAACACCGTCCTTGTCGTCGAGCACGACGCCGACATGATCAGGGTCGCCGACACGGTCGTCGATATGGGGCTTGGCGCCGGCGAGCAGGGAGGGCGGGTCATTTTCAGTGGCACGCTCGCGGCGCTCCTGCTTGAACCGCGATCGCTGACCGCAAAGTATCTGCGTGATGAGCTCGCGATACCGGTCCCCTCGGTGCGGCGCAAGCCCTCAAATCAGAAGCTCCGCGTGCTGGGGGCTGCCGAGCACAACCTCAAAGACATCGACGTCGAGATCCCGTTGGGCGTGCTGACATGCGTGACCGGCGTCAGCGGCTCGGGTAAGAGCACGCTCGTTCACGACGTAGTCTATGCAGCCTTGAAGAAGGTCAAGGGAGATTGGGACCGGCGGGTTGGCGTGCACCGGAAGATTGAAGGAGCCGAATTCGTCACCGATGTCGTCCTGGTCGATCAGGCGCCGATCGGCCGGACCCCGCGATCGAATCCGGTCACCTACCTGAAGGCCTTCGATCCGATTCGCGAGTTGTTCGCTGCAACCAAGGACGCCCGGTCGCGAGGACTCACGGCGAGCCACTTCTCGTTCAACGTGCCGGGCGGCCGATGCGAGGCGTGCGAAGGCGAAGGAGAGGTCAAGGTCGAGATGCAGTTTCTCGCTGACGTCTTCGTCCCCTGCGATCAGTGCGAGGGCAAGCGCTTCAAGCCGCAAGTGCTCGAAGTGAAGTACCGCGGACGGAGTATCGATCAAGTCCTTGATATGACCGTGCGCGAGGCGCTGACCTTTTTCAGCAGCTCGCCGAAAGTGCTGCGACGCCTGCAAGTGCTGGACGAGATCGGCCTCGGATATCTGCGCCTGGGTCAGCCGGCCACGACGTTGTCGGGTGGGGAAGCGCAGCGGATCAAGATTGCTGCGCACCTGTCCTCCCATACCGGCGACCGCATCCTCTATATCCTCGACGAGCCGACGACCGGTCTGCATTTCGACGATATCGCCAAACTGCTCGCCGCCTTCCGCAAACTGCTGCAGGCGGGTCACAGCCTCCTGGTGATCGAACACAACCTCGACGTCATCAAGACCGCGGACTGGATCATCGATCTTGGTCCGGAGGGCGGCGAAGAGGGCGGCCAGCTGGTCGCGGCCGGACCGCCTGAGCAGGTGATCAAGGTCGAGTCGTCTCACACGGGAAGGTATCTGCGAGAGGTTCTCGCCGTCGGGCGTGCGAACGCGTACGGGACAGCAAGAAATTAGCTTCCAGCTTCCGGCTATCAGCTTCCCGCCTGATGTCTTCGCAGAGAACGGCGCCGATCTCCCGGCAGTCTACGACGCGATTCGAGCTGGTCGCTGGAAGCGGGCAGCTGGAAGCTGACCAACGCCTGTCGTACAATTCAAGACTCCCTAGTAATTCTTCATGATGCGACATCTGCGATCCCTGACCTGGGCCCTGGCGCTTCTCTGCATTCCGTCAACCCTCCCCGCCCAGCAAGCTCGTTTCGACGATGTGATCCGTAACCTGCGAAATCCCGATCCCAAGGTGCGGCTGGCCTCTGTGCAGCTGCTTCATGAGTCCAGGTATCCGGAAGCGATCGGGCCGATCGCGCCCCTCATTAACGATCCCATGGACCAAATCCAACTCGAAGCAATCTGGGCGGAATTGTCGTTTTTCGTCACTCACGACGTGCCGTCGAAGAAGCGGTTAGGCGGTGTTGTCGAGGTCCGCAACCCTGGCCAGGCCGCTGCCGCGTTTGAGATGGGGCGATTTGCCGTCGAGGCCAGATCTGCGCCGGGTGAGCTGATCGACGCGTTGCTGAAGGCGGTCGACGATGACAATCCGAAGGTTCGCACCGAGGCGATCTACACCATCGGGACCGTTGCGCGGGCGCCGCTGAGCGAAAGCCATGCCGCGCAGTTGATCAAGGCGCTGGATCACTACGATCCCACGATCAGGGCCGCTGCCGCGCGTGTCGCTGGCCGGCTCGATGTCAAGAGCGCGGGAGAGGCGCTGATCAAAGGTATCAACGATTCGCAGGCGCCGGTGCGATATGCGGCCATGCGTGCGCTTGGCGCGATCGGAGAGCGGCACGCGATTCAGGCGCTCACCGAGCAGCTCAAGTTCTACTCGAAGGGTGAAGGGGCGTGGTCGGCGCTCGACGCGCTCGCCCATCTGTCGGATCCCTCGAGCGTGCCGCTCTTCAAGGCGCGGCTCACGGACCGGGATCCATTCCTCCGCCGCGCGGCAGCCGAGGGGCTGGGACGATCGGGCGATACGTCCGAAGTCCCCGCGCTGGAGATTGGCGCGGGCAACGACTCGTCGGAAATGGTTCGCGCCGCCATGGCGTTTGCGCTTCAAAAGCTTGGCCGTAACTACATTCCACGGCTCGTCGAGTTTCTCGATTCGGACAAGACCGCCCCGCAAATCGCCGATTACCTGCTCGAACTGGGCCCGGCGGTTGCGCCGACGCTCGCGTCTCACCTGCAGGATCCGAGTCCGGCGATTCGCGGCAACGTCGCGACGGTCCTCGGCGCGATCGGCAGCGATGCGACGTTGACCGCGCTGCAGCCGTTGACGTCCGACAAGGATCGCGCGGTTGCGCAGGCCGCCACGCGTGCGATCGACCGAATCAAAGCGGCTTCGGGGAAGCCACGTTCGATCCCATAAGCATGGCCGTCCTGTCGCGCGATTTCTACGAGCGTCCGACGCTGGAGGTCGCGCGCGCGCTCATCGGAAAGGTTCTCGTTCATGATGCTCCGGCCGGAACCGCGTCCGGGATCATCGTCGAGACGGAAGGCTACATCGGAGAGTCCGATCCTGCCTGCCACGCCGCGCCAGGGCCGACAACCCGGAACGCACCGCTCTACGGCCCGCCCGGCATCGCCTACGTCTACCTGAATTACGGCATTCACTATCTGGTCAACGCCGTGACGGAATCGGAAGGGTCGCCGGCGGCCGTCCTGATTCGTGCGCTCGAGCCGCTCGAGGGCGAATCGCTCATGCGCCGCCGTCGCGCGAGCGGCACGGCTCGGCCGGCGCGCGATTTCACAACCGCGGAGTTGTGTCGAGGGCCGGGAAACCTTACGCGGGCCCTGGGAATCACCCTCCGGCACAACCTGAGCGACCTGACCGCGAGCACGCTGCGGATCGAAGATCGCAGGCTGCCGCAGCGGGATGTGACGTGGACCCCTCGAATCGGGATCAACGTTGGCGTGGAACACGAATGGCGGTGTGTCGCCGTCGGCAGCGAGGCGCTGTCGGGCCTGAAGCGCTATTTGCGATAGGAAAGAGAAGTGACTCGAACCCGCGACAGTGGCGAATGAGCGCGCGAGTGAGCCCACGCGAGCGCCGCGGGAATCGTGGGGTCCCCGCGAGCGAGGGTGTCGGGGAGTCCGAGGGACGAAGCCCCTCGGAGTAATTATCGCCGCCTGGCCTGACCGGTGGATTTGACGATCGGAACCTTGACCGACATCGGTCGCCCTTCGCGCAGCACGCCAAGTGTGACGGTTGTCCCGATTTTCGCGTCCGACAACAGCCGGTACAGTTGGCTCTGATCCTCGACGGTCGTCCCGTTGAAGCTGACGATCACGTCACCCGGCCGGAGTCCGGCGGCGTAGGCGTCCGAGCGCTGCTGCATGCTGACCACGACCATGCCATGCGTGTTCGGTGCGCCAAGCTGCTCGGCCAGGCGCGTGGTCAGCGGCTGCAGCGTGATGCCGCTGATGGTGCCGCGCTGCACTTCGCCGAACTTCACGAGTTCGTTCATCACGTGTCGCGCGAGGTTGCTCGGCACCGCAAACCCGATGCCCTGGTAGCCGCCGGTCTCGCTGAAAATTGCGGTGTTGATGCCGATGAGCTCTCCGCGCGCGTTGACCAGCGCGCCGCCCGAATTGCCCGGATTGATCGCGGCGTCGGTCTGGATGAAGTCTTCGTAGGTGGCCAGGCGGCCCTCGAGTCGTCTCCCTGTCGCGCTCACGATGCCGAGGGTGACCGACTGGTTCAATTGAAACGGATTGCCGATGGCGAGTACCCACTCCGCCACTTTCAGTTGCGCGGAATCACCCCACGCCATCGTCGGCAGGTTTGCTGCGTCGATCTTCAGCACGGCAATGTCGGTGGCTGGATCGGTGCCGATGACCTTGGCGCGCAACTCGCGCTGGTCCGGCATCGTGACCGTCACCTCGACGCCCTGATCGACGACGTGGTTGTTCGTGAGCACGTAGCCATCTGATGAGACGATCACCCCGGAGCCGAGACTCTGAGCCCGCCGCTCGCGGTAGCCAAAGGCGTCGTCTTGATCGTTGAAGAAGAAGCGGAAGAACGGGTCGTTGGCAAACGGGGAATTGGGTGTGCGAACGATCTGGGTCGATGAAATGTTCGTGACGCTCGAGATCGCGCGTTGGGCGACGCCGGTTAGATCGGGTAGCGCTGCCGGCATCGCAACCGGCGCCCGCGCGGTCTGCGTCGCGGCGCCGCCGGTGGCAGGGCTCGCGGTGCCCTCGCTGGCGCTGCGCATCCGCCCGGTCACGACCAGCCCGGCGAAGAACGCGATCGACATGAAGAACGCAAAGACCGCAATTCTTCGAGCCATTATCGAACCTCTATCTTGCGTGCCGGCGCCGGCGCGGCTTTCGGCAGCGTAATCGTCAGGACACCGTCGGCCAGATCTGCTGAAACCGATTCCGTGTCGATCTTGGACGCGAAGTCGAACGTACGCGCGAACCCGCCGTGGCCTCGCTCGACCTGATGAAAGTGTACGACATTGCCGGACGCGGTGGTCCGATCGATGCGCTGGCCGCGGATCGTGAGACGCGAATCTTCGAGCGCAAGATCGATGTTTTCGCGGGCGAGACCCGGCAGCTCGGCGGCGACGACGTAACGATCGTCGGTCTCGTACACGTCGATGGCGGGCGTCCACGAATCGGTGTGATGAGCGGTCATCCGCTCGAGTCGTTCCTGAAGGACGCGAAGGTCGCGCAACGGGTCCCACGGCATGACGTGATCGTAGCACGGGCTCAGGCTCAAGCCTCAGGGCTCAAGGCCTCCTGTGTTACGATCCGAGGGTTCTGGGCACGAAAACGGATCTCATAGACCCCTCAGCGCAGATAATGACGCCGCGAGCGAGCGCGGGCGCAAGCGAGCCACGCGACCGGCCCGAGCCGTCGACGCGGCGAACGCGGGCGCGTGTTGCGGTCCGAGGGGCGAAGCCCCTTGGTGAAGACTAGACAATATGGCTTCTCTACAAGCGACTCGAATGAAGAAGGGCATGCTGATCAAGATCGGCCAGGATCTGTTCCGCGTGCTCGATTTGCAGCACGTCACCCCCGGCAACCTGCGAGGGTTCGTGCGCGTGAAATTCAGGAACATCCGCAACGGCACGCTGTCCGATCAGAAGCTCCGGTCCGAAGATTTCGTCGAACGGGCCACGCTCGACGAGCGGGAAATGCAGTATCTCTATCGCGACGGTGACGCCTTCCATTTCATGGACACGAGCTCCTACGAGCAGCTCCACATCGATGCCGAGGCGCTCGGCGACAACGTCAACTACCTGATCCCTGACGCGCTGATCAAGGTCGAGTTCTACGGCAGCGAGCCGGTCGGGATCGAGCTGCCGCAGACCGTGGACCTCCTCGTCGAGGACACGGCGCCCGGCATCAAAGGCGCCACCGCCAGCAATCAGATCAAGCCGGCACGTCTCGAAACCGGCCTCATCGTCAATGTGCCGCCCTTCGTCAACAACGGGGACAAGATCAGGGTGAATACCGAGACCGGGGAATACCTTTCGAGGGCGTAATTGCAATGCTGAATGTTGAATGCTGAATTTCCCTCAATCAGCATTCAACATTTCAACGATTCCTCCTGAATGGACATTTCTCAGCATCGTCCGAATGCCGGGTGGGTCGAGGTGATCACCGGCAGCATGTTCAGCGGCAAGAGCGAAGAGCTCATCCGCCGCCTCCGGCGCGCTCAAATTGCGCGACGGAAGGTGCAGATCTTCAAGCCCAAGATCGACAATCGATACGCGGACGATCACATCATCTCGCACAGTGACATGCGCATCCCGTCAGTGAACCTGTCGTCGTCGCGGGAGCTTCTCGCGCAGGTGCTGCCCGATACAGAGGTCGTCGGGATCGATGAAGGTCAGTTTTTCGACGCCGACCTGCCCGTCGTCTGCAGCGCCCTGGCCGACCAGGGCAAACGGGTGATCGTCGCCGGACTCGACCAGGACTATCTGGGGAAGCCGTTCGAGCCGATGCCCCAGCTCCTGGCGATTGCCGAATACATCACCAAGACGCTGGCCATCTGCATGGTCTGTGGTGCCCCGGCGAATCATACCCAACGGCTTGTTGCCAGCAGCGAACGCGTGCTTGTCGGCGCCCAGGGTACCTATGAGGCGCGCTGCCGGCACTGCTTCGATCCAACTCTCGGGCAGTAGAAAACCTCGTCCGGATCCGTGGTGTGGGATCCGAGATGCGGGATGCCCGCCGGGGCCAGGGACCGTGATCCGGAATGCGTGATCCGGTGTCCAATTGAGGAGTGATTGTTCTCCGCGACCGGATCCCCGCCCTTCGACAAGCTCAGGGCGTCCCGAACTTTGTCGAGCGATGCAACCCGCACCGCAGATTCCGGGTTAGCTATTGTCTCCCGTCGGGAGATTGCTAGAATGTGCCCCAGACCGAAGCGATCCTTTCGCGCTCGACTATGCCACCTGCTGCCGCCGATCCCAAATTGACGACGGCGCTTCTGCCGCAACTCCTGTTCTTTCTTGGTGTGGGGTTCTTCGTGGCGGACCTGCGCCTGTTTTTCCAGTTCCTGCGATTCCAGCGCCTGCGATCGTCGGCGCTGTTGACCTGGCCCGGCCCTCGTCCGCCGTTTTATGGATTGCTCCTGGGAATGGGCGCCGTCTTGAGCGTGCTCATTGTTTACAAGCTCGCGTTCCTCCGACTTCGGCCGGCCGACGTATTCGGGGAAACGATGATGCTCGTCTATTACGGCTATGCCTTGCCGCTGAGCCTGAAGATTGGACGGGGCTTCTACGAGGACGGGATTTGGGCTGACGCGGGTTTCATCCCGTATTCACGAATCGGCGGGCTCACCTGGCGCGAAGGGGAGCAGTTGACCCTCGTGCTCATCTATCGGATGCGCGCCTTCGCCCGCCGTCTCGTCGTCCCGCATTCGCATTACGGCGCTGCCCGCCGCCTGCTCCGCGACAAGATTGCAGCGCACGACATCCACTTCACCGGCAAGACGCTCGATCTTGGTATGCACGATGAACGGGACGATGTGTAATGGGTGAATTGGTGGATTGGTGGATTAGCCTCGCGCGGCTACCGCCGTGCTTTCAAAGCAGCGCGGTAGCGCGTGCCAAGCCAATTCACCAATTCACCGACTCACCAATTGAATGATCCATCCCACCGGTCCGCCGCCTGACGCCATCGGGTCGCCGAGCCAGCCCGGCGGCGTGAGCCAGACGAACGCCAGGATCGCGATCACCATGAGATCGTATTGCCACGTGGCGCGTTCGTAGGTCCAGAAAAAGGCGTTCCACAGAACGCGCATGGGTAGCGTGGCCGGATTGCTCATGCGATCACCTGCTCGCTCTCTCGCAGCTCGCGATAGGTGTAGATGATTCGATCGGCAACGGTGAACACCGACAGCACGCCGATCACCCACATCACAGCCGCCATCCGGTTGGTGAACGCCCCGATCATGAAGAGGACGATACGCTCGGGCCGCTCCATGAAGCCCACTTTGCACTTCTTGATCAGCGACTCGGCGCGTGCGCGTGTGTAGCTCGTCATGATCACGAACATCATGGCGATAGCGGTCACCATCACGTAGTCGGTCCGGCCGAGGTGAGAGTAGAGATAGATCAATCCGAGAAACAGCGCGATATCGGAGAATCGATCGATCACGGAATCCCAGAACCCTCCAAATAAGCTGACCGCATCGAGCTCGATGGCCACCTTGCCGTCGATGAAATCGAAAATGTTCGCCACCACCATGATCGCGCCGGCCCGGATGAAGTGGCCTCGTGCCAGCTCGAATGCCGCCAGAACATTGATGAGCACGCCAACGAACGTCAGGATGTTCGGGTGGATCCGCAACGCGACGCAGGTGTTGATGATGAGCCGGAGCGGGAACATGCAGATCCGGCCGATGAGCCCGGTGAACGTCATAGAAGTGAACGCCTCCCCACCGCGCAGGGGTGCGCGCCGGGGGGCCTGAGGGCGCCGCAGTATAATGGAAGGTTCACGATGCGCCAAAATGCGCAGTGTACTGTATGCCGATTCGTGATCTCAAGGCCCAGATAGCGCGATTGCCGGAACAGCCAGGGGTCTACCTCTATTCGAACGGGCAGGGTGAAACGCTGTACGTCGGCAAGGCGCGAGTCCTGCGCGACCGCGTGCGCAGCTATCTCGGCGCCTATGGCACCAGTCCGCGCATCGATGCGCTGCTGGACGAAGCGGAGCGCCTCGAAGTGATCGTCACTGACTCGGTGGTCGAGGCGCTGGCGCTCGAGAACAATCTGATCAAGCAGCGATCGCCGAAGTACAACATCCTCCTTCGCGACGACAAGACGTATCCGTATCTGCAGCTGACCACGGGCGAGTCCTATCCGCGCGTGCTCGTCGCCAGGCGTGTTGAGCGTGACGACCATTTCTATGCCGGCCCGTTCATGCCAGCGGCGCTTGGGCGCCGGACGATGTCGCTCACGCACAAGCTATTCGGCATCCGGTCGTGCAACGAGGTGATTACCGGGGAACGCGGTCGCCCCTGCCTCGAGTTCGACATCAAGCGATGCGTCGCGCCATGTGTGAATGCCTTGTGCTCACGAGAGGAATACCGGGTCGCCGTTGAACACACCAAGCTGTTTCTCGAAGGACGCAACGACGAGCTGCTGCTGACGCTTCGCGAACGAATGACGGACGCCGCGGCTGCCGAGCGGTTCGAGCAGGCGGCGCAGCTTCGCGATGCCATTCGGACGATCGAAACGGTGCGGACCCGTCAGCAGAAGATGGAGTCAAACGAATTGGGCGATCGCGACGCGTTTGGGCTCAAGATTGGCCCGGCCGGCGCGGTTGTGCAGATCTTTCAAATGCGCGGAGGCAAGGTCGTCGAGCGCATCGAGCTCGTCACTGAATCCCGGCAGTCGCCGGCGGCTCCGGACGGTTCGGCAGACCTGGCTGAATGCGACGTCCTCCAGGCAGCCCTCCAGCAGTTTTACGCCGAAAGGATCGCGGCTCCCGAGGTGCACATCCCGGTGCCGTTTCCGTCCGCCGATGCGGAACTGCTCGAAGGCTGGCTCTCGGGCGAGGCCGGCCGACGGGTCCGGCTCGTCGTCCCGAAGCGCGGCGAGAAACGCGGCTTGCTTGAACTGGCGAACCGGAATGCGCAGGTCGCGTATCAGGCCAGGTTCAATGAAAACGTCGCCGCCAACTACGACGCGCTCGAGACTCTCCGCGCCGTGCTCGGGTTGGCTTCCGTCCCCCGACGTATCGAGTGCTTCGACATCTCCACGATCCAGGGCAGCGAAACCGTCGCGTCGATGGTCGTCTGCGAAGACGGACGGATGAAGCGGTCGGAATACAGGAAGTTCAGAATCCGGGGTTGGCGGCTGGCGCCTGGCGGCTGGCTGCTGGAGGGGGCAGACAGCGACAGTCGTCTCGAAACAGGAAGGGCGAGCGGCGAGTCTTCGAGCCGTCGAGCGGCAGCGGATGGGGCCTCACCCGCAGTGAATAACGACTTTGCGGCGATGCACGAGGTCGTCCTGCGTCGCTACCGCAAGGCCCTGGAAAACGGCGGTCCCTTCCCCGATCTGATCCTCATCGATGGCGGCAAGGGCCAACTCTCAGCCGCCTACAGTGCGCTCGAGGAACTCGGACTAGCGACCCTGGTGGCGATCGGCATTGCAAAAAAAGAAGAACTCCTCTTTACCCGGGACCGCGACGACGCGATTGCGCTGCCAACCGAGAGTCCGGCGCTCTTGCTCATCCAACGCATTCGCGACGAGGCGCATCGATTTGCGGTCACGTTCCATCGGTTGTCGCGAAAGAAGAGAGACATGCGATCGGAGCTCGACGTCATTCCAGGCATCGGGCCGCGTCGGAGGCGTTTGTTGTTGACCGCCTTCGGCAGTCTCAGCGGCGTGCGCCGCGCCACGCGAGAGGAGTTGATGAAGGTTGTCGGCGCGAAAGCGGCCGATGCGGTGCTGACGCACTTCGCGGCAGAGACGAAATAGCGCTTCGGAGCTAACGAAGGCAGCGGAGAAGATTCACAACGAAGAAACGAAGTTAACGAAGACGCACGAAGGGAAGATGCTCCCGGTCATCCATCGGCACACATATGAGGAACCCGATGGATGGCCGGGAGCATCTTCTTCTCCGTTCGTCTCCGTTTGCTTCGTTCCTCCGTTGTGAATCTTCTTCGTTCTCTCCGTCCCCTCCAAAGACACCACATAACCCCTTGATACCGCAGTGCTTTTCCTCTATTCTTGAGCATCTCGAAGCGCACACCGCCTCATCGTCTTTCTGCCATCGGTCAGCGTCCTTGAATGAAACCTCGCGTTGTTTCGGGCATGCGCCCGACAGGAAAGTTGCATCTTGGACATCTCGTTGGGGCGTTGAACAATTGGGCACCCCTGCAGGACAAGTACGATTGCTTCTATTTCGTCGCCGATTGGCACGCCCTGACCAGCGACTACTCGGATCCGTCGCAGATTGTGGCGAACGCCTACGACATGGTCGCCGACTGGATAGCGGCGGGGCTCGACCCTGAGCGCAGCACGATCTTCGTCCAATCGCTCGTGCCCGAGCATGCCGAGCTGTTCCTGCTGCTGTCGATGACTATCCCGATCCCGTGGCTGGAGCGGGTGCCAACCTACAAGGAGCAGATAGATCAGCTCACCGAGAAAGATCTGTCGACGCTTGGGTTTCTCGGCTATCCGCTGTTGCAGACGGCAGACGTGGTGATCTACAACGCGCACTTCGTGCCGGTTGGGGAAGACCAGGTTCCGCATCTCGAGCTCAGCCGGGAGATCGTTCGGCGATTTCACAACTTCTACGGCGAACTCTTTGTCGAGCCGCAGCCACTGCTGACGACGTTTCCCCGTCTTCCCGGGCTCGACAACCGGAAGATGTCAAAGAGCTACGGCAACACGATCGATCTGTCGGACGACGCGGAAACGGTGCGCAAGAAAGTGATGCAGATGTACACCGACCCGAAACGCGTGCGGGCCGACATCCCCGGCACCGTCGAAGGCAATCCGGTATTCATGTATCACGACGCGTTCAACCCCGACCAGGCCGAGATCGAAGATCTCAAAACGAGATATCGTGCCGGGAAGGTCGGCGACGTCGAGGTCAAGACGAAGCTGGCAAAGGCGCTGAACGCGCATCTCGAGCCGATTCGCGCGCGTCGAGCAAGCGCCCTGGCCAATCCATCGATGATTCGCGACGTCCTGCACCAGGGGTCTCGCAAGGCGCGAAGTATCGCGCAGGAAACGATGGAGCGAGTACGCGGCGCCGTGAAGTTGAGTTATCACTAGAGCTGGTTGACTCGCTTTGGCAACCGAATGCGCGTCTTCGTCAACAGGATCGACGGGCTACGGCGAGGCAAGGCGCTAAGACGCCGCGAGCGAGCGCAGCCAAGCGAGCCACCGACGCGGAGCGGGGCACAGGGGCCCCCGCGAGCGACGGTGTAGGGGAGTTCGAGGGGCGAAACCCCTCGGGTGATTATGGACCATCAACAGGAATTCGAGTCGATTCTCGAGGCGTATCCCGTCCGGCTCGACAAGTTCGAGGGTCCGCTGGACCTCCTGCTGCACCTGATCAAGCAGCACGAGGTGGACATCTACGACGTTCCGATTGCCGTCATTACCCAGCAATACCTCGACTACATCGACCTGATGCAGGAGCTCAACCTGGATGTCGCCGGGGAGTTTCTGGTGATGGCCGCGACCCTTATTCACATCAAGTCGCGCATGCTGCTGCCGCGCGCCGATCCCGCGCAGGAGGATCCAGACGAGGATCCACGCGAGGCATTGATCCGTCGCCTGCTCGAACATCAGAAGTTCAAAGCCGCCGCGGAGCTCCTGCACGAACGGGAAACTTTGCGCAGCGCCCAGTGGACGAGGCCGGACGGTCCGATTGCGGAAATTGCCGGCGAGGCGCCCGAGCCCGAAGTAGAAGTCGATCTGTTCAGCCTGATTGCCGCGTTCCGGACCGTCGTCGAACGGGCGAAGCAGCGCCCGAAGGTCTATCTGCCTGGCGAGCAGATCCCGATCGAAGATCGCATCGAGCAGCTCATGGCCAAGCTGTCGGAAACCGAGGCCTGCGGGTTCGAAGATCTGTTCGCCGACGTGCAGAGCCGCGCCGGCATCGTGGTGACCTTCCTCGCGATGCTGGAGATGATCCGACTGAAACTGATTCGCGTATTCCAGTCAGGGACCATGGGTCCCATCCGCGTGTACAAGCGAGCGCGGCCAGCCGATGCGCCCAAGCCATTGCTCGATCCCGAACAGCGTCATGCCAGCGAGATTGCCAGGCACGACCAGCCAGCCGCTGACGTGATGAAACCGACAGAGACCGACTGAGGATCTATCGTGTCTGATCACTTGAAACCGATCGTCGAAGCCCTGATTTTCGCGTCGCCTGAGCCCATCACCCCGAAGACGCTGTTCAAGCTGCTCGACGGCGAACCGCGAGAGGACGTGGAAGCGGCGCTCGAGGCGCTGAAGGCTGACTACGAACGTCCTGGCGGCCTGCAAATCGTGGAGGTGGCCGGGGGCTACCAGATCGTCACGCGCACGGAGCTTCACGAATGGGTCCGCAAACTGTTTCACGAGCGGACGACGCAGAAGCTGTCGGTGCAGGCGCTCGAGACGCTGGCCGTTATCGCCTACAAGCAGCCGATTACTGCCCCCGAGATCGCCGAAATCCGCGGCGTCAGCAGCAGCGGCGGCGTCCTTACGACGCTGGTCGAACGACACCTGATCAAGACAGTCGGGCGCAAGCAGGTGGTCGGTCGTCCCTTCATGTACGCGACGACACGTGAGTTTCTCGATCGGTTCGGGCTGAACGATCTCAGCGACCTGCCGAAGGTTGAAGAGATGTCCGACGCGCTCGGATTTGAGCTCCCGGGAGCGCTGGCCGAGCAGACCGTAACAACCAGCCCGCTGCCGTTCGAAGCGGATGGCGCAACGGCGACGACGCCGATCGCTGACCAGACGCTTCCCGTATCAGACGAAACCGTGCATTGACCTTTGCGAGAGCGTCTTCAGAAAATCCTTTCGACCGCTGGCATCGCCTCGCGCCGCGCGGCCGAATCCTACATCACTGACGGCCGCGTCTCAGTAAACGGCGAAACCGTTACCGAACTGGGATCCAAGGCCGATCCGGACGCGGATGACATTCGCGTTGACGGTCGTCGCGTCAAGACTCCGCAGCGCCGCCTCTATCTGCTTCTCTACAAGCCACGCGGCTACATCGCGAGTCGCTCCGACCCGCAGCGTCGGCCGACGGTCATCGATCTGCTCGCGAAGGGAGGCGTACGGGACTACGTCTATCCGGTTGGGCGGCTCGACTACGAATCGGAAGGTCTGCTGCTGTTGACGAGCGACGGCGACCTGGCCGCCCGACTCACGCACCCCAGCCACGAGGTCGAGCGCGAATATCACGTCAAGGTCCTGGGCGTGCCCGACGATCACGACCTCGCCCGGCTATCGAAGGGCATCGTCCTCGATGGACGCAGGACCCGTCCGGCTGACGTCAAGCTGCTGAGTGTGGCTGAAGGAGCAGCGTCGCCGCACGCAATGCTGTCCATCGTCGTGAAGGAAGGGCGAAACCGGCAGGTCCGCAACATGTGCGAGGCGATCGGCCATCCGGTCGAGCGGCTGAAGCGCGTCAGGATTGGCCCAATTACTGACGACCGCATTCGGCCGGGGGAGTTTCGGGAACTGGATGCGAAAGAGGTTGCGGCGTTGCGAAAAGCCGCGAAGTGATTCGGCGACTCGCGACTCGCACGATGCAGAAGCGAGAACGTCGATGACGACAGATCCCGTGTTTGCCAGTCGCCAGTCGCTGTAAATTCACTCCGCCAGCAAATCCGCCCAGAACCCAACCAGCCTGAACATCGCCGACGCGGTTGCGGATCGGTCGACTTCCGCGTGTGTGATGAGCGGGGTCGCGAGTTGATGGACGGCGACGCCGCGCTTGCGAAGCGTGTCCGCGAGTAGAAACGATTCGATCGCGGGGATGACGTTGTCGTCGGTGCCGTGCAGCAGGTAGACGGGTACACGCGGGGCTGCTTCGCGCGCCGGAGACAGCATGCGGTCATCACCGAGCTTGGTCACATGCGGCAGCAGAATCGGTCCGAGGTGCGCGACGTCGCGCTCATTCACGTAGCGCATCAGGGTCTGCGCCGGCTCGGTCAAGGCGGCCGCGAGCGTACGGGCACGAGCGAACTCGGCGGCCGACCTCGCTTTGTCGACCATATCGAGCCTCGAGCCTTCGAGGAAGGTCAGAATGGCGGTCCGCAGCGGTTCCACCTGCTCGGGTGGCACGACCTGTTCGGCCACGCTCAGAAGAATGATGGCGACGCCGTAATCGTGCGGCGGACGACGCGCGCCGTCGGGCTGCACACCGGTGCAGAGATATCGCAGCGTGCGCGCCAGGTCGCCATGGCCGCCGAACGACATCACGAACGCCACGCGATCCCGCAGCGACGGACGGGAAGAGGCGACGATTGACAGTCCGCCAGCGAAGCTGATGCCCATCATGCCGACGCGGCCGTCGTTCGCCAGGTCGCGTTGTTCCGACAACCACAGCGCCGCATCCTCGATCATGTCAGTCGAGCGCGGCGTGATTTGATACTTCGTCAGGTCGATCAACTCGGCGGTCAAGACCGCGTGACGGACCGACGCGAGGTCGCGTGCGAACTGGACGAGGCGGGGTTCGTCGACTCCGGCGGCATGCACTCCCGGGACGAGCACCATGGCGCGGTCGGCGCCGCCGCGCGGTGTGTAGAGGCGCGCGCGCAGTGTCCCCGCACGCCAGGGGATGGTCAGCGAGCGTTCGTCGAATTTGCCAGTTTCAAGAGATGCAACCTGGCGCGCGTATCCCTGCATTCCCGCTGCCTGGACGACAAACGCCGCGGCACGGAGGTAGCCATTTGAGGCCCATGCTCCGACGAGCAGGCACGCCGCGACGATCCCGACGGCCTTCGTTCTCGTGCGCATTGCGGGGGATAATACCTTGGCTGCTGGCTCTCGGCTGCTGGCTCTCGGGCGGCTGGCTGCCGGCTCTTGGCTGCTGCGATCGATCGTGAAAGCCAGAAGAGGGACTGCGAAGCCTCAGGCCCAGAAGCCAGGAGCCAGGAGCCGGAAGCTAATAGCCAATAGCCACCAGATCAGGAATGACACCAATCATCATCGCGATTGACGGCCCGTCCGGAGCAGGAAAGGGAACGATCGCGCGGGCCGTCGCGCGGCGTCTCGGATTTCATCACGTCGATACCGGCGCGATGTATCGCGCCCTGGCGTGGAAGGCCCTCCACGAATCAATCGACCTGCCCAACGAAGCGGCCGTTTCGGCGCTGGCCGAGCGCGCCGAGTTCGACGTTATCGACGGTCGTGTCCGCGTCGATGGGCATGATGTCGCCGTCGCGATTCGCACGCCGGAACTGGACGCGGCAGCGTCGATCGTCGCGCGACAGCCTGCGGTCCGCCGCGTGCTCGTCGAACGTCAGCGCGCGCTGGCCGCTCTGGGTGGCATCGTCATGGAAGGGCGCGACATCGGCACCGTCGTATTTCCCACTGCCGACGTCAAGATTTATCTTGACGCCTCACCTGAGGAACGCGCCCGCCGGCGCGCCACCGATCCCGCACACGCATCGGGAAAGGGAACCGCCGCAATTCAGGAGGTCGCGACGGCGCTGGCCGAGCGCGATCGTCTCGATCGCACGCGCGCGACCGCGCCGTTGAAGATGGCTGACGATGCCGTGATGATCGATACGACCGCGCTCTCTATCGATGACGCGGTCGAGAGGGTGATGCAGGCTGTCAAAGAGAGGGTGAAATTCTGAATGCTGAGTGCTGAATTCTGAATTTGGCGCGGCCGATGGCCTCCAGCTTCATTCAGCATTCAGAACTCAGCATTCAGCATTTCAGTCTCTGTCTCTGTAATCGTCCGACGACGCCGGGTCGAGTTCCCAACGGTGCCGATCGCGCTCGGTGATCTTGTCGGAGCCTTTCAGCTCCTCGTTGTCCTCGTACTGTACGCCGAGCGCCTTGCCGATATCGTCGACGCGATCCTGATCCGGCGTCGGATTGTCGCCGCCCGGCGCTTCGTCGCCGACGGCGTACGCATCCTCCCAGTCCGCATCGACGTCGCCAGCCGTCAGATCGGGGCTGACCTCGTTGTGTTCGCGGCGCGCCTCCTGTAGCTCGCGGCGCCCGCTGCGTGCGGCTGAGGGACGGCGGTCGAGGTCAAGGCTCGATGGTGGCGTCGGAACGCCTTCCTCGACTTCGCGAAGCTGCCGACGCGCGCGATCGAGACCGGGTGCCTTTCTCGTGTTACCCGCCCCAGCCGGAGTACCTGTGGAGCGACGGGTCGTGGTCGGCTTGGCGGAACGCTTTGTCGAGCGCGCCGCTCGCGCCGCTTTCTTCTTCGGTTTTGCCCTCTTTGCGGTCGCTTTGCCGCGGCCAGCGGAGCTTCTGGAGCTTGCTGTCGTTCTTCGGGCGGACGCCCGAGTCCGTTTGGTGGAGGAGGCCCGCTTGCGTTGCTGGCGTGAACTCTTCCGCGAAGCGCTTCCAGCCTTCCGTCGTGCCGTTTTCTTCGCCATGGTGCTTTGACCCCTGGTCTGAATGGGCGCGCCAAAACGGCCGGCTCGGCCGCGACACGCATTGACTGCAGGCCTCTAAGTGATGTATCTTCTATTGCTTATCGCAATTAAAGCGAAGTAATTCTACAGCCCGGCCGGAGCTGAGATCCGGCACTGTTCGATCGAGGAGGACCCGTTTAGCATGGCAACAGACAATTCATCGCTCAACAATCCCAAAGGAGGTGGCACTGGAACCGCTGATCTGAAGACATCGGGTTTCTCCCAGATGGACGATCACGTTGATCCGCAGGAATATGCACGCCTCCTCGACCTTTACGATAACAGCTTCCGCAACATCGCGGAAGGCGAGGTCGTGAAGGGCACCGTCCTGAAAGTCACACCGTCCGAAGTCATCGTTGACGTTGGCTACAAATCGGAAGGCATCATCCCGGTCGACGAGTTCGTGGATGAGACGGGGCAGATTTCCGTGCAGCCCGGCGACACCGTCGATGTGTTGCTCGAGCGCACCGAAGATCGCGACGGCTACGTCGTCCTCTCGCGCGAAAAAGCCGAGAAGATGAAGATCTGGGACGAGGTCGAGAAGGCGTACGCGGAGAAGAAAGTCGTGATCGGCCGCGTGATTGAGCGAATCAAAGGTGGGCTCGCGGTCGACATCGGTGTCCGAGCGTTCCTGCCGGGATCGCAGATCGACGTTCGGCCGGTGCGCAATCTCGACGCCCTGCGCGGCCAGGAACTGCGCATGCGCGTCATCAAGGTCAACAAGAAGCGCGGCAACATTGTGCTCTCGCGCAAGGTGCTCCTCGAAGAGGAGAACGCGGAAAAGAAGAAGCACACGCTCGATACACTCGCCGAAGGCAAGGTCCTGCGCGGCGTCGTCAAGAACATCACCGATTACGGCGCGTTCATCGATCTCGGCGGCATCGACGGCCTGCTGCACATCACCGACATGTCCTGGGGACGCGTGTCGCATCCGTCGGAGCTGTTCAAGGTCAACGACGAGATCGACGTCATCGTGCTCAAGTACGATCCGGCGACCGAACGGGTATCACTGGGCCACAAGCAGTTGATGAACGATCCGTGGTCCAACGTGATCGAACGCTATCCGGTTGGCGCACGGATGAGCGGCAAGGTCGTCAGCCTCACGGACTACGGCGCATTCGTCGAGCTCGAGCCGGGGGTCGAGGGCTTGATCCACGTGAGCGAGATGTCGTGGAGCAAGCGAGTGAAGCACCCGTCGAAGATCCTCAACGTCGGCGACAGTGTCGAGGCGATGGTGCTCGGCGTCGATCCGGGCGCGCGCCGCATCTCGCTCGGGTTGAAGCAGGTCGAGAGCAACCCGTGGCACGAGCTGTCCGAGAAGTATCCGATCGGCACGACTATCACCGGCAAGGTCCGCAACCTGACGGAGTTCGGCGCGTTCGTCGAAGTCGAAGAAGGCATCGACGGCCTGATTCACATCTCAGACATGTCGTGGAGCAAGCGGCTCAAGCATCCGTCTGAGGTGCTGAAGAAGGGGGACACGGTCGAGGCGATGGTGCTCAACATCGACGCCGAGAACCAGCGGCTCTCGCTCGGCCTCAAGCAACTTCAGACCGATGTGTGGGACGAGTTCTTCCAGCAACATCACGTCGGCGATATCGTGGAAGGCAAGGTGGTGCGACTCACCAACTTCGGCGCGTTCGTCGAGTTGGCCGAGGGCATCGAGGGACTGATTCACGTCTCCGAGTTCGATGAATCGCAGCACGCCGGCAAGGACGAGAAACTCGACCTCAAGGTCGGCGACAGTTACCAGATGAAGATCATCAAGCTGATTCCCGCCGAGCGTAAGGTCGGGCTCAGCATCCGCGCACTGAAGAGCGACGAGTTCCGGGCGGACTGGGAAGCGTACACGGAGATGACGGGACGACCCGAAGTGACGCTGGGCGATCACTTCAAGCATCAGCAATAGCGCCAGTTGCCAGTTTCCAGTTTCCGGTTTCCAGTTTGACTGGGAACTGGAGACTGGCCACTGGAAACTCACGAGCGAGCGACCAAAAGGGAGCGAGCGTATGACCAACGGCAGCATGACGAAAGCGGAGCTCGTCGAGGAAGTCTCGCGTGTTTCGGACCTCACGAAAAAGCATTCCGAGGTCATCGTCGACACGGTCTTCAAGAGCATCATTGATGCGCTGCATCGCGGTGAGAAGATCGAGCTGAGGGGCTTTGGCAGTTTCCGGCTGCGGCGACGCGAGCCGCGCAAAGGCCGGAACCCGAAGACGGGTGACAAGGTGGATGTCCCGCCGAAGAAGGTGCCGTACTTCAAGCCGGGGAAGGAACTGAAGGAGCTGATCAACCGCGAGCCCGACGCGCCGCCGGCGCCACCCGCGGCTGCCCCAGTCAGCGTCGATCCCGGTATCGCCGGCGTCTAAAACGAATGGACCGGCTCTGGAGCCCCTGGCGTCTTCCCTATATCTTGAGCGGGGGAGAGGCCAGGGGCTGTGTTTTTTGCGACCCTTCGTCAGCCTCAGGGGAGGCGCTCTCGGCCGGCGCAGGGCAAGGCCCCGGGGAGGCTGAAAAGCCCCCATTCGATCAATCCACGCTGATTGTTTTCCGCGGCAAGACCTGTTACGTCATCCTCAACCTGTATCCGTACAACAACGGCCACCTGATGGTCGTTCCGAATCGTCACATCCCGTCGCTTGCCGCTGCGACGCACGAGGAGCTGTGCGAGCTCATCGAACTGACGCGGCTTTCCGAGATCGCCCTGACCGAAGCCTACAGCCCGCATGGGATCAACATGGGCATCAATCTGGGGAAGCCTGCCGGTGCCGGCGTGCTCGATCACGTCCATCTGCACGTGGTGCCGCGATGGTCAGGAGACACGAACTTCATGACCGTGGTTGGACAGACGAGGGTGCTGCCGGAGGAACTGCCTGACACGGCTCAGAAACTAAGGCCCATCTTTGAGAAATTGGCGAGTTCGTGAGTTGGTGAATTAGTGAATTGGTGAATTCACGCCCGGCGCGGCTACCGCCGCGCTTTCAAAGCACCCGCGGTAGCGCGTGCGAAGCAAATTCACCAACACCAACCCACCAACCCCCCAATTCACCAATTCACCGACTCTGTCTATAGACCGTGATCCCCCAGGCCTCGGGATCGTCCGGCGGCGCGGCATTCCAGTTACCGAATGAATGGGATCCGTCGGTTTGGTAGCGGAGCACGTAGTTGCCAGCCGGCAGCCGGATGACGCCATCGAAGCGGCGGTTCTTGGACGCGCCGCCCGCGTGCTCGGTGGTCCGGTACGTCATCTCCCACACACGGCGCCCGGTCTTGGCATCCTCAATCCAGCCGTAGTCGACCATGTCGCCGCCTGAGCCCTCGCCAATCGCGTAGACGCGGATGTCGGTTTCGCGATCGAGGGCAAAGGGTTTGCGGACCTGATCGTCATCGCGGACTTCGGTGAGTTGCGCCAGGATCGACGGATCGCTTTTCTCGTCGTACGGCGTGACCGCTGCGCGGTCGAGAGCCCCCTGCGCCGAAAGAACGGTAATGCCCCATCTGCGGCCATCCGGAGGGGCGGCCGCATTCCACTCGTCCGCGGAGTGCGAGTCGTCCGAGACGTAATGGACAATGTAGCTGCCTTTCTCGAGGTGGATCGTCGTGTCGACGAGCCGGTTCTTGCGATCGCCGCCGGCCGGCTCGGTGTTGTCGTAATTCATCGTCCAGACGCGCTCCCGCGATCCCGCACCGGTGATCCAGCCGTAATCGAACATTCGCCCGCTACGGCCTTCGCCGAGAGCATAAATCCGGACGTCCATGGCGCGAGTCAGCGTAAAGCCCTGTTTCCTTGAGGCGTCGTTGCCGACGTGCGTCAATGCCACGATGGTCGCGTTCTGCGGCACATGCTCGTACGCGAAGGTCTTGACCGCCGCGCGCGCGTCCCGGTCCTTGACGCTGAGCGTGAGCCCCCACGATTCAGGATCGTAGGGCGGGGGCGCGTTCCATTCCGACGGGTCGTGCGAATCGTCGGTGGCGTAGAACGCGGCGTAACGGCCGGCGGGCAGCGATTTCGACGTTTGCACGACACGATTCTTTGCCGCCCCGCCCGCGGGCTGAGAATCCCGCCACGAGAAATGCCATACAGTCGCGCGAGTGTCCGCGTTGATGATCCAGCCGAAGTCGAATTCGCCGTCGGATCGCGCCTCGCCCTCCGACGAGATGTCGATCTCAGTCGGCCGTGTCAGTACGAACCCTGACTCGGCGAACTGTTCGTGCGATACCCCTCTCAACGACACAATCGTCGCGGCCGATGCGGGTGGCGACGGGTTTTCGGCCAGCGCCCTGCCATTACCACGAATCACCAGCTTGAAATCCTCGACTGGTTCGTCGCCAAACCAGTGCCACTTGCGGTCGGACTTTGTCTTGCCGTTCTCGTCCGTCCAGTAGTCGCCGTCAGGGAAGGAGGCGTAGTACGCGGTATAGGATCCGGCCGCGAGCCGGACGCTTCCCTTGAATTCGCGCGTGCTGTTGCTCCCGCGCGTGGTCGTCGACGTGCTGAGCTCCCACACGACCTTTCGCGAAGTTGCCTCGAGGAGCCAGGCATTGCCAGACCATGCCGGCGCCGCTTTGCCGTCGTGCTGCAACATCGACGCTACCGCACTGAGTTTGCTTCCCGTCGAGGACGATTGCGCACCGACCGCTTCAATCTGCACGTCCTGAGAGGTCTCGAGAACAAACGACTGCGATTTCAGCTGGCGCGGCCCGAATCCGTGCAGGTCGGTCAGGGCTGCGGGCTGGGCAAAGGTGACAGCGGCCGTCGCGGCGCACAGAAGGGCGAAGAGTCCGGCGCATCGCGCCCCAGCGACTGACCGTGAACCGTTCAAAATGTTTCTCCTGCGTGGAATTGTAGGCCGATTGCCCAGCCAAATCGCCGATACGCTTATGACGGACGGTGGGACCAATTGGTTCATTGGAAGCTGAATGGCTGAATTTGAATGCTGAATGACGGCAAGAATTACTTCAGCATTCAGCAATCGCCAATCAGCCATTACAATCGAAGCTCCCATGATTCTGGAGCTGACCGACGCGCAAAAGGCCTTCCAGGAACGAATTGCGGAGTTTGCCCGCGATCGTCTCGCACCGAGGGCCGCCGCGATCGACGAGCAGGGTGCGTTCCCCAGGGATCTGGTCGCTGAACTGGCCGGCCTCGGCCTGATGGGCGTGACCGTCAGCTCGGAGTGGGGAGGCGCCGGGCTTGATTACATCAGTTACGCCCTCGGGATCGAGGCCCTTGCCGCAGCCAGCGCCGTCGTGGCGGTCATCGCTGCGGTGAACAACTCGCTCGTTGCCGAGCCCCTCCTGCAGTACGGGACCGATACCCAAAAACAGACGTGGCTTCACCGGCTGACATCCGGGCAGTCGCTGGGCGCGTTTGCGCTGTCTGAGGAGCATGCCGGCTCGGACGCGGCGAACCAACAGACCGCGGCCCGCCTCGACGACCGCGGATACGTCATCAACGGGCGGAAAGTGTGGGTGGCAAACGCCGAGGCGGCCGATCTCCTCATCGTCTTTGCCGCGACACAGCCGGGAATTCGTGGGCGCGGGGTGAGCGCGTTTCTGGTGCCGATGGACACGCCGGGGATTGCGCGGGCGGCTGACGCGGATTCGCTTGGGGTCCGCGGGCTGGGCTGCATGGACCTGGCGCTGACCAACGTCCGCGTCGGCGCCGACGCCGTGCTCGGCGACCCGGGCGACGGATTTCGGATCGCGATGTGGGCACTCGACGGCGGCCGCGTCGCGATCGCGGCGCAGGCGCTCGGCGTCGGAACGGCAGCGTTGCAGGCAGCGCTGAATCATGCCCGGACGCGCGAGGCGTTCGGCCAACCGATCGGCAACTATCAGGCGATCCAGTGGATGCTCGCCGACATGGCGACTGAATTGGACGCGGCGAGGATGCTGACGCTCAAGGCTGCCGACTCGCGGCAACGGGGCCATCGTTCGACGCTGGACGCAGCGATGGCCAAACTGTTTGCCTCGGAGTCGGCGCATCGCGCCGCCGACAAGGCAATGCAGATTCTGGCGTCAAGCGGATACCGGCGCGGCTCGACCGTCGAACGACTGTTTCGCGATGTGCGGGCGACCGAGATCTATCAGGGCACATCCGAGGTTCAGCGGATGGTGATTGCGGAGAGCATCCTGTCATGAAGAATTGGTGGGTTGGTGAATCCGTGAATTGGTGAATTGGCAATCGCGCGGCTACGCCGCGCTTCAACGCACGCGCAGTAGCGCGTGCGAAGCTAATCCCACCAATTCACCAATTCTGCTCACCTCACCTCCACCTCTCCGATCTGCAACCCGAGCGTCCTTCCGTCTTGCGATCCCGGGATCGCCTCCTTTGGCCGCCATGCGTGATCGATGGCGATGACGACCCGGTGCATCCGGCGCAGCGTCGACACGTCAGCGTCGCGCACGGCGGTTCGGGACACACGCCACTCCGGCGTGCTGAGCACGAGGTCATCGACAAGCCTGCCGTCCACGGTGACGCGCACGCGGGCGGGCTCCCGGAACACCTCGATGGCGTGGCGAAGCGGAATCGAGATCGCTCGGGCGCGGCCGGTCACGAAGATGTCGGTCTTCGAGCCGGCCATCCACCGGTAGTCGATGCCGTCAGGCGTCCGTTCCGGCTCGTGGCCGCCAAAGGTGACGACATCGAGCGCGACGGACGGATCGGGCGACAGCGTTGACGTGCGTCGGGTCTCACGCTTTCGAGCGAGGTATCGCCGCAAATCGACTGGCACCGCCGCCCAGGTTTGCACGATCTCATCATGCGCAAGCACGACCGGGCCGTACGGATCGAAGTCCCTTGCGATGTTGCGCGACACGAGCGCCAGGAGCAAGAGTCCGACGACGGATCCGAGGGCGGCGACGTACCGCGCCGCGCCGCCGGAGACTGACGTCAGCACGATCGCACACGCACCAGCCAGGAAAACTGCCGCGCCGAGGGCGACGAAATGGAGCTGCTCGGCTTTCGTCATGAAGATGAACGGCAGGTCGAACAGCATCGCGATCGCCAGGCCGCTGGCGAGCGTGACTCGCGCTCCGCGGTCCGATCGGCGCCACCGAGCAATTGCCACGAGGGGAACGAGCGTGACGAACCAGCTCGCGCCAACCTGCCAGGGACGGTCCGGAGGTACTAGACGGAAGAGCCCATAAAGTCCTCGAATGTAGTTGCTCATCGCGGCGTCCAGCGGCGGCCGCCTGGTGGTCGCGACATCTGCCAACGCCCACGCGCGCTCACCAAGAAGTGCAGCCGTCAGGATGGCGGAGGCGCCGAGGAAGATTGCCGGCGGCCAGGACAATTCTTCGCGGGACAGCCAGCGTCGCATCACATGAAGAGTGACGACCGCCGGCAGCAGCATGATTCCGTCTTCTTTGATGAGAAATGCCGCGGCGGCAAATCCCAAAAGCGGCATCCACCAACCGGCGCTCCGCCGATGAACCAATTCCCACCAGACGAATGCGCCGAGCGCGACGATGCACTCGATGAGATGCATCTGATTGGTGACCCACGCCACCAGCGAATACGGCATGCCGGGGTGCGCGACGAAGAAGAACGTCGCCAGCAAGCCGACCCAGATTGAATCGGTGAATCGGAACACGAGCCAGCCCGCGAGCGCGGCCGCGAGCGCGAACAGCGCCAGCGACAGCGCGTGA
This sequence comes from Acidobacteriota bacterium, assembly GCA_046732715.1. Taxonomy (GTDB): domain Bacteria; phylum Acidobacteriota; class Vicinamibacteria; order Vicinamibacterales; family 2-12-FULL-66-21; genus JALZOC01. The sequence continues at coordinate 5,175 of JBKPNQ010000125.1, read as the reverse complement.
TGAGCGGCGGAATTGATGCCGAGCGCCTCGAACCGCAGCGCAAAGAAGAGAATGGTGAGCGGGCGGTAATAGGGACGTTCAATTCCCGTCGGGTCCCACGGCCCGTGAAAAGCCGCCGCGACGTCCGCGGAGGTGTACGGACGGACGAAATGATAGTCGTCGTAATCGAAGCCGTAGGCGATCGTGAAACCGTAGAGAAGGACGGCTGCCACCGGAGCCGCAACCAACAGCAGCACTGCGAATCCGATCTTGACCGAGGGGCCTCGCCCCTCGGACTCTCCTGGCTCGCTCGCGGCGCTGTTATCGCCGCCTAAAGATTTATGCGACAGGTTTTAACCCAGGATCTGTTTCGCGATGGTCTGCAGCTGGAGGTTTGAGGTGCCCTCGTAGATCTGGCCAATCTTTGCGTCGCGGTAGAGTTTTTCCACCGGGTATTCCTTGACGAACCCGTTGCCGCCGAAAAGGTTCACTGCGAGCGAGGCCACCCGCTCAGCGACCTCCGACGACAGGATCTTGCAAATCGCGGCTTCGGTGAGGAAGGGCCGTCCAGCCTCGCGCAGCCGCGCGGCGTTGTAAACCGCCAGGGTTGCCGCTTCGACGTCGATCGCAGCGCGCGCGAGCTGGTGCTGCACCGCCTGAAAGTCAGCGATGGCTTTCCCGAACTGTTTTCGTTCCTTCGTGTACGTGATCGCGTGGTGCAGCGCGCCCTTTGCCAGGCCAATCATCTGGGCCCCGATCCCGATGCGTCCCTCGTTCAGCGTTTCGATCGCCGTCTTGTAACCCTTGCCCGGTTCGCCGAGGATGTTTCCCTCGTGCACGTAACAGTCGTCGAGGATGAGCTCGCACGTGCTGCTGGCGCGGATCCCAAGCTTGTCTTCCTTCTTCCCGACGGTGAATCCATCGAACCCGCGGTCGACGAGAAATGCGGTGATCCCGCGGTAGCCCGCAGAGGTGTCGATCGTCGCAAAGACAATGAAGAGGTCGGCTTCGTTGCCATTCGTAATCCACAGCTTGCGCCCGTTCAGGATGAACCCTTCACCGTCCCGGCGGGCGGTTGTCGTCAGCGCGAACGCGTCGCTGCCGGAACCGGCTTCGGATAAGGCGTAAGCGCCGACCACGTTCGAGGCGAGGCGCGGGAGGAAGCGGCGCTTGATATCGTCGCTGCCCCAGCGCAGCAGGGCGTTGATGACCAGCGTGTTTTGAACGTCAACCAGGACGCCGACCGATGGATCCACCCTCGAAAGCTCTTCGACCGCCAGCACGGCATGAAAGAAGGTCCCGCCCGATCCGCCGTAGGATTCCGGGATCTCGATGCCCATGACGCCGAGCTCGAACAATTGATTCACCAGCTCGCGAGGAATCTTCGCGTGCTCATCCATCTCCCGGACGAGCGGGCGTACGCGGGCCTCGGCGAACTCACGAACGCTGTCACGAAGAATCGCTTCGTCCTCGGCCAGGACGGTGAGCGGCGGTGCGTGTTCAGCGGTGTCTTCGGTCACGGGTTGCTCCTGGAGGGGTGGCGTGGGGGCCGACCGCCAATGTTATCATTGGGCCGACGAGCCCGCGCGTCTCGAACCGCCTTCCTGAGGCCGGAGTCTAAACGTCATGAGTACTTTTCGGCGCGCTATTTCCGTCGCATTTAGCCTCGTCGCGCTTGCCGCGGTCGCCGTCCTTCAGGGCAGCGATCAGGGCGCCCAGCAACCAACGGGTCAGCAACCGTCGGGTCAGCAGCAACCAGCAGGGCAGGGCGCCCCGCCAGCCCAGCAGGACCAGCAACAGCCGCCTCCGACCACCATTCGCCGAGGAATTAACTACGTCAGCGTCGACGTCATCGTCACCGACAAGGACGGCAAGCCGGTGATGGATCTGACGCAGGATGATTTTTCCGTAGCCGAGGACAACAAGCCCCAGAAGGTCGAGACCTTTCAGATCATCAAGCTCGACGCGCTCGAGACGATGGAGAGCGGGCCGCCTCGACCGATCCGCGACGACAACGACGAAGAGCGCGAGGCCGCCCGGCCCGACGTTCGCCTGTTCGTGATCCTGCTGGACGATTATCACGTCCAGCGTGGAAACGACCTCTCCGTCAAGAAACCGCTGATCGAGTTCATCCAGAATCAACTCGCTCCGGCCGACATGGTGGCGCTCATGTATCCGCTGACGCCAATCACGGATCTGCGGTTCAGCCGCAACCGCGACGCCACCATTGCCGCGATCAACCAGTTCGAGGGACGCAAGTTCGACTACCGGCCGCGGAACATGTTCGAGGAGAAGTACGCGAACTATCCGGCGCAGACCGTCGAGCGAATCCGCAACCAGATCACGATGGACGCGCTCAAGGGCGCCGCGCTGAAGATGGGGGCGCTGCGGGAAGGGCGCAAGTCGATCATCTTCATCAGTGAAGGATTCACCGGCATCCTGCCGGCGCAGATGGCCGATCCGGTTGCGTCTCAGCCCGGCATGGGCAATCCGTACCGGAACGGTGGCGTCAATACCCCTCAGCCAACGACCAGAGATCAGATGATCTCCGACTCCGACATGATCTATGAGATGCAGCAGGTGTTCGCGGCAACGAACCGGCAGAACACTTCCATCTATTCCGTCGATCCCCGTGGTCTGGCGGTATTCGAATACGGCGTCGAAAAGGGCGTCGTGCTCACCCAGGACGCCAACAGTCTGCGCCAGACGCAGGACACCCTGCAGGTGCTTGCCGCGAACACCGATGGCCGCGCGATCATCAACCGCAACGATCTCGCCACCGGCATGAAGCAGATCATTCGCGACTCGAGCGCCTACTACCTCCTTGGGTACAGTTCGGCCCAGGCGCCGACCGATGGGAAGTTCCACAACATCAAGGTCAACGTCAAACGAAAAGGAATCGAGGTCCGCGCGCGTAAGGGCTACTGGGCGTACACGGTTGACGACGTCGCGCGCGCGAATGCGCCGAGGAAAGAGGACGAAGTACCGACGGCCGTGTCGACGGCCCTCGGCGATCTCTCCACACCCGCGCGAGATAAGTCGGCGCATTTCTGGATCGGGACTACGCGCGGCGAGAACGGCCTGGCACGCGTGACGTTCTCATGGGAACCCGCGCCGCTTGTTCCCGGCCAACCTCGCGAAGATCCCCCGGTCAAGGTCGCGCTGATGGCGATCGGCCGAGACGGTCGCCAGGTATTTCGCGGGACTGTTCCGGACGACGCGACGGCGGCGGCCAAGGGGGGAGCGGTCTCCTTCGATGCGCCGCCCGGGCAGCTCCAGCTCAAGATGACGGTTGAAGGAACGCGCAATCAGGTGATCGACACGCTCGGCCGCGAGATCACCGTCCCTGACTTCACCTCGGTGACGATGTCATTCGGCACGCCGCGGGTGTTCCGGGCGCGAACGATTCCGGAGCTCAACGCGATCAAGACCAACCCGAATGCGATTCCAACGACCGAGCGTGAGTTCAGCCGAACCGATCGCTTGTACATCCGTGCCGATGCGTACGCGCCGGGCGGCATTACGCCGCCTGTCACCGCAAGACTCCTGAACCGCGCCGGCCAGCAGATGTCGGAACTGAAGGTGCAACAGGCGCCGGGCAAGCCGGCGGAAATCGAGCTGCCCCTGTCCCCGCTGGCGGCAGGTGAGTATCTCGTCGAGCTGAACGCACGGAGCGAAGGCGGAAGCAGCGCGCAGGAGCTGGTGGCGTTCAGAGTCGGTCGATAAAAAGTTAAAAGTTAAAAGTTAGAAGTCAAAAGTTAGAAGTCACGAGTTTGCTGTGAAGCGACACTCAGTACTTCTCACTTATAACTTTTAACGTTTAACTTCTTCATGCATACATCCCCCGCATCTTCGTGACCGTCGCGACCCGGCTGATGGCGACGATGTAGGCGGCAGTGCGCAGGTCGGTCTTGTACTTCATCGACGTCTTCAAGACGTCATCAAACGCCTCGACCATCTTCGCTTCGAGTCGTTTGTTCACCTCGTCTTCCTCCCAGAAGTAACCGTGGCGATCCTGGACCCATTCGAAGTATGACGTGGTGACGCCGCCGGCATTGGCGAGGATGTCCGGGATGACGAAGATGCCGCGCTCGTGCAGATGCTTGTGCGCGTCCGGCGTGGTCGGCCCGTTTGCGCCCTCGGCAACCACGCGAGCTCGGATGGTTGGCGCGTTGTCCAGCGTGATCTGGTTCTCGAGCGCCGCCGGCACGAGCACCTCGACGTCGAGCGCGAAGAGTTGATCGTTTTCGATCGTCCCTCCCCCGGGGAAGCGATCGATTGTCTTGTGCTGCCGGGAGTAGTCGAGCATCTTCTCGATGTCGAGGCCGTTCTCGTTGTAGACGCCGCCTTTCCAGTCGGTGACCGCGACGATCTTCGCGCCGAGCTTCGCCAGCAGATCCGCCGAGACCGAACCGACGTTACCGAATCCCTGGACGGCGACGCGCGCCCCCTTGATGTCGAATCCCAGATGCTTGGCGGCCTCGCGAACGACGATCATGACGCCGCGGCCCGTCGCTTCGCGGCGCCCGAGCGATCCGCCCATCTCGACCGGCTTGCCCGTGACGACCGCGGTGGAGGTGTGGCCGACGTGCATGCTGTAGGTGTCCATCACCCACGCCATGATCTGGTCGTTGGTGTTGACATCGGGAGCCGGGACGTCTTTCTCGGGCCCGATGGCGTCGATGATCTCGGCGACGTAGCGACGCGTCAACGACTCGAGCTCCCGCCTCGACATCCGGGTGGGGTCGCAGACGACGCCCCCCTTGCCGCCGCCGAACGGCACGTGCGCAACCGCGCATTTCCAGGTCATCCACGCGGCCAGCGCCGTGACTTCATCGAGCGAGACGTCGGGGTGATACCGGATCCCGCCCTTCGCCGGACCGAGCGTGATGTTGTACTGCACGCGATATCCCGTGAACACTTCGATTTCGCCGTTGTCCATCTGGATCGGGCAGGAGACGGTGATTTGCCGCTTCGGATGCGTCAGGATTTTCCAGATGCCGGGGTCGAGACCGAGTAATCGCGCGGCTCCATCGAACTCCTGAAGCATCGCGTTGAAGATGCTGCCACCTGCTTCCATGTGACTCCCTGCGCTTCCGAGCGACCGCCTCACGTGGCGCTGTTCAGTTGACCAAACAGGCCAAGCTACTGTGCCGATTGCACTAAGTCAAGGCACCGAGCGATGTGGCTATGGTG
>JBKPNQ010000124.1:0-10964 GCA_046732715.1 Acidobacteriota bacterium | reverse complement strand
GGCGAAACCGTTCTCATCGTCAGCGGCAGTTCGGCCCGGATGGCGTCGGGCATGAAAGACTGCCCTGTTGATGCGGCAATCGTCGGCATCATCGACACGATTCATCTGGGAGACGGTCTCGAAACAAGCCCGAGCTCGCGGGCGAACGAGCGCGCGAGTGAGCCCACGCGAGCGGAGCGGGGATTGCGGGGCGCCGCGAGCGAGCGTGCAGGGGAGTGATGCATGCAGCTCGCGCGCGTCATTGGAGAGGTGGTGTCGACGATCAAGGATGCGAACCTGTCGGGCGTCAAGCTGCTTGTCTTACAGCCGGTCGATGCAGCCGGTGCAAACGCCGGGCGGACGCTGGTCGCGCTCGATTCGGTCGGCGCCGGCACCGGCGAGCACGTCTTCTTCGTTCGGGGACGCGAAGCTGCATTTCCGTTCTACCCGTCCGAACCGCCTGCCGATGCTGCCATTGTCGGGATCGTCGATCATTGGGATATTGAATAGCCGACGTGATCCGTTGCCCGGGATCTGCGATCCGATTTTGAAGGACCGAGCTGAAGGCTGGAAGCTGATAGCTGGACGCTGGTAGCTGATATGCAAATCTGCCGCGTGGTTGGAACCGTCGTTTCGACACAGAAAAATCGCAAGCTCGAAGGAGCCAAGCTGCTCCTCGTGCAGCCGTTGACGCTCGACGGCACGGCACGGGGTGTGGCGTTGATTGCGATCGACGCGGTTGGAGCCGGTGTCGGCGAGCGCGTGCTCGTCGTGATTGAAGGGAAAGCGGCCGGCGATGCGCTGGGCAAGAAGGCCGCGGCTGTCGACGCCGCTGTCATCGGCATTGTCGATCACCTGGACTATCAGGACGACGTATGAATGAAGAGTTGCTGCGGCAGATGATCCGTGACGCGGTTGCGAAGCGACTTGCCGGAGTCGATGACACCGTCGATGTACCGATCGAACTGGTTCGTCACTCGAGTCATTACCGCTACGCGTCGTTACCACCATCTGGCGGTCCGTGTCTGATCGAACCCAAGGTGCAATGCAACCACTGCGGCTATTGCGAGTCTCATGGACATTAAAGAAATGCTGAGTGCTGGGTTCTGAATGCTGAATGAAAATGGGGCAAAATAATTCAGCATTCAGCAATCAGCATTCAGAAATTTCTGCCATCCGTGCCTAAGCCTCCTGTTCTGCTCACACGTCGTATTCCTTCTGCTGCCTTTTCGCGTCTCGAGGCAGCGTGTGACGTCGATCTGCACGATGGACCGTCCCCGCTCACACCCGACGAGTTGAAGCAACGGGTCACGGGAAAGCAGGGATTGATCTGCCTGTTAACGGATCGGATCGACGGCGCCGTCGTCGACGCCGGGCTTCCGGACCTGAAGATTGTGGCGAACGTTGCAGTCGGCTACGACAATGTCGATGTGCCGGCGGTGAAGTCGCGCGGCGTGGTGTTTACGAATACCCCCGACGTGTTGACGGAAGCGACGGCCGAACTGACATGGGGGTTGATCCTGTCGCTCGCACGGCGCGTGACGGAGGGCGATCGACTGATCCGCCGCGGCGGATGGCGCGGCTGGGCGCTCGATTTCATGCTCGGCATGGAGTTGCGCGGGAAGCAGCTGGGACTGATCGGCCGCGGCCGCATCGGTCGCGCGGTGGCGGCAAAGGCCCCCGCCTTTGGCATGACGCCCGTGTTCGCCAAACACGATATGTCGTTCGACGAACTGCTGGTGAGTTCGGATGTGATCTCGATTCACACGCCGGCGACGACGGAGACGAAGCACCTGTTCAATCGCCGCACGCTCCCGCGGATGAAACGATCGGCGCTGCTCGTCAACACTGCCCGTGGATCGATCGTCGACGAAGAGGCGCTCGTGTGGGCGCTGAACGAGCATCTGCTCGCCGGCGCCGCGCTCGACGTGTTCGAGAAAGAACCGTCGGTCCACCCGGGACTTCTTCCGCTCGAGAATGTCGTGCTGGTTCCACATCTCGGAAGCGCGACGCGCGAGACTCGCACGGCGATGGCCGATCTCGCGGTCAGAAACGTTATCGCCGTTCTTTCCGGTGACCCACCACTCACGCCCGTATGAGGCGCACTACAGCGCGAACGAGCGCAGCGAGTGAGCCACGCGCGCGGAGCGGGGCAGCGGGGCCCGGCGAGCACGCGAGTCGGGGAGTTCGAGGGGCGAAGCCCCTCGATGGAATTGTGATGCGCCGTCTCGCTCGCGCGATCGACGGTCTCGAGGAACCGGCAGTTGAAAAGATTGCGCAGGATCAAAGGGAAGATCCCTTCCAAGTACTGATCGCGACGATGCTGTCGGCGCAGACCAAGGATGCGGTGACACACGCGGCTGCGACGGCGCTGTTCCGGGTCGCTCGCACGCCGCGAACGATGGCGCAATTGCCGGTCAAAGAGATCGAGCGGCTGATTTACCCCGTCAGCTTCTATCGCAACAAGGCCGTGCACGTTCGGCGCACATGCGAGCAAATCATGTCGCGGTATGGCGGAGTGGTGCCCGACAGGATGGAGGAGCTGCTGACGCTTCCCGGTGTCGGCCGGAAGACCGCGAACCTGGTGCTGATTCTCGCGCACCGAAGTCCGAATAATATTTGCGTCGATACGCACGTGCACCGTATCTCGAATCGTCTCGGCTGGGTACGGACACGAACGCCGGAAGAGACCGAACAGGCGTTGTACCGAGCGACGCATCGAAAATGGTGGCCGGTCATCAATCTGTATCTGGTCACCTGGGGACAGAACGTTTGCCGGCCTGTGTATCCCCTGTGTGGCAGTTGCGTTCTTTTCGACCTTTGTCCGAAAATCGGCATCACTCGCGTGGGCCGAAGCCCGCGCGTTGAGAGGACCGCGTCATGACACGAGCGATACTCACTTCGCTGCTTGCCGTCTTTGCGCTCGGCCTTGCGCCACGAGATCAAACCTCGCCAGGTGCTGGCCCAGTAATCGTTCTCGAAACGGCGAAAGGAACAATTGAATTCGAGACCTACCCCGAGGAGGCGCCGAAGACCGTGGCGCAAATCGTCGGCCTCGTCAAAAGGAATTTCTATAACGGCCTTCGATTCCATCGCGTTGAAATTGGAATCGTGCAGATCGGCGATCCGCAGACCCGGAACGTGCTGATGAAGGATTACTGGGGCCGGGCGGCGAGCGGCAAGCCGATCGGCGCCGCCGAGATCACGAAAAAGCGGCATCACATCCGCGGCGCCGTTGCGATGGCCTATCCGGGCACCGATCCGCGCGCCGCCGACAGCCAGTTCTTCATCGACGTCAAGCCACACCCGGAGTGGGACGCGAAGTACACCGTCTTCGGCAAAGTCATCAGGGGGATTGAAGTCGTCGATAAGATTCAGGTCGCCGACGTCGTCAAGAGGGCGTACGCAAAAGAGGGTCCGGCAACACCTTGACCAGCCCCTTCAGGTCGGGATAACGCTCGACAAACTCCGGCGGATACTCGCCGTCGAGCGACTGGCCGAGATCGTGTTTCAGAATCGCAGCATTGGCGACCGATTTGGCTGAGAAGTGATTGTTGGCGTAGAGATACGCCTTCTTGACTTCGCGCGCGGCTTCCTTCGCGGCTGCAACAAACGGCTTCAGCTCGGCGGCCGAATATAGATAGTTGTAGCGATCCTCCGATGCATCATGCTTCCACCACTGCGCCGCGTTACGGCCATGCAATCGCAGGTAGTAGAACGTTTTAACGTTCGGCATGAGATTCTGGCGGATGGATCCGCGAAACTTGGGTTCGTCGATTTGCACCCAAGCGGCGCCGAATGTCTGCAGCAGCTGCAGGATTTCGGCGGGATGATCGCTCCAGCTCCGGTGCCGTAGCTCGAGCGCGACCGGATACTCCTTGAAGCGCTGCAGAAGCCATTCGAGATAGCCGCGCGTGTCGGGCTCATTGCGGAAGCTCACCGGAAACTGCGCCAGCAGCGCGCCGAGCTTTCCTGAAGCCGCCAGCGGTTCGAGCGCGAACCGGAACTCGTCGACATCTTTTTCGTCGAGCGTCCACGGATCGCCGCCGGTCGCTTTCTCGAACATCTCGGGGTGCGTGAACTTCTGGAACAACTTCAGAGAGAAATCAAAACGCGGCGGCGTCCGCTCGGCCCAGCCGCGTACAGCAGCCTGAGTGGGTACGCGATAAAAGGTTGAATTCACCTCGACGGTATCGAAGTGCTCGGCGTAGAACCGCAGCTCGTCGAATCCGCCGCGACTGCTCGATCGACGTCCGGGAGGAACGGGATAGAAGATGCCGTTCCATGTGCCCTTGCCCGCCGGATAACTCCAGCCGGAGGTCCCAATGCGGATTTCACCCATTTTGTTCTTCTGTCGGGATCCGGGATCCGGGATCCGGAGTCCGGGATCCGGAGTCCGGGATCCGGGGTCCGGGATCCGATCCGTGTTAATCCGTGTTATCCGTGGTCCGTGTTTATCCGTGGTCCGTGTTAATCCGTGGTCCGGGATCCGGCATCCGGGATCCGGATTCGATCCGTGTTTATCCGTGGTCCGTGTTCATCCGTGGCCCGTGTTCATCCGTGGTCCGGATACGCGTCTTTGTCGAATCCAAACGTGACCTTCGATCCGTGGATCAGGATGGGCCGGCGGATGAGGTTTGGCTGCTCCATCATCAGATCGATCGCTTCCTTCTTCGACTTCGGCAGGGGCCGCTGCTTGAACACCGGGCTTCGAGTGCTCACGAAGTCGAGGAACCGGCCGGCATCGATGTGCTTCTCGAGAAACGCCCGCGTCGGTGGTTCCTTGTTGATGTCATGCTCTTCAACGTCGACGTGCTGCTGGTCCAGATAACTTCTGGCGTTGCGGCACGTGGTTCAGGTCGGTTTCCAATAGAAAATTGGTCGCGCCATGGTCGTATTCTACCTGCGGCGGGTTCAATGTTTCCCTGCAGGTACAATGGATAGGGATTGTTGACGATTAACGAAATCTTTCATTCGATTCAGGGAGAATCGACTCACACTGGCCGGCCGTGTGTATTCGTGCGGCTGACGGCGTGCGACCTCAGATGCTCATGGTGCGACACGCCTTACGCTTTTACCGAAGGGCGCAAGATGACGATAGACGACGTGCTTGCGCGCGTCGATGAGTACGGCTGCGACCTGGTCGAGATCACTGGCGGTGAGCCTCTCTTGCAGCGCGACGTTTACCCGCTGATGGAGCAGTTGCTGGCGTCGGGAAAGACAGTGATGGTCGAGACAGGAGGGCATCGCAGCATCAAGGATGTTCCCTCCGAGGTGATCCGGATCATGGACGTGAAGTGTCCGGGAAGTGGCGAGTCGGACAAGAACCACTGGGAAAACCTGGACCTGTTGACCCGACGTGACGAAGTGAAGTTCGTCATCCGTGATCGTACAGACTACGAATTCGCCAAGGATCTCGTCGTCCGCCACACTCTGCTCGATCGCACCGCTGCGGTGTTGTTTTCTCCGGTCCACGGCGTCCTGCCGGCGAAGGATCTCGCGGCGTGGATCCTCGCTGACAAGCTGCCCGTGCGCTTGCAGCTTCAGGCGCACAAGTACATTTGGGACCCACACACACGGGGCGTTTGACTAAGTAGAAAGGCGTCACGCTCAATCGGCGCGAGCGAAGGGAGCGAGCGCTGGCAGGCGCTGGCGGTGGGGCCCCAGCGCAAAGTAATAAAAGCTGACATGAAAGCAGTGCTTCTCCTTAGCGGCGGACTTGATTCCTACACTGCCGGCGCGATGGCGCAGCGTGAGGGATACGAGCTGTACGCATTGACGGTACGCTACGGACAGGTGCACGCGCGCGAAGTAGCCGCGGCGCGCGACGTCGCGAAGACGCTCGCTGTTACACGGCACGTCGAATTGACCGTCGACCTTGCCGCGTTCGGAGGATCGACGCTTGTCGGCGACGGCGCCATTCCCAAAGATCGTGATCTCGAAGGACCAGGCATCCCGTCAACGTACGTGCCGGCGCGAAACACGATCTTCCTGTCGCTGGCGTTGGGTTGGGCGGAAGTGATGGGTGCAGAGGCCATCGTGCTCGGCGTCAACGCGCTCGATTACTCAGGGTACCCGGACTGTCGACCCGAATACCTCGAGCAGTTCGAACGGCTCGCATCGCTTGCCACGCGCGCAGGCGTCGCAGGCGGGCGGCTTGAGATCAAAGCGCCTCTGGTGCATATGTCGAAGGCGGACATTATTCGAGCAGGACTGAACCTCGGTCTCGATTACGGGCTGACGCACAGCTGCTACGATCCCGATCCGTCCGGCGCTCCGTGCCAGCGCTGCGATAGCTGCCGGTTGCGCGCACGCGGTTTCGCCCAGGCTGGTGTGCCGGATCCGGTACTTCATCAGGTCGGACCGCGCCAGTGACAGAGCGTCTGTACTATTCCGATTCCTACCTCACTGAGTTCGACGCCAGCGTCATCCGCGTTCTGACGCATGAAGGGCGGCCGGCGGTAGTGCTCGATCGCACTGCCTTCTATCCGTCATCAGGTGGCCAGCCGTTCGACACCGGGCGTTTAGGCACCGCGCGCGTCGTCGAAGTCATCGATACCGAGGACGGAGAGATCCTTCACGTTATTGAAGGTGAACTCGAGCCCGGCGGCGTGACAGGCGCAATCGACTGGACGCGACGCTTCGAGCACATGCAACAGCATACCGGGCAACACGTGCTCTCTGCTGCGTTTGAGCGTGTCGCCGGCGCGGGCACTGAGAGTTTTCATCTCGGGTCATCATCGTCGACGATCGATCTCAATCGCCCGCTTTCACCGACTGACCTCGAACGCGCCGAGGAGGAAGCGAACCGAATCATCTGGGAGGACCTGCCGGTTGCCGTGCGATTCGCGAGCGCGGAGGAAGCCGCGGCCCTTCCGCTGCGAAAAGAATCGCTGCGCACCGGAACGCTTCGTTTGATCGAGGTGCCGAACTTCGATCTTTCGGCGTGCGGCGGCACGCACGTCGCCAGGACCGGCGCGATCGGTGCCGTTGTCGTCGCCTCATCGGAGCGCTTCCGTGGCGGCACACGTGTGGAGTTTCTCTGCGGCGTTCGCGCGACACGGGGGTATCGAAGTCTCCGCGATACCGTCGCGGCGAGCGTGCGATTGGTCTCGGTGCTGCCGACTGAGTTGCCAGCTGGAATTGAGCGTCTGCAGGCGGAGATGAAGGACGCCAGGCGTTCGCTGAAGGATCTCCAAAACCGGCTGGCGAGTTTCGAAGGCCTGTCTTTAGCCGATCGAGCGGAAGCGATCGGTCCCTGTCGCGCTGTGATCGCGATAGTCGATGGATGGGATCAGAATGGCCTGAAGTCGCTCGCCGGTGCAATTACAACTCGCCCTGGACATGTCGCTGCGTTGTTCAGCGCCGCGACCCCCTCGGCGGCAGTGATCGCCCGCGCACCGGACGTCGCCGTCGATTGTGCGTTGCTCCTGAAGAAGCTGATCGAGCGATTCGGTGGCAAGGGAGGCGGCCGCCCGGATCTGGCGCAGGGCGGCGGGCTGCAAGGCGATCCCGAGGAGATCCTTCGACTGACGCGCGAGCTATTTCGACTGTAGTTTGACCAGCGTCACTCCGGCTTCGCGCGCCACCTCGGGGTCTGAATCGCCGGCTGCCTTCTTCAACGCCGGAATGGCAGGCGCTGCATCCTCGCCAAACGACCCGAGCGCAGCCGCCGCAGACCGCCGGACATCGACTTCCGGATCCGTGAGCGCGGTCACAAGCGCGTCAACTGCGGCCGTGCCTCCCTCGTGGATGATCCCAAGGTAAGTCACCGCGACCGCGCGGACGCCGGGATCCGAATCACTGACACCTTTGATGAGCAGAGGGACGACGGCTCGGGCGTCGAGCGGCGCGCGGTCCTTGAGCTTGCCGATCGATCGCAGGGCCTCGCGCCGGACGACCGGATCTTCGCTGACGAACGCATCGCGAAGCGGGCCAAATGCGCCACGCCCCATGAAACTGAGTGCGACTGCCGCTTCGGCTGTCAGCGTCGGATCGGGCAACTGCTCGGCAACTTCGGGAATTGCCGGCGCGGCCACAGGGCCAAGGATTGCGCAGGCCTTCAACGCCGCCTTGACGCGCGGGGTTGATGCTGCAGGATCCTGAAAGGTTTTGTGGATCAGCGGCAGCGCACGCGGTCCCAATTCGTGGACCTGCCGTGTTGCCGCCTCGACCTCGCCGGGATTCGCATTGTAGAGCTGATCGATCCACGCGTCCTCATCAGCGGGCTGAACGACAGCGGCCGGGGGCGGCGCCACGTGCCCGACCTTGTAGTAGTACCAGACCAGTCCAGCTCCGCAGGCGAGCAGTGCGGCGAGGGCAGCTACGCGAAGCACTGAAGCATTGTACCGGCTATTTTCGGGTGAAGTTGGCCAGCGACTCGACCGCAAGATCCGCCATGGTTGTGATTGTCGACGACGGAATGACGAAGTCATTCGCCAGGATCGAGAAGACGAGCATCTCGCCGTCACGGGTTTTCACAAACCCCGACAGCGATCGCGCGTTGGAGATCGACCCCGTCTTGGCGATGGCATTGCCTTCCGCGCGTGTGCCCCGCATGCGCGTCGCGATTGTTCCATCTTTACCGGCAATCGGAAGCGTCGACAGGAACGCGTCGCGATGCCGCGGGTCTTTGTACATGTGCAGAAGCACATCCACAACCGTCGCCGGGGCGATGTAGTTGTATCGGGAGAGCCCCGAACCGTCGTACATCACAAATGAATCGGATTTGATGCCCCACTCTGAAAGTGTTTTTCGAGCAGTAATCCTGCCGCCCTCGGTCGTTCCCAACCCGCCCTGCATGGTGCCGACCGCCTTGAGAAAGGTTTCGGCGTAGAGATTCTGGCTGACCTTCATCAGCACCGTCGCAATGTCGCGCAACGGCGGTGATTCGGTCTTCGCAATCATCGTCGACGTCGAAACAGTTCCGCTGTGATCCCCGCGGCCGGTTGTCGACACGAACTCCGCCGCGACATCATCGAAGTCAACGGCTGGACCGCTCGTCGCGATGCCTCGCGCTGCTAGTTCACTCTTGAGCGACTGCGCATAGAACAGCGTCGGATTGACAACCGCTACCGATCGCGTATCGCTGTTGCCAGCGATCGGAATCGACCCGGTGACTTCGAGCACTGGTCGGTCGAGGTGCCGGCGATAGTCAATCGTATTCGGCGAGCCAGCCGCACCCGTCGTTGCATGATTGATGAGTTCGAGGCCTGATCCCGATTGCAACTGGACGATTGGTTGAGTGCCAGAGTCGGTGGCTGGCGCAATCGTCAAGGCTGCGTAGTCCTCGTTATATTCCAGCGCGCCGACAGGCGCTGCGTAGTCGTACTGCAGGTAATCCCACGCCCATCCCGCGCCGATCCACTCATCATCAAATGCCTGATCGTCTCCGATGATTCGGCCGTCGACTGAGTCAATGCCAGCCGCGTGCAGCGCTCGTGCCCATTCGTCGAACACCGTCGCGCCGCGCCCGTCGCGGGTGTTCACGGTCGGATCGCCGTTGCTCTTGACGATCAGATCGCCATGCAGCACGCCATGCGCAATCGTTCCGCGTGCCTCGAGTGTCGTCGTGAATCGGAAGTCCCACCCGAGCGACTCGGCGGTAACCGCGAGCGTCAGGATCTTCATGTTCGAGGCGGGCATCATGAGCCGGCCCGAGTTCAGTTCGAACAGACGCTCACCCGAATCGACCGAGCGGATGTCAACCGCCCAGACCCCTCGCTCGTTGATCGCTGAGTTGAAGATGGTGTTCAGGTCCGCGCGCAGTTCGCGAACCGCCGGGGATGGCTTCGGCGCACCCGTCTTGACCGGCTGGTGTGACGCGCAGGCTGCGACGGCGATGACGGTTGCGGCCAGCGCGCCACGAACGGCATTCAGGCGTGCGGCTATTTCACATCCCCGAGCGCTTTGATGATCGAGTCAATGGTGGAGGCGTCGACTTTGGCGGCGCCAGGCGAACCGGCGCGCGCCGCGTACGCCGCGTCTTTCGTGCGCGCGAACGTGACCCGCTCGTCCTTGCTTTCGTCGTACTTGAACGCGACGGTTAATTCCGGCTTCTCCAACCCGGTCTTGGCCGTCGAGTCGACAAACCCGGTCGCGCGTGCGCCGGTCGCGGCGGCAACGAGCGCCTCAACCTTCGAAGCATCAACGTCTTTGGCTGCAGGCGCCGTCTGCTTCCACTTTTCTTCTTCCTTGCCGTCCTTCGTCTTGACCTTCGTCTTTTCGAATACCGTCGACTGGTTGTTGTGGACGATTTCCAGCCGCGTCGTGTTGAACGATCGCGCGTCGAACAGATCCTTCTGGCGGTACTCCGATGCGTCCTTCTTCAGGTCGTCAGCGAGCGACGATTCGATCGTAAAGACCGCTGGTCGCGAAAGATCCTTGGCGTAGACACTGCCCGATTCAGCGGCACTTCCGATGGCCAAAGATGCCTGTGACGAACCCGATCCCAGTCGCACCGTTGCCACCGGTTTATCGAGCCCGTACTTCTTCAGGTCCGTCGCATCGGGGACGATCGACTTCATTTGAACCGAGCTGACGCGCGACACCAGACCGTCGACGGCGCCAAACTCGGCACGACCGGCTGGCGGCTGGGCGATCTGCCATTCGCCGTTCTTTTTGTCGAACCGCAGCGTCCGATCTTTCGTCGCGACCTCGAGGCTGTCGACCTTTTCGCGATCGACTTTCAGCACCGTTTTGTCTCTCAGATCGAAAGTGCTGCGGTTGAACGTCGAATCGAGGAACGACGGGACCAGGAATACGCGTTTGCTGTCCGGAAGCTTCGCGTATACGTCCGATCCCGCCGGCGTCTTTTGGCCAAGCAGGAGCCGGTGCTGCTGGCCGTTTGCTTTGAACGCGACCTCGACACGAGGTGAGTCGAGACCGAACTCCTTCAGATCCGCCGCCTTCTCGTCGATGACGCGTTGAATCTCGACCGACGAGAGGTTCGACGTGATTCCGGACACCGCGGACTGGTCGGGGGG
>JBKPNQ010000123.1:0-19883 GCA_046732715.1 Acidobacteriota bacterium | reverse complement strand
CCTCGACATAGAGCGATTCGATGCCGCGGATCTCTGCGCGAGCGATGAGCGCCTCGGCCCCTCTCCACACGACCTCGCCAGCGAACCACAACGCCGTGAACGTCAGCACATACGGCGCGAACATGCCGAGCGTGAGCGCTTCTCCACGCGCGACCGCGCCGAGGAGTCGGGCCACGACGAGCGGCGGCGCGTAGAAGACCAGCACGTCGCCGATCCCAGGCAGGATAAGCGCCGGCAGCGCGATCATGGGACGCCGTGTGATCTGACGACCGTAACGACGCAGCACCAGCCAGAGCGCCTCGTTCAGGCGTCCGGAATCGCGGTCGGCGGCTATCGTCATTGCGGGGTCCTCAAAAGAAAGGGCCATCACCTTCAGTCGGTGATGGCCCCTGCGAAGGCGGTTGGAGTAACGCTGGCTATATCACCGGGAAACAAGACGGCGCGCGTGGCGGCGCCAGGCCGGCGCAATCGACAGCAGCCACGTGCGGGTGAGCATCACGGCACGGCAAGAAGACCACAGGCTGGCCGAGCGAGTCAATCAGGCATCGCGAGACAGATTTCGCGTCAAAAGGTTCGACTGGAGTACGGCGGCGAGCGAGAGGCGGAAGAGTTGGCTGGCTGACCGGGATTGGAATGCCCGAGGCCAGGAGCCAGAAGCCAGAAGCCAGAACGACTCAGATTTTCAGCTTCCCGGTATACACCGCCATCCCAACGACCGCGTCAACGCCCATGGCATCCAGTTCGTTAATCTCGTCTCGAGTAGTGATCCCACCCGCCGCGGTGAGTGAACGAACGGTTGCTGCGCGCAATGAACGAATGACCTCCATGTTCGTCCCACGCATGAGCCCCTCGAGGTCCACGTGCGTGTACAAGAATTCGCCAAAGAACGGTTCGAGCTGCGAAATGGCTTGCTCCGGCGTCAATTCAAGCGACGTTCGCCAGCCATGAATGACCAGCTTGCCGCCCTTGCCGTCGACCGCGGCGATCAATCGATCTGCGCCGATGCGATCCGAAAGGGCCTTCGCGAATTGCCGATCGACCTGGTTCTCTCGAAAGAGTGCGGAACTCAGGATCACCTTCTTCGCCCCGAGAGAAAGCATTGCTTCGGCGCGTTCGACCGATCGGATGCCGCCGCCGACGCGGCATGGGAGCAACCCGCAGATGTGCTGGACCAGTGGCTCGTTCGATCCCTCGCCTTTCGCGGCATCAAGATCGATCAGCTGAATCTTGGGATAGGCCGCGAACTTCCGCACCCACGCGTCCACATCGTCGGTCGCTATGGCGAGCCGTTCACCCTGAACGAGCTGGACGATCTGTCCGCCCTGCAGGTCGATCGATGGAATCAGCATCTGACGGGAACACCTTGCTGGCGAAGATGACGCTTCAGGTCTGACACCGCATGCTCGGCGTAGTGGAAGACGGACGCCGCGAGCGCCGCGTCGGCGCGTCCCTCTTTGAACACTGAGGTGAAGTGATCGAATGTGCCAGCTCCGCCAGAGGCGATGACCGGAATGGAGACGGCGCTGGACACGGCTGCGGTCAGCTCGCAATCGAATCCTGAGCGCGTGCCGTCGCGGTCGATCGACGTGAGCAGCACTTCGCCCGCACCGCGCGACTCCGCCTCGATCGCCCATTCGACCGCGTCCCGCTCCGTCGGCGTGCTGCCGCTGCGTGAAAACACCTGGAATCGATCGTCCACTCGCTTGGCATCGATTGCGACGACGACCGCCTGGCTGCCGTAGCGCGCCGCCAGACGAGTCAGGAGCCCAGGGCTGGCCAGCGCGGCGCTGTTCACGCCGACCTTGTCGGCTCCCGCGTCGATAGCCGCGGCCGCGTCCGCCTCGCTGCGGATCCCTCCGCCCACGGTCAGCGGGATGAACAATTCGCCCGACACCGCACGGATCGTGTCCTCGAACGCCCGCCGCCCCTCGATCGTCGCGGTGACGTCGAGGACGACGACTTCATCGATCCCTTCCGAATTGTACCGCCTGGCAAGGGCGGCCGGATCGCCGGCCATCCGCAGCTCCTCGAAGTTGATGCCCTTGACGACGTTGCCGTTTCTCACGTCGAGACACGCAATGACTCGCTTCGACAGCATAGGAATCAGGCTCGCGTGGTCGCGACGAAGTTCCGGAGGATCTGGATGCCGGCGCCGCTCGACTTCTCCGGGTGGAATTGGACGCCAAAGATGCGATCCGCCTCGACGGCGGCGGCGAAGATCGCCCCATGCTCGCACGTCGCCGCGGCCTCGGGGGTGATCGGCGCCGCATACGAGTGCGTGAAGTAGACCTGCGTGTGCTCATCCACTCCCTGAAGCAGTCGCGAGCCGTGCGGCATGTGCAGAGAGTTCCAACCGACATGCGGCACCTTGAGTCCCGTCGTTTGCGGAAGGCGGGAGCACCTGCCGACAATCGCGCCGAGCCCTTTGACCTCAGGTGCCTCGTCGCTGCCTTCGAAAAGCCATTGCAGGCCGAGGCAGATTCCGAGAAGCGGCACGCCCCGATCGATCGCCTGTCGGATGGCTGTGGTCCATTCGCCTTCAAGGGCGGCGGTCGCAGCAAAATTGCCGACGCCGGGTACGACGATGCCGCGAACGTCGCCGAGATCCGACGGTGCCGCGGGTGTGAAGAGATCCGCGCCGGCGGCGGCGAAGCCTTTGCGCACCGACGTCAGGTTGCCCGCGCCGTAATCGATGAGCGCAATCACAGCAATCCCTTCGTGCTCGGCAGCATCCGCGCGAGGCGGCGATCCCGGGCGCAGGCAACGCGCAGTGCGCGAGCGAACCCTTTGAAGACCGCCTCGACGTGATGATGACTCGAGCGGCCATACAGCACTTTGACGTGCACGTTCGCGCGCGCGCCCTGGGCGAACCCGTCGAAGAAATCGTTCACCAGCTCGGCTTGCAGATCCCCGACTTGCTGAACCTTCAGGCGAAGATCCACGACAGCATGAATGCGTCCGCTGAGATCAACGGCGGCGACCGCCAGCGTCTCGTCCATCGGCATGACGAAATATCCCGCCCGGTTGATGCCACGGCGATCGCCAAGCGCCTTGGCGATCGCTTCACCGAGCGCGATGCCGATGTCCTCCACCGTGTGGTGTTGATCAACGTCGAGATCCCCGGTCGCGTGAAGTGTCAGATCGAAGCCGCCGTGCCGCGCAAACAGTTCGAGCATGTGATCGAGAAACCTGATCCCGCTGCGAACGTCGTACCGTCCCTTTCCATCGATCGACAGCTTCAGCGTGATCTGCGTCTCGGTCGTCACGCGTTTGATCGTGGCATGCCTCATGCGAGCCGCTCCAGCGCCGTCACGAACTTGCGCGTATGCTCGACAACTCCTGCCGTGATGCGCAAGCAATCCGCGCATCCGGCATCGCTCGAACGATCGCGCACGTGAATACCGCTCGCAGCGAGACTCGTTTGCACGTCAGCCCCTCGTCCCTCGAAGCGTGCCAGCACAAAATTGGCGTCGCTCTTCCAATAGCGCACTCTGGCCTTCTGCAGCGCGTTGTAGAGCAGTTGCTTGGATTCCTGAACCTGGTTCAGGTACCAGTCGTAGTACGCGGTGTCTCCGAATGCCGCCGGCAGCGCGGCAGCGGCACAAGCGTTCAGGCTGTAGGGTGGCGTGACCCGACGAAGAGCCGCGATCGTTTCGGGCTGACCGACGACGGCCCCGGCTCGAATGCCGGCAAGTCCGTACGCCTTGGCAAAGGTGCGCCCGACGATCAGCCGTGGAAACTGCTGGAGCATCGGATCTCCAATCAGCGTCGCGCCGCCGAAATCGACGTACGCCTCATCAACGAAGACCAGCGCACGGGTTGCCGCTTCGGCGATGCGCAGGATCGCCTCCCGCGGGATGCTTTGGCCTGTCGGATTGTTGGGATTGGTCAGCCAGATGATGCGTGTTCGATCGGTGATCGCTGCCAGAACCCGTTGGAGCGGAAAATTGAAGTCCGGTTCGAGTGGAACTTCGACGACGCGTCCGCCAACCGCGTCGCTGCAGGCCGCGTACATGTCGAACGCGGGAACGACGACGACGGCTTCGCCGTCGGTCACCTTCCGGAGTGCCAGCATGGCTGCGACGAGGATGCCTTCGTCCAGCCCGTTGGTCAGCAGCAGCGCATCCGGGTCGATCTGCAGTCGCCGCGCTGTGGCGTCGACGGCGGCGTCGTAGTCCGGATAGGCCGCCAGTTGCACCGCGGTGAGGGAGCGCAGCGCTTCGACCACGGCGGGCGAGCAGCCGGCCGTGTTCTCGTTGAGATGAAGCCGTAGTCCGCTCGCAGGCGTCGCGACACGCTCGTACTCGTAGCTCATCGCGATCTCCTTCTTGCCGTCTTTGCCCTGCGAGGTCGACCGAGACGAATCTCGATTGATGCCGCGTGCGCCGAGAGACCTTCGGCCTTCGCCAGTGTCGTGGCGGCGCCACCAATGACGGCCAGGCCTTCCCGGCTCACCCGTTGCACCGTCGTGACCCTGACAAAGTCGGCGGCGCTGAGTCCTCCGCGAGCCCGCGCAGCGCCGTTGGTCGGAAGGACGTGGTTCGACCCGGTTGCGTAGTCGCCTGACGCCTGCGCACTATAGTCACCAACGAACACGGTGCCAGCACGGGTGATTCGATTGGCGACCGCGGTCGTGTCGCAGACGACGTGCTCAGGCGCCATGCGATTGCAGAGCGCGATCGCCTCGTCCAGCGTTCGCGTGACGATGATGCCGCCGTTCGCGTTCATCGCGCGCGACGCGGGCCCGCCGGCGGGCATGCGGGCCTGGAGCTCGCGGGCGACAGCAACCGCGACGCGACGGGAGGGTGTCAGCAGGATCGCTCGCGCATCGGGATCATGCTCGGCTTGCGCGATGAGGTCGGCGGCGATCCAGGCCGGGCGTCCGGACGCCGACACCACGACAATCTCACTCGGACCGGCGTAGAAATCGATCGCGCAATCGGGTGAGACGAGCGCTTTTGCCGCAGCGACGAATGCATTGCCCGGCCCGACGATTTTGTCCACCGATGGAATCGTCTCGGTGCCGTAGGCGAGGGCGGCAATGGCGTGGGCGCCGCCGAGTCTGAACAGCCGGGACACGCCGGCCACGCGCGCCGCGTGCAGGATGGTGGCGTCCGGACGAGGACACACGGCCAGGATCTCTCTGACGCCGGCAACGTGCGCAGGGATGGCGGTCATCAGCAGCGACGAGGGGAGCGGATACCGACCACCGGGGACATAACAGCCGACGCGATCGAGGGGAAGAACCCGCTGGCTGATGTGCACGCCGCGGGCGGGTTGCGAGGCCCACTGACGGGGAAGCTGCCGTCTCGCGATCGTGCGGATGTTGGCCGCGGCCATCTCGATCGCCCGGCGCACGTCCTTGGGCAGCGCGCGGCTGGCCGCGGACATTTCATCGGCGGTCACTTCGATCGGCGAGGTCAACGCGTCGAACTGTCGCGCGAAACCGGCCAGCGCCGTGTCGCCGTCGCGCCTGACGCGGGCCACGATCTGCGCCACACGACGCACAACCGCGCGCTGATCCCGCGAGCGGCGAGCCAGCAGCGAGTCGACGCTGCGTCCGCGAGACGATTCGATGATCCGTACGCGGAACGCCATCACATCACGATCTTGTTGAGCGGGTACTCGACGATGCCCTGGGCGCGGGCGGCTTTGAGACGCGGAATCAGATCGCGGACCGTGCGTTCCTCGATGATCGTATTGATTGCCACCCACTCGTTATCGCTGAGCGGTGAGATCGTCGGCCGTTGAAGCGCGGGGAGCAGCGAGAGCACGCCGTCGAGATCGCCGCGCCGGACGTTCAACATGATGCCGACCCGGCCGTGAGCTTCGATCGCGGCCTTCAACAGAAGCGCAATGTTCTCGAGCTTCGTCCGCTTCCAGGGATCGCTGAGGGCCGTCGGGTTGCCGATGAGCTGCGTGTTGGATTCGAGGACGGTATCGATGATTCGGAGCCGGTTCGCGCGCAGCGACGACCCCGTTTCGGTGACCTCGACGATCGCATCGGCCAGCCTCGGTGCCTTCACCTCCGTCGCGCCCCATGAGAACTCGACGTTCACCCTGACGCCCTGACGCGCAAAGTATGCTTGCGTGGCCCGGACGAGCTCCGTCGCGATGGTCGCGCCCTCGAGGTCTCGCGCCGACTGATAGCCCGACTCTTCCGGGACGGCGAGGACCCAGCGCACCTTGCCGAAGCTCTGCTTCGCATAGATCAGGTCGGCAAGAGGCGTCACGCCGCCGGTCGTCGAGCCGTTGGCCGCCGCGTGTTCCGCAATCCAGTCCTGGCCGGTGAGACCGCCGTCGAGGACGCCGTCGGCCACGTACCGCGCCATCTCCTGCGCCCGGATCAGCATGCAGTCGATCTCAGGATCGTCAATCGCCGGAAAGTACGATCGCGCGCTCGCGTAGATGTTGAACCCGGCGCGCGCAAAGAGCTGGATGGTGGCGTCCTGCAACGAGCCTTTGGGGATGCCGAGTTTGAGAGAATTAGGTTTAGCCATCTTTTTGCCGGTCTTGAGTGATCAGGGTCGAGCACATAGTCAACGACAGCCTCTGTCACACTGCGATCAAATCAAAAGTGATCCACAGGAGAAGGGAGAAAAGAGAGTAAGTCTTTCAAGAACAACATTTGATTCCTCCATTCTCCTTTCTCCTGTTCGTCTCTTAGGTACGACCGCAGCGTGACAGCGAACGTCGTCGACTAATGGTCGCCGCCGAAATCGCTTTACTTCATGGGTTCTTCTTCAAGGGCCCTGAAAAAACACGTTCTCTCTCCGGTGTGACAGACGTTCCCTTCGCCAAGTCGCGTCACCATGAGCAGCAGGGTGTCATCGTCACAGTCCACCAGTATCCGATCGACCTGCAATCGATTGCCGGATGTCTCGCCCTTCGTCCAGAGCTTGTTGCGCGTGCGACTGAAGAAGGTCGCGAACCCGGTCTCGACGGTCTTGTCGAGCGCCGCCTGGTTCATGAAACCAACCATCAGCACTTCGCGCGTCGCGCCGTCCTGAATGACGGCGGGAATCAGCCCGTTCAACTTGGAGAAATCCATAGGCGCCACAAATAAAAAGCCCCGCTGAATGTGTTCCAGCGGGGCTTGGTTGACTGCGTCAGTGTCCGAGGATGTGTCAGTGCACGTGCAGCTCGACCGGCCCGCCAGAGCAGGAATGATGATGGTGCCGGTGTGCAGCCGTCGCGCGAAGCATGTCCATAAAGCCTACCGTCCGGCGGTTGGCGCTGTCAAATCAGCTGCGTTCGAGGCTTTCGAGTCGGCGGTACGCGTGTCGTTGACGCCATACGGCGTGCCGTCCGGCGCTATCCAGATCGATTCGGCATCCCCCTGGCGGCTGCCTGGACGAATTGAATGGCCCATCCCGGTGAGCGCGGTGAACACGTCCGCGCTTGGGGCACCGTCGCGCTCGATCTGCGCAGTGTCAGGCAGCCACTCATGATTCAGTCTTGGAAGATCGACCGCCTGCCTGCCGGTCAGTCCGTACTCGACGACGCCAAAGACGATGGTGAAGACCGTGTTGATAATCGTGCGGCCGCCCGGTGATCCGGTGACGAGCATCAGCTTGCCATTCTTCGTTACCATCGTCGGGGTCATCGAGCTGAGCATCCGTTTGCCGGGATCGATCAGGTTGGCAGGTGTGCCGATGTCACCGCGGATGTTTGTTTCGCCCGGCTTCTTGTTGAAGTCGCCCATCTCGTTGTTCAGGATGAAACCGGCGCCAGCCACGACGACGTGCGAGCCGAATCCTCCCTCGAGCGTGTAGGTACTCGCCACCGCCATGCCGCTGCGATCGATGACGGAAAAATGCGTCGTTTCGTCGGACTCGTGAGCCGTAGACGAAGCGGTTGACACGATGTCCCGTCCGAGCTCGATGCTGCTGGAGGCCTTGGCGGGATCGATCGTGGCTGACACTTGCTTCGCGTGAGCCTTCGATGTCAACTCGGCGACCGGTACCTTGACGAAGTCGGGATCGCCGAGATCTCGCGCGCGATCAAGGTAGGCACGGCGCATCGCCTCGACCTGCAGGTGGAGAGCGGGCGCCGTGAGCAATCCCCTCTCTTTCACGTGATACGGCTCGAGGATGTTGAGCATCTCAATGAGCGCGACGCCACCCGAGCTGGGCGGCGGCATCGAGATGATTTCGAAGTCCCGGTACTTTCCGGTGACCGGCTTTCGCACCTTGGCGCGATAGGACGCGAGGTCTTTTTTCGTGATCAGCCCCTCGTGGGCTTTCATGTCGTCGGCGATCCGATCGGCAATCCAGCCCTTGTAGAACACGTCAGCACCGGCCTCGGCGATCGCGCGCAGCGTCTTGCCGAGATCGGTGAGCACCAATCGATCGCCGGCTGCCCACTGTCCGCCGCCAGGCTTGCCGTACGCGGCAACTGACGCGGGAAATGGTTTCATCGGTCCCGCGACCTGGGTGTTCAAGTCCCGTGCGAGGCCAGGCGGCAGGATGAAACCTTCTTCCGCCAGACGTACGGCCGGCATGACGACTTCTTTCCACGGCAGCTTTCCAAAGCGCTTGTGCGCGAGCTCCAGCCCTCGAATTGTGCCTGGGACGCCGGGAGCCAGGTATCCGGTGTTCGTCAGTTCGCGTACGATTTGGCCGTCGTGTCCGAGATACATCGTGCGAGTCGATCGGAGCGGCGCGCGCTCGCGATAGTCGAACGTCGTGACGTGGCCGGTCGGAGTCCGGACGATCATGAACCCGCCGCCACCGATGTTTCCCGCGCTCGGGTGAGTGACCGCCAGCGCGAAGGCGGTCGCCACGGCGGCGTCTACCGCGTTGCCACCTTGCGCCAGGACGGACGCTCCCGCATCGCAGGCGGCCGACGACGTGCAGACGACCAGTCCATCTTTGCCCGCCACGCCAAGATCGTCGGCCGCGCGTGGCGGCGTCGTGGTCAGGAACACAAACGCAGTGGCGACCATGAAATGAGTACGCATCAGAACCTCGGCTGCTGTTCGAGCATCGACGAGAGCTTATACCGACGGGCGCGGCACGGGAATTGAACTCATACCAGCTCAAGTGGTGAAGTAACCCGCAAAGACGGGCAGCGGCGCGCCGGAATCGCCGCACGCCGTATATTTTTCAATCGGAGCGTGCATGCAGGTCTGGCCAGGAAAGCCGTATCCCCTTGGTGCGACATTCGATGGATCTGGAACCAATTTTTCGCTGTTCTCGGAACCGGCGACGCGCGTGCAGTTATGCCTGTTCGACGATCACGACCAGGAAACGTGCGTCGATCTGCCGGAGACGACGGCGCTCTGCTGGCACGGCTATCTTCCCAATGTCCGCCCAGGCCAGCGCTATGGATTCAGGGTGCACGGCCCGTGGGCGCCCGAGAACGGACTGTGGTGCAATCCGTCGAAAGTGCTCCTGGATCCCTATGCGAAGGCGATCGATGGCCTCTGGGAGTGGAACGAAGCGGTCTTCCCCTACCATTTCAGCCAGCCGGAAAACTCCCGCAACGAACTCGACAGCGCCGCGTTCGTCGCGAGAAGCGTCGTCATCAATCCCTTCTTTGATTGGGGCAATGACCGTCAGCCGGAAACGCCCTGGCATCGGACGGTCGTCTACGAGACGCACATCAAGGGGTTCAGCCGATCGCATCCCGGCATTCCCGAGGAACTGCGCGGAAGCTATGCCGGCCTCGCGCATCCCGTCGCGGTCGAACACCTGAAGAAACTCGGAATCACGGCCGTCGAGTTGCTACCTGTTCACCAGTTCGTCCAGGACTCGGTTCTGATTTCACGCGGCCTTCGTAACTACTGGGGCTACAACTCGATTGGTTATCTCGCGCCGCACAACGAATACTCCGCTGGCGGGCAGCGCGGCGAGCAGGTCCTCGAATTCAAGAACCTGGTGAAGACGCTTCACGCCGCCGGCATCGAGGTCATTCTCGATGTCGTCTACAACCACACCGCCGAAGGCAATCATCTCGGTCCGATGCTGTCGTTCAAAGGCATCGACAATCCTGCGTACTACCGTCTGATGCCGGACAACCGGCGCTATTACATGGACTACACCGGCACCGGCAACACGCCGAACATGCGGCACCCGCACGTGCTGCAACTCATCATGGACAGCCTGCGCTACTGGGTCCTCGAGATGCACGTCGACGGCTTTCGCTTCGACCTGGCCGCGACGCTGGCGCGCGAGCTGCACGACGTCGACCGGCTGTCGTCGTTCTTCGATCTGATTCAGCAGGATCCGGTCGTCAGCCAGGTGAAACTCATCGCCGAACCGTGGGACATCGGCGAGGGCGGATATCAAGTCGGCAATTTTCCACCGCTGTGGTCGGAATGGAACGGCAAGTATCGCGACACCGTCCGCGATCTCTGGCGAGGATCGGATCAGGCGCTGGCTGAATTCGGGTCACGCCTGACCGGCAGCTCGGATCTGTATCAGGGCACCGGCCGTCGTCCGTATGCGAGCGTCAATTTCATCACCGCGCATGACGGGTTCACGCTGCGCGATCTCGTCTCGTACAACGACAAACACAACGAGGCAAACGGCGAGGAGAACCGCGACGGCGAGAGCCACAATCGTTCGTGGAACTGCGGTCAGGAAGGTCCGACGGACGCCCCGGACGTCGTCGCGCTTCGCCGGCGGCAGACGCGCAATTTCCTGACGACGCTGATGCTCTCACAGGGAGTGCCGATGCTGCTCGGCGGGGATGAAATCGGCCGGACGCAGCGCGGCAACAACAATGCGTACTGCCAGGACAACGAGATTTCCTGGTACGACTGGGAGCACGTCGACAACGATCTGCTGCAATTCACCCGCCGGTTGATTGCGCTTCGCAATCGACATCCGGTGTTCTGGCGCCGGCGTTGGTTCCAGGGACGGCCGATCCACGGCATGGAAGTCGGCGACATCGGCTGGTTCACGCCTGCCGGCACGAGCATGACCGAAGACGACTGGCGTGCCGGCTTTGCCAAATCGCTGGGCGTCTTCCTCAACGGTCACGCGATTCCGAGCCCGAACGAGCGGGGTGAGCCCATCGTCGACGACAGCTTCTACATGATGTTCAACACCCACCACAATTCGCTCGAGTTCACCCTTCCCGATGACAAGTGGGGCGAGCGATGGACGGTTCTGCTCGACACTGCCCGGGAGAAGGACCGCCTGCTGGAACTGGAAGAGGGCGAGGAGGTGGGCGCCGGACAGCGGATTCGACTCGAGTCGTTTTCGCTGGTCGTGTTGCGCGCTGTCAGCCCATCCGCAGAATCGACCTAAGCTGATTTAAAAGCAGCACCAAATCGAATAAAATCATAGCATGTTGTTGCGGAGCGTCGTGCTCTGCCTGGCGCTGGCGGCTGGCGGATTGCGCGCCGACCCGCTGACCGTGTCGGCGGCGATCAGCCTGACCGACTCCCTGGAGGCGGTGGCCAAGTCGTACGCGGCGTCCGGCGGTGGTCCGGTCCGATTCAATTTCGCCGGCTCCAACGTTCTCGCCCGTCAGCTGGTGAACGGAGCGCCAGCCGACGTGTTTATCAGCGCCGACGAGGCGCAGATGGACGTTGCTGAGCGCGCCGGGGCCATCGACCGGTCCACTCGCGTGGCGCTTCTGGGCAATCGACTGGCGGTGATCACGCGGAAGGACACCGCCACCGGTTCATCAATCCGCAACGTTCAGGACCTGGGGCGCGAGGATGTTCGCCGCATCGCGCTCGGGGATCCGTCCGCCGTGCCCGCCGGCGTCTATGCGCAGAGCTACCTTCAGACCGCCGGGGTGTGGCCGCAGGTCGCGTCCAAGATCGTTCCCGTGGCCAACGTGCGTGCAGCGCTCACCGTCGTCGAGAACGGGAGTGCTGACGCGGCGATCGTCTACGAGACCGACGCCGCGCTGGCGCCGCATGCAGTGACGGCATTCATCGTCACCGGACCGGCCGCCCCCCGCATCGTTTATCCGGCCGCGGTGGTGACCCATTCGCGGCAGCACGAGGCTGCGCAGCAATTCCTTTCGTTCCTGGCCGGTCCTCAGGCGGCGCCGATATTCCGTAGGTTCGGTTTTACCCCGCTGGCGACGATGCCCTGAGTGGTGATGGACGCCTGGCAGATAACGGCATTCACGGTTGGAACCGCGTGTCTGGCGACGCTGCTGATGCTGCCGCCGGGCCTGCTGCTGGCGTGGATCCTGGCGCGGGGCCGCTTCCGCGGCCGTGTGCTGCTCGACACGGTCGTCTCGTTGCCGCTCGTGATGCCTCCCGTCGCCACCGGTCTCGTGCTCCTGGCGCTCGTCGCCCCGAGGGGGCCTGTCGGTCGCGTATTCGCGCGAGCCGGCATCGACATCGTCTTCACATGGAAAGCCGTCGTCCTGGCGATGGCGGTCATGGGGCTGCCGCTGCTCGTGCGAACCGTGAGGGCGGGGATCGAACAGGTCGATCGGCGATACGAAGCGGCCGCGGCGACGCTTGGCGCTGCGCCGCTGCGCGTGTTCTTTACGGTGACGCTGCCGCTTGCGCGTCCCGCAGTCATGGCCGGCGCAGTGCTCGGGTTTGCCCGGGCCCTTGGCGAATTCGGCGCCACCATCATGATTGCGGGCAGCATCCCGGGCTCGACCAGGACGCTCGCCGTTGCGATTTATTCGTTTGCTGAGACCGGCCGCGATCGAGCGGCGGGCACGCTGGTGGCGATTTCGGCGGCAATCGCGTTTATTGCGCTCGCGGCCTCGAACTGGATAATCTCGCGCGAGAGTTCCCGCGCGTGATCGTCCTAGATTTCCGGTTATGGCAGGGTTCTTTTACGCTCGACATCGACCTCCGGCTGGACCGGCCGGTCACGGCGCTGTTTGGTCCATCCGGTGCGGGGAAGACGACGGTGCTCGACGCCATAGCCGGCCTGCGCACTCCAGGCTCGGGCTCCATCGCGATCAACAACAGGGTGCTATTCGACAGCCGCAGCGGAATCAACATTCCGACCCACCGGCGGCACGTCGGATACGTCGCTCAGGATGTCGCGCTGTTTCCTCACATGAATGTCCGACGGAACGTCCTGTACGGCCGACGGGACGGACAGAAACTGGCGCTGCCCACGGTGTCGAGGATGCTCGAGATCGAAGGGTTGCTCAACCGCGACGTGCCGCAACTGTCGGGCGGCGAGCGGCAGCGGGTGGCGTTGGCGCGCGCGCTGATGTCGGCTCCAGAACTGCTCCTGCTCGACGAACCACTGGCGGCGGTGGACGTCGAGCGCCGGCGGCGAATCCTGCCCTATCTCGAGCGAGTTCGTGACGAGTTGCGAGTGCCGATTGTCTATGTGACGCACGATCGATCCGAAGCCAGCCAGCTTGCCGACGAGATTGTCGTCTTGCAGGGAGGACGGGTGATCGAACGGGAGCTCTGAGAGTGACGATCCCTTGAATTCGAGATTTCTGAGGCTCCCAGCGTCCGGCTTCCAGTTCTTTCCTGCTGGGCAGCCGATAGCTGGAAGCTTCTCCGCAAAGGAATACTCATGCCGCCCCAATTCTTCACCGCGATCATCTGGCTGGCTGCCATCGTCCTGGTGATCGTCGCGTTCTCGAGACTGGGTCGAAACAGCCGGAACATCGGTCCCGGAGCGACGGGAAGCATCTACGACATGCTCAACGAAGACAAGCGAAGGGCCATTGAAATCGTGGTCGAAGAACGCGCTGAGGCGCGGGACCCCGAGGATCGCGACGGCAACCTGCCAGAGCTCGAAAACCCGACCGGCCTGCGCGCACGCGCTTCAACCGGCAAGACGGACGTGAATTAGCGCCGGCGCCTGCACTTTTCTTCTCTGGACTGCGCGAATTTGCGCGATACTACTGCGCTGACGCCCTTGTGCGTCTTCAAGAGGAGAGTAGATGGCCAAGACAGCGAAAAAGAAAACCGCGACCGCGAAGAAGAAGAGCGCCCGGAAGCCAAACGCCGCGTTCATGAAGCCCGTCTCGCCGAGCCCTGCGCTGGCAGCGGTGATTGGGGACAAGGCGGTGCCGCGGACCGAGGTCACCAAGAAGCTGTGGGCCTACATCAAGAAGAACGGGCTGCAGGATGCGAAGAACCGCCGCATGATCAAGGCCGATGCCGCGCTCAAGCCAGTCTTCGGCGGCAAGGCCCAGGTCAACATGTTCGAGATGACGAAGCTCGTCGGCAAGCACCTCAAGTAGTCCGCGTCTTCGAGCGCCTCGCGCGCGTCCGCGCGATCACATCGCCACGCTTCCGCCGGCTGGTTGCCGGCGGAAGTGTCACTCGTTGAATCCCTAATCGCTCATCACTGATCCCGGATCGCTCATCCCTGAATCCCCAATCCTTGAATCCTCGAATCTTTGAGCGCGCAGGCGGACGAGCCGCGACTCGTTAATCGAAGAAGAAGAAATTCCCTCCGCCTCCACCAAAACGCGGATTGACGATGTTGTTGAAGATCGATCCGAAGGAGTACGAGATTCCGAAGTTGATGAAGTACTGGTAAGTGGTCGCAAGCTGCCGTTGCCGTACGAGGATCTCCTCGGTGCTCGCTTCTCCCTTCGGCAGGTAGATCTGATCTCGGGTTCTCGACAGCTCGGTGAAGATGTTGACCGAGAATCCTTTGAACAGGCGGATGTTGGTGCCGCCAAACGCAGAGATGCTGTACTTGCGGGGATCGGTCAGGTACTGCGAAAAGTCCACGGAGCCCGAAGCCGTGCCCCAGGGCTGCCGCAGGCTCAAGGCAGTCGTCAGCTTGTGATCGAACAGCTTCTCCTCGGTCTTCTCATAGATCGTCTCCTCCCGGTAATTGTGAGAGTCGAACCCAATCGTGTATTGGAACGTCAGCATCCGGCGGGTCGACTCCGAGTACGGGAAGATGTCGTACTCGAGTCCAGGTGCGATGCGCAGGCGCAGGTCGTAGTTGAGAAACGTCGATGATTGCGCGTTGCCGAGCAGTCCGGCGGACCAGTGCTGCGAGAGGCTCTTGACGATGGTTGCTTCGCCGCCCGAATTGCGCGACACGGTTTCGAATGTTTCCGTCTCGCTCAGTTGAAATTCTTCGGCCCGGTAATCGGCGTTCGCAGCAAAGCTCAAGCGCCACTCGTCCGTAGTCCGATTGGCCGACGCGGATCCGCGGATCGAGCGATTCGTGTTCGACTGTTCACCGTTGAAGCTGCCGCCCACATTCGTTCGGAAGACCCAGAGGTTCCAC
Source organism: Acidobacteriota bacterium (assembly GCA_046732715.1). GTDB lineage: Bacteria > Acidobacteriota > Vicinamibacteria > Vicinamibacterales > 2-12-FULL-66-21 > JALZOC01. The sequence goes on along the minus strand of JBKPNQ010000123.1, from coordinate 4,725 downwards.
CGATCCTTCTCGCCCGGCTTCTTCGCGGCGGCTTCTTCTGGGGAAAACGTAATCTTCAACCGTTGTGATTGGGGCGACTCCGCCACGTACCGCACGAGCCCCAGTTTGATGACGTCCGCGATTCCTTTGCGTCGTTCGTCGGCCGTGGCGGCCTGCGGCGCGGAATAGCGCAGGGTCTGATCAGCGCCCGCGAACGAACCAAGACCGATGAACTTCAGCGTGTATTCGGTCCCCCCACCTCCGGTCTCCTGTGTCGTGACCAGGACGTGGACATCCGCGTCGCGGCGATCGCGCATGTAGTCGACGATCGTGATCTCGCGTTTGAGGAAATCCTCGTCGCAGAAGAAACTGCAATCCAGGAAGATGCGAATCGGCGTGGTTCTTGGCGTGCTCGCTGGCTGCTGCGCCGCGACAATCCGCCCTGTCGTGACGCCGAACGCGAGGACGAGCGTCAATGCGCGCAGGGCTCGAATCATACGCGCCTTAGACGCCAAACGCCGGTGCATAGTTGGACTTTCGTCGGGAATCCGCTGGGCGTGAGGCAACGTGCCCATCGGGTTCGACACCCGCCGGCACACGTCGGTTCCAGTCGATCGGGTGAAGCAACGAGAATTTGCTGATCTCTGATTGGCGATTGCCGATGGAGCGTCCCAATCAGCAATCAATCGACAATCAACAATTTACGTAGTCAGCACGACCTTCCCGATATTTGCTCGACTCTGGATGAATCGGTGAGCGTCAGCGGCGCGCTCGAGCGGGAACGTGCGGGCGACGACCGGGGTCAGCCTGCCGGCAGACAGCTCGCTGATCAGCATCTCCATCAACGGGGCCAGCTGGCGACGTTCCTCCCAGAGATGTCCGATGTGCAGTCCGAAAACGCCGCGATTGCGATTGATCATCGACATCGGGTTGAACCGCGGAGTCGAAAGCCATGCGTGGAGTGCACGCCAGGCACTTCGCTTCTCGCCAGGTGCCGCGGCCGACAAGCCAAAAATGATCAGGCGCCCGAGTGGCGCCAGCATGCGATAGCTTTCGGTGAAACTACGTCCGCCGATGGGATCGAGAATGACATCCACGCCGCGTCCACGAGTCAGCTTCTTCACCTCGTCCGCGACGTTGGCGTGGCGGTAGTCGATCGTGTGATCGACGCCGAAACTGCGGAGCGCATCGTGCTTGAACGCCGACGCGGTGCCGATGACCGTAGCGCGTCGCAGGCGCGCGAGCTGCGTTGCAGCAATGCCCACTCCGCCGCCGGCGTTGTGAACCAGCACAGTCTCTCCTGGCGCCAGTGCCGCCATTCGATATAACGCCAGCGAGGCGGTCAGGTAGTTGACCGGTACTGCGGCGGCTTCCGAGTCGCTGAGATCGTCCGGGAAGTGGAATGCCTGAGTAGAGGGAACGACGACGGTGTCGGCGTACCCGCCGAATCGCGTCAGCGCGATAACGCGATCGCCGGCCGCGAACCCGACGACGTCTCGGCCGACCTCGTCGACTTTGCCCGCAACTTCATAGCCGACGACCATCGGTGGCCGCGGGGCATCGGGATAGAGACCGAGCCTCGCAAGGATGTCCGCGAAGTTGATGCCCGCGGCCCTGATACGGATCCGAAGGTCTCCTGGTCCGGCTGAGGGGTCCGGAACCTCACGCAGTTCGAGCACGTCGGGCGCGCCGAACCGCGGAATGACGACCTGCCGCATGGCAGGGCGGAGCCTACCACATCAGGCTGTGTACCGCTTCGGACTCTCAGCGCCCAGGCGCCAGCGCGAGCATTGCGAGCAGTGCCTTCTGGACGTGCAGGCGATTCTCTGCCTGATCGAAGACGACCGAGGCGCTCGAATCGATGACCTCGTCGCTCACTTCGTATCCACGGTGGGCGGGAAGGCAGTGCATGAACAGTGCGTCAGGCGCGGCGTGCGCCATCAACGCGCCGTTGACCTGATACGGCGCGAACACGGCGAGCCGTTTCTCAGTTTCGTCTTCCTGACCCATCGATGTCCAGACGTCGGTGTAGACCGCGTCGGCATCCTTCACGGCAGCGACAGGGTCGACGACACACTCGAGCGATCCACCGCCGCGCGCAATCCGGGCGACATCACTGACTACGCGATCCGGCAGGCCGAATCCGGCCGGAGACGCCACTCGAACGTGAGCGCCCTGCATGACCGCGGCTTGGGCAAGCGACGTGGCGACGTTGTTGCCGTCGCCGACGAACGCGATCGTGCGGTTCTTGAGGCTTCCCCAGGCCTGTTGGAGCGTGAGGCAGTCCGCCAGCGCCTGACAGGGATGCTCTTCGTTGGTCAAGGCGTTCAATACCCGCAATCGCGGGGCCGCCGCCGCAAACTCGCTCAACTTGTCCTGACCGTAGGTTCGAATGACCGCCGCGAAGACCCAGCGCTCGAGGTTTCGGGCAACATCCGCGATCGACTCCCGGCCGCCGAGCGCGACGTCAGTTCCGGGCTCGATCACATCGCCGCCGAGCTCGCGGACGGCGATCTGAAAGGTTGAACGGGTGCGGAGCGACGGCTTCTCGAACAGCAGCGCGACATGGCGGTGCTTGAGCACCTTTTGATCGTAGACGCCTGCCATCCGCGCCGCCTTATACTGCGCCGCCCGGTCGAGGCACGCACCGAGCGTGTCGTGATCGAAGTCGAGAATCGACAGAAACCGCGCCGGAATCTCAGTGGTGCCAGGCATGTCGGAGTCCTTGTCTGCTTTCCTCACTGCTCGCAGGGCCCCACCCCCGCTCGCTCTCGCTCGGCGACTTCGCGCCTCGCTCGGGCCGCAGGCGCTATCCCTTATCCCTTACGTCCGGTACTCAGCATTAATCCGCACGTACTCAGCGCTCAAGTCGCATGTCCACATCTGTGAGGTTCCGGCGCCGCCGGTGCCAAGGTCCACCGAGACGACGAGATCCTTTCCCTTCAGATAATCGGCCGCCTGCGGTGCGCGTTCGTCGTGCGGCGCCCCGCCACTGAAAAGCTCCACCGCACCGATACGAACGACCGCGGCGTCGAGGGCGAACTCGGACCCTGAGCGTCCCGCGACGGCAACGAGGCGCCCCCAGTTCGGGTCGCCACCGTGAATCGCCGTCTTCACCAATGGTGAATTGGCGATCGCCCTCGCCGCCCGCCGCGCGTCGGCGTCGGAAGCCGCTCCCGTCACCCGAACCGTGATGAGTTTGGTCGCGCCTTCACCACCGCGGACGATGCCCACGGCAAGCGGTTCGCACACCTGACGCAGTGCTTCAATCAGGACCGGATAGTCATCGTCGCCAAGCGTGACGCCGCTGGCACCGTTGGCCAGCGCGAACACGCAGTCATTCGTGGAGCATTCCCCGTCGACCGTGATCGCGTTGAACGTGTCGTCGACCACAGCCTTGAGCGCCCTCTGTAACAGTGCCGGCTCGACGAAGGCATCCAGGGTCACAAAGCCAAGCATGGTGGCCATGTTCGGCTCGATCATTCCAGACCCCTTGGCGATACCTCCGACCCGAAACATGCCAGCCGCGGTGGCGATTTCGACCGACGCGCTCTTGGGAAACGGATCCGTCGTCATGATTGCGCGAGCCGCGTCGTCGCCGCCGTCGGCCCGCAGCGCTGCAGCGGCACCAGCGATTCCGTTCGTCACCTTGTCGATGGGCAATTGCACGCCGATGACGCCGGTCGAGGCGACGAGAACTTCGGCGAGGTCGCAGCCAATCGTCGATGCCGTCCTCGCCGCCATGATCTCGGCGTGCCGCATGCCCTCGCTGCCGGTGCACGCATTGGCACACCCGCTGTTCACCACGATGGCCCGTGCGTGTCCGGCAGCATTGGCCAGGTTGCGGCGAGACACGATGATTGGTGCGGCCTGTGCCCGATTCAGCGTGAAGACAGCGGCTGCCGTCGCCGCCCGGTCCGAGACGATCAGGGCGAGATCCAGCCCCTTGGCCTTGATACCGCACGAGACGCCAGATGCGCGGAAGCCCTGCGGCGCCGTGACGTTCCCGTCAATCGGTCGTGCCGAGACATTTGCCACGCAAGTCACGCAGGCACCGCGCTTTCGTCAACGCCAGCGAACACCGGGACCGGATCGAGTTGCAGCCGTTCGACGTTGGGGCGCCTTGCCGCCACCGAACGACCGCCGTAGATGACCGCAGCCGGTTGCTCGGGCCGAATGTGAACACCGTCCCGCAACGGCAGCGTGACCGCGTACTGGCCGCAGCGGCGGAACAGCGGGCACGTGGTGCAGTCGTGCGCAATCTTTTCGGACACCCACATATGCGGAACGATCGTGAAGCCCAGTTTCACGAAATGCGACGGCTGATGGGTAAATGCACACAGCGTGGAAAAGCCTTGCGCGACGGCTGCCGACGCGAGTTCGGTGAGCAATCGCGGTCCGATTCGATTGCCTCGCGCCTGCTGATCGACCACCAGCGAGCGCACCTCGGCGACTTTCTTGCTCAGAGGCGCCAGCTCGGCGCACCCAATCACGCGCCGATCCGCCTCGGCGACGATGAAACGCGGTGCGTGACCGACGACGTCGTCCATCGTCCGAGGAAGGAGGTGGCCGGTTTCCAGATTGTCGGAAATCAGCTTGTGGATCGCGGGCGCGTCGGAACCTTCCGCCCGCCGGAACGTCACCATCGTCATTGCTGTTGTCCTCCGAAGGCCGCAATCAGCGCGGCGTCCAGCAGTCCAATCCCTTCATCTATCTCTTCGGACGTGATGATGTATGGCGGCTGTC
>JBKPNQ010000122.1:0-5491 GCA_046732715.1 Acidobacteriota bacterium | reverse complement strand
ATCCAGGAAGCGCCACAAGACGCCCAGCTGTACGTTCGCCTGTCACAGGCCTATGCGGTCCTGAATCGGCCTGCAGCGGCGCTCGAAGCGATCGAACACGCGGTCGCGCTCTCGCCCGACGCGGTCGAGTGGCTTCGTGCGCGAGCGACGCTGGCGACGTGGGCCGGTGATTACAACCGCGCGCAGGATTCTTATCGCCGGCTCCTGAGGCTGGAACCCGACGACAGTGATACTTCCCTGAAACTTGCCCGTGTCAATGCCTGGGCCGGGCGGTCGGATGCAGCGGTCGACGCTTACACGCGTTATCTCGCCGCCAACCCGAATTCGGCAACGGCCTGGATCGAGCTGGCGAGAACGGAAATGTGGCGCGGAAACTACGCAGCCGCTCTTGCGGACCTCGAACAATATCAGCGTCGCTTTGGGAAGGACGAGAATTACGGCCGCGAGACCGCGGCAGTCCTCGCCCGAGCGGGTCGGCCCCGTGAAGCGCTCGACGTGCTCGATACGATGCTTCGCGAACACCCGGATGACTACGAGCTCAACCTGACGCGCACGATCGCGCTCGCGACCGATCGTCGTCCACGCGAAGCGTCTCAGTCACTCGAAACGTTGCGACGCCTGCAGCCGGGTTCGAAAGACACCAGATCCGTCGAACGCATGGTACGAAGCGTCCTCGCGTCGGCGGCCGAGCCGGGCGTCAGCACGTACGGTGACTCGAGCACTCTTTCGATTCAGAGGATTGAACCACACGTGACCGTCGCCCTCGGCAACGGGACGACCCTCAGCGGTGGATTCGAACATGAGCGGCTTCGCGCCAGCCACGGAAGCGGTCTCGAGCGCATCGATGGAATCGAGAGCGCCGAGCACGATCAGGTTTGGGTCGGCACGGCGCATCAGCTGGGCGTCTTCAATCTTCACGGCCGTCTCGGGCAGGCACGAACGTCGGTTGACGCGTTCACCACGTATGCGATCGGAGCGGACCTCGCACCGATCGACGGGTTGCACCTGTCGCTCGAACGCACCTCGGGTTTCTTTGTCGTGTCACCGCGCACCGTCGGCCTCGGACTCCGCCATGTGAGTCATACCGCCCGGCTGCAATGGTCGCCAGACCTTCGGTGGGTGATTGACGGCGACGTTCGGTATCAGACCTTGACCGACGGCAATCGCCGTTGGGAGTTCACCTTTTCGCCACGTTATAGCGTTGCGCGTCTGGAGCGCCTGAACCTCGATCTCGGGCTCATCGTCTCGCAGCTCAGCTCGAAAACGAATTTCGACAACGGTTACTACGATCCCAGCCGTTACCAGTACTACGGGTTCACCGCCTATCCGTACTGGAAGGTCCGCGAAAGCATTGGCCTTGGGATGTCGTTGGGCCTGGGTGCACAGCGCGACGATTTCAGCCCGGCGTTCCGCCTGGGAGGCAGTGCGACTGCGGAAGCCACCTTCGGCATCTACTCGCCGTGGGCGCTCAAAGTGTCTGGCGGCGGCATTTCCAATCAGCGCCTCGGAAGCGGCGCGTTCGGCGGATACAGCGCGGGCGTGTCCGTCATCAGACGGTTTTAGTGTTTTCTGGAGTGAAATCATTTTTATGCGCGTTCTAATCACTGGTGGCGCCGGCTTCATCGGATCACACCTGGCCGAAGCCCTTCTCGACCGCGGCGACGAGGTCGCTGTTCTAGACGATCTATCAACCGGACGGCTCGAGAACATCGCTCACCTCATGGCGCGTCCCGGATTTTGGTACACGATCGGCTCAGTGACCGACGATTTCGTCGTCGGCGAGCTGATCGATCAGTGCGACGTGGTGTTTCACCTCGCCGCGGCGGTTGGCGTGCGGCTTGTCGTGAGCAAGCCGGTTCACACGATCGAGACCAACGTTCACGGCACCGAGACCGTGCTTCGTCAGGCCTCGAAGCAGAAGAAGCGCGTTGTCGTCGCCTCGACTTCTGAGGTCTACGGGAAGAGCACGGTGTTTCCGTTCCGCGAAGACGCAGACCTCGTGCTCGGCCAGCCGACGAAAACCCGCTGGGGGTATGCCGCCAGCAAGCTGATCGACGAATTCCTGGCGCTCGCCTACTGGAAGGAACGGTACGTTCCCGTGACCGTGGTCCGCTTCTTCAACACGGTCGGGCCGCGACAAAGCGACCGCTATGGCATGGTGATTCCGAACTTTGTCCGCCAGGCGCTCGCCGGCCAACCGCTGATCGTCCACGGCGACGGCTCACAGAGCCGCAGCTTCACCTGGGTCGGCGACGTCGTATCCGGACTGCTGGCGCTGGTCGATGAACCACGAAGTGTCGGACAGGTCTTCAACATCGGCAACGGCGCCGAAGTCACCATCCGCGATCTCGCGAAACGAATCATCGCCATGACCGGCAGCGATTCCACGATCAGATTCGTGCCCTATCACGAGGTGTTCGGTCACAGCTTCGAGGACATGTCGCGGCGCGTGCCCGATATCAGCAAGATTCGGCAGCTCGTCGGATATAAGCCAACCGTGCACCTGGACGAGATCCTCGAGCGCGTAATCGAGTACTGGATGCCGGAAACCGTCACCCTCGTGCCGCCAATTCACGTCTCCGGCGTTCTAGCCGAGCACGCCGGCGCGGCGGTTTAGCGATCGAAGCGGCCGATTCCTCCTCGCCTTCTCCTCCTAGACTCTTCCGGAACTCGGTTACCATCACCTTCGACGGACATCACACGTTTGGAGGGATTCGGTGCCTTACATCCTTGCCCTGGACCAGGGAACCACCAGCTCGCGCGCGATCCTGTTCGATCGGGACGGCGGGATCAAAGGTGTCGCGCAGCGGGAATTCCAACAGATCTTTCCGCAGCCAGGCTGGGTCGAGCACGACCCGATGGAAATCTGGACGTCGCAGGCCGGCGTCGCGGTCGAGGTGCTGGCCGGCGCTGGCGCGCGGGCGACGGACGTCTCCGCCATTGGAATCACCAACCAGCGCGAAACCACGATTGTGTGGGACAGGAAGACCGGGCTACCGGTCGCCAATGCGATTGTCTGGCAGGATCGACGCACCGCGAGCATGTGCGATCAACTCCGTGCGGATGGTGCCGAACCACTGTTTCGTGAGCGTACCGGCCTGGTGCTCGACGCGTACTTCTCCGGCACGAAGCTGGCCTGGATTCTTGACAACGTCGCCGGCGCTCGAGCCCGGGCGGAGGCGGGCGAGCTGGCATTCGGCACGGTGGACACGTGGCTGCTCTGGAAGCTCACCGAAGGCCGTTTGCACGTCACCGACAGCACCAACGCGTCTCGCACGCTCATGCTCAACATTCATTCGTTGCAATGGGATGACGAGCTGTTGCGCGCGCTGCGCATCCCGCGAGGTGTGCTGCCCGAAGTTCGTGCCTCGAGCGAAGTTTATGGCCAGGTCACCGCTGCGCTCGGCCTGGAGGGCGTGAAACTGGCAGGCATTGCCGGCGATCAGCAGGCGGCGCTATTCGGGCAGATGTGCACGTCGCCGGGTATGACGAAGAACACCTACGGAACCGGCTGCTTCATGCTGCAGAACACCGGGACGAAGGCTGCCCAATCGCAGCACAAGCTCGTGACGACCGTCGCGTGGACGCGCAACGGCGTGACCGAGTACGCGCTCGAAGGCAGCGTTTTCATCGGCGGCGCGGTCGTGCAGTGGCTGCGCGACGGTCTCGGCATCATTCGATCCTCGGGCGACGTCGAGGCGCTGGCGCGCTCAGTGCCCGACAACGGTGATGTTTATCTCGTGCCGGCGTTTGCCGGGCTCGGCGCACCTCACTGGGACCAATATGCGCGTGGCGCGATCGTCGGACTCACGCGAGGCGCCACCGCCGCGCACATCGCCCGCGCCGCGCTCGAGTCCATCGCATTCCAGTCCGCAGATCTCCTCGATGCCATGCAGGCCGATGGCGGCGTGCAGCTCGCCGAGCTTCGCGTCGACGGCGGCGCCGCCCGGAACGATTTCATGATGCAGTTTCAGTCGGATCTGATCGGCGCGCCCGTGGTCCGCCCGAAGATCACGGAGACGACCGCTCTCGGTGCCGCCTACCTTGCCGGCCTCGCAGTTGGCTTCTGGAAGAGCGGAGATGAAATCGCAAACCAGTGGCAAACAGAACGACGATTTGAGCCCTTGATGCCCCCTGCCCGGGTCCGCGAGCTGCGCAGTCGCTGGACGGAGGCCCTGCAGCGCGCCAAGGCGTGGAAAAATCGCTGAATTGGTGGATCCATGAGTTGGTGAATTGCCATCGCGCGGCTACCGCCGCGCTTCTAAAGCACGCGCGGTAGCGCGTGCGAAGCCAAAATCACCAATTCACCAATTCACCAATTCACCAATTGGAGTGGGGTCCATGAATCGCGCCGAGATGTTGGGGCGTGCCGTTTCACGGCATGAGCCGTGGGACATGGTCATCATCGGCGGCGGCGCCGTTGGAATGGGAGTGGCCGTCGATGCCGCTTCGCGTGGCTACGAGGTGCTGCTGCTCGAGCAACACGACTTCGGAAAGGGAACCTCCAGCCGCTCGACAAAACTCGTCCACGGCGGCGTCCGATACCTCGAGCAGGGTGCGATTTCGCTGGTCATGGAAGCGCTCAAGGAACGCGGCCTGCTTCGCCAGAACGCTCCCCACCTGGTCACCGATCTTGCCTTCGTCGTCCCGAACTACGAGTGGTGGGAAGCGCCGTTCTACGGCGTCGGCCTCAAGGTCTACGACATGCTCGCCGGCCGCTACGGTTTTGGCACCTCCCAGATGCTCTCCAAAGAAGACACGCTGGCGCGCCTCCCGACGATCAAGACCGAAGGGCTCCGCGGCGGCGTCGTCTACTACGACGGACAGTTCGACGATGCGCGATTGCTGATCAATCTGGCGGAGACGGCGGTCGAACAGGGCGCCTTGATCCTGAACTACACGCCCGCGACGGCGCTGACCCGCGATGCAGACGGGTTCATCGACGGCGTGGTTGCGAAAGACCTCGAGAACGGGCACGAGTTTCGCGCCGCAGCGCGGGTCGTCATCAACGCGACCGGACCGCAGAGCGATCGCGTACGACGACTCGTGCATGCGGACGCCGAGCCTCTGATCGCTCCGAGCCAGGGGATCCATCTGGTGTTCGACGGCTCGTTTCTTCCTGGCGGCCACGCCATCATGGTTCCCCACACGAACGATGGGCGTGTGATGTTTGCGATTCCCTGGCACGATCACACCGTCGTGGGCACGACCGACACGCCGATCACCGACGTCTCCGACGAGCCGCGCCCGTTCGACGAGGAAATCGAGTTCATCCTGGAAACCGCCGGCCGCTACCTGCGCCGACCGATCACGCGCGCCGATGTACTGAGCGTGTTCGTGGGCATCAGACCGCTGGTGCGATCGGGCACGGGCGGAAACACCGCATCGCTGTCGCGCGATCACACAATGCACATCGACCAGTCAGGCTTGCTGACGATCGCCGGGGGGAAGTGGACAACCTACCGCCACATGGCCGAGGACTGTGTCGACC
>JBKPNQ010000121.1:0-40229 GCA_046732715.1 Acidobacteriota bacterium | reverse complement strand
GGGCGGTCGTACTTCGCGACGGTGCAAATGTCGGCTCCCTGTCGCGCGACGAACTGACCCACGACAACATGGTGCGGCTGATGGTCGGCCGCGACATTGCCCCTCACGTGCAATCGCTCGGCGCCGCCGGCCGCGATGAGTGTTTCAGGGTCGAGGGGCTCCGCACCACGCGCTATCCACGACAAACGGTTTCATTCGGGGTGGGCCGCGGTGAGATCCTCGGGATTGCCGGTCTGGTCGGCGCGGGTCGGTCTGAAGTCGCGCAGGCGATTTTCGGCGTTGAGCGGCCGCTCGCCGGACACGTTCTCATCGACGGGTCGGCGATTGAGATTGCCGACCCGGCGGCGGCAATTCGTCACCGTCTGTTTCTGGTCCCTGAGGATCGGCGGACCGCCGGCCTCGTCGTGGATTTCTCAGTGCGCGAAAACGTGACGCTTCCGGCATTGCAGCGATACGCAAGGCACGGGCTCGTGTCGGTGACGAAGGAACGGGCCGGCGCCGCTACGGTCTGCAAGCAGTTGCAGGTCAAGGCGCCATCGATCGAGACGACAACCGCGAATTTGAGCGGCGGCAATCAGCAGAAGGTGGTGCTGGCGAAGTGGCTTGCGCTCGGTCCGAAAGTGTTGATCGTGGACGAACCGACGCGCGGCATCGACGTCGGTGCCAAAGCGGAAATCTATATGCTGCTCCGGAACCTCGCCCAGGCGGGCGTGGCCATCGTCATGATCAGCAGCGACATGGAAGAGATTCTCAATATGAGCGACCGGGTTGCCGTGATGCACGAGGGTGCGATTACCGGCACCCTGCCACGGGCTGAGTGCACCGAGGAACGGATCATGGCGCTCGCCGTCGGCTAAGTATCGTTGCGCTGACTCCAGCCAACCGATCACACGAAACCCTATCGTGGCAACGTGACCTCGTAATACTCGACGCCGCTATCTCCTTTGCAATCCATGACGCAGTCTCGTCGCGAGATAAAGAGCCGGCTCCCGTCCCGCGAAATCGCCTCGATCTTCGTGTAGTTCGCGATTTGGAGCGCCTCAGACAACGCATACTGCTTCCATTCGCGGACGTCGAGCACATACAGCGGCTCACTTACGATGTAGCGGCTGTCGGGCGTTACGAATACCCAACCGGTGAATCCTGCGTCAATTCGCACAGGAGCCGCGCGCCCGCGCTGGAACAATAACTGGCAGCGTTCAAAGTCGCCGCCGTGATCGCCGCAGTCAGCCAGCGTGAGAGAGAAGGCTTGCATGGGTACTGGGAGTTTGCCAGGCGCCGAAGTCGTCTGCCCATTTGCAGCAATCCACTCTCGTCCGTCAATCGGCGGCGGTTGGCTCAAGCGGATGGCGGTGAACTTGCCGGCTGACTTCAGCATCGGGGGCGGCATGACCGCGTCCGAGGGCTGCGCGAGTCCGTCGTCGTGCCTGCCGGCGCACATCCGCCACCAGCCGCCAACCTGCGGGTAGGCGGCGAAAGCGAACACCGCGTACTCGTAGCTTGGAGTGGCATCGCGCAACCGTTCGCGCGGCACGTCATACGTCACATTCCAGGAGAGCGACCCGTGCGCCGTGATTACGGCGTCGAGCAGATCGATTACCGTGCCGCCGCCAAACGAGAGTGTCACCAACTGCCGCATGGCGGGGTCTTCCTTTTCGAGGAACGCTTCACGCTGGTCGGTGTAAATCGGATGGTTAACCACACAGTCAGGAACGAAGATTCGATGCACCTCGAACGTCGCGTGCAACGGCAGTGCATCGGTCAGCTCGAGCGGCCCGACGGCCTGGTTGAGAAAGTGATTGAAGTCGTCGAAGGCTTGCTGCGGCCGCACATGAATGACGCCGTTCACGCTTCGCCACGCGTAGCCCCGATGAACGGCCATCAGAGCATCCAGAGCCTCGCCGACTCTCTTGCCTCGCAGCGACCGTCCGAACCTGGTTCCTCTCGTTCGTGGGCCCACATCGAGCATGGTCTCGAATCCGATCAGCACGCCCGAGGCACGCGCGATTGACGCGAGCGTCTCGGCTAACGCATCCGACGTAGCGGGCAGCCGCATCTCAGCGCCTGCTCCAAGGACGCGATCCTCTGGCGGTAGGTCCTGAGCGCCTTGGACCGGAATCGAGTACGCGAGGGTCGTAAGGAGAGCTGCAGCGAGTAGCGAGCGTCGGAGCATATGCAATACCCACGCAATCTTCCGACTCAGACGTTCACGTCTCGTCGCAATGACCGCTTCGGCGTCGGACCGTCGAAGATTTTGGACACCGATCCCGGTTTGTTGTTCAAGTACGAATGCCGAGGGGACGCGGAGAGTCGAATTCGGGCGGCGCAGATTTGTTATCAGGGCGACGAGACCGTAAGCGGACGTACAGCCCAACTGGTTGGTAGCTCATGTCCGGCGTGCAGCCGACCGATCAGCGGAGCATACAGCCTCGTCGACAATCCTTTCCGGGTGGCCGATCCCGAACTCCATCTGATCGCCGACATGCCCAGTGTCGGTGCCGACCGCCGCGTACCCTTTCGTGACCGCTGCGGCGAGTGCCGCGTAACCGATCGCGTCTGAGAAGCCGCTCGCCGAAAAGGTTGCCTGCGCCCGCACCGCTGTTGCACGCGGGTACCGGCGGGGGCCTTCGCGTTTCAGACCTCCCTCAGAGCATCGGCTGGGCTGATGCTGAGCGCGCGGCGAGCGGGCCCGATGCACGCCAGCAGACACGCGGCGAGCATGACTGCAGATGTCATTACAAGATACCCGGCGAAGAGCGGAACGTCTTCCGCCGGACGGCCCGAGGGCCCGGCGCCGAGGGCGAGGGACCACATCAGAAGCGCGGCTCCGGCGGCGGTGCCACTCCCCATGAGCGTCAGCGCGCGAGACAGGATTCGGGCGAGCACCTGGCGCGGGGTCGCGCCGAGCGCCGCGCGCAGCCCGATCTCGCGCGTCCGCCGCGAGACGCTAATGGACACGAGCGAGAAGATGCCTAGTCCCGACAGAAACAAGATGACGACCGTCACCGCAACTTGTGCTGCGACGGTCACGAGCAAAAACTGATCCCGCTGCCGGATCGATTCCTTCATTGGCAGTGGGTCCTGGACGAGCAATCGCGGATCGACGGTGGCCGCGATGAGCGGCAGACGCGCGGCAAGTCTGGCCGGGTTGCCGCGCATACGTACACTCATCGCGAGCGAAGGTAACGCTCCCGCCGACACGGCACGAAACACATGCGGCTGTTCGTCGCCGTTGTCATCAGGGTCGAGGCCGAAGTCGCGCACGACGCCGACGATGTCGCCCCACGGCTGCCACGCCTTGGGCTGGGCGCCGACCTCGTCGTCAGCGGCGGATGACACGGCAAACCGCAGGCGAGCCCCGATCGGCGAACCGATTCCCGTCTTGCGCGCGAACGCTCGGCCGAACGCCTCGTTGACAATGAGCGTTCGGGCGTCCGAGTTTATATCCCCGTCGTGGAAGGCACGCCCGGCGACTACCGGCCGATCGAACGTCTCGAAGAACGCCGGGTCGACGGCCCACATCGGAAATCGACCGTCGTAGGCTGGTTTGGCGCCAGACGGCGGCTCGACTTCTCCGAATCGTGCGGCTCCTGCCCAGACCGGTCGGTCGCTATAAGTGACCGCGACAACGCCGGGCTCTTGTGCGATGCGCCCGGCGAACGTCTCGAACGTCGTCGCGCGCCGCTCGTGGAACGCCGGCATGGTCTCGCCCGCAAAGGGCCCACCGACATCGATGCGAGCAGCGAGATGCTCTCCGCTTGGAAACTCTGCCCGCGTTTGTACCTTGCGCGACGTCTGGCCCACGCTCTCGAGGGCGACTGGGATACCGATGGCCGTCAGCGCCAGCTGGACGATCATCGCGCCTGTCCAGATGCGGCCGAACCGTAGGGTCGAGCCACCGGTGCCCAAGTTCGCCAGGTACGGCTGCGTCCGCGTGCGCGTGACCTTCAGCGCGGGCAGCAGCGACAGCATCGCCGCGCTGACGAGCGCCAAACCTCCAGCGTACACAATCGTCGACAGCTCCAGGCCTGGTGTCATCCAGAACGGTGCGCCGCCGGTAGCCCTGTTCGCGCCTTCGATCCCCCACGCCAGCAGCCGATCGGCGGCGACGAGGCCGACCGGTGCGGCAACCGATGCGAGCACAAGGGCCTCGACGAAGAGTTGAGTCATGATGCGTGCGCGGCTCGCACCGAGCGCGGACCGCACCGCCATTTCCCCTTCGCGCGTTGCGGTTCTCGCGTAGATCAGCGTGCCCACGCTCAGGCACGCAATGCCAAGCACCAGCAGCGCGGGCAAGTTCCTCAGCGCGAGCTGCGCGATGTCCAGATGATCAGGTGCATTGCCGAGTTTCACCACGCGCGGCCGCAGACGCGAGTGCGTTGCCGGCAGCGCCGCAGCCATCCGCTCGCCCAAGACCCGCAGCTCGGCGTCCGCCTGCTGCCGCGAGACACCAGGAGCCAGTCTGCCGATGACGCTGATGGCATCGCCTTCGAGCGCATCGTAGGAGGCGCGCAGCGACAGCGGCGTCCAGGCGTCGTGGTTGACCGGGTAGCCGAAGCTTTTCGGCATGACCCCGATCACGGTCGCAGGGGTGTCCCCCAGCTTCACGACCGAACCGAGGACGTCTTCCCGGCCGCCGAGCGAGCGCTGCCACACGTCATAGCCGAGAACGACCACGCCCGGTGCGCCGGCGGTATCGTCGGAGTTAAGGATGGAACGACCGAGCAGGGGAGACGTACGGGCGGCGGCGAAGGCGGCGGCGGTCAGTTCCGCGACCTGGATCGGCTGTGGAGGCGCGTCGCCGATGACGAGATTTCGCGTTTGTGTGCGGTACGCGCCAAGGTCCTCGATTGTCTGCAGACCGCGCCGCCACGCGATAAAGTCGTGCAACACGCGCGGCTCTGGCTCGTTCGTTTCCGTATTCTGCGTCTCGATCGAGACGAGGCGGTCCCCTTCGGGCAAGGGGATCGTGGGCGCGAAGACCTTCCCGACCACGTCGTAGCAGCCAGCGCCAATCCCGATCGCAATCGCGAGCGACAGTCCGCCCGCAAGCGTCAGGCCCGGGTATTTGACGAGCATCCGGAGTCCGAGCTTGTAGTCTTGCAGCATATGTCCTCGCTGTGATCCGTCGCAGCTCGAGCGGCGCGCCATGGCCCGCGACCGCGCCACAACGCTTGGCTACCAGTGCGTGAGCGATCCGTCGGGTCGTCGCTGTGTCGGCCCTGGCGCCGCCTCTGTCATCGCTTCGATGAACGTGAGTTGCTTCTCGTCGACACTGATGCCGAGTCCGGGTCGATCGTTCGGCCACACTTTTCCGTTGCGACACTCGAGGAACTCCGGCATGTACGGCACCGGGCGGTCGCCCTGGTTGTATTCCATGAGCACTTGACCGGGGAACGCCATCATGGTGTGCATGTGTGCCGCCGTCGCAATCGGCCCGGTGAAATGCGGGACGATGCCGACCTTGTGCGTGTCGCAGACCGCCATGATCTTCAGCATCTCGGTAATGCCCCCAACGTTGGGCAGGGATACACGCGCGAAGTCGATGTCGCGGTGCTCGATGAGCGGACTGAAATCGGCTCTCGTTCCCCACTCCTCGCCGGGGGCCAGCGGCACGGTGGTGAGAAGCCGCAGCTTGGGAATCTGGGTTCGGAACTGCTCCTCTCGTACGGGATCTTCGACGCAGAACGGCCGGGAGGGTTCCATGAGCCTGCAGACCTCGACGGCCTCGTGAAAATCAAACTTCTGGTGCAGATCGATCATCCAGTTGCCGTCCGGGCCGACGCCGTCGCGGATCTGCTCCACCGCTTGAATGATCAGCCGGATGTGCGACCGCGAATCGAAGACCGCGCCGCCTCCCGGGAACCCTCGTCCGGCCGGAGGACCGTCTGCCGCGGTCGCGTTCGCGCCGCGCCCGCCTCCTGCGCGACCCGTGCTCGGTAGAATGCCGCTGTCCACGCGGTACACGCGATAGCCCGCTGCCATCGTCGCAGCGGCCCGATCTTTGAGGCCCATCCCTGCCGCTTCTGCGGGCGGTACCAGGCCTTGCGGAAGACCAGACGTCGCGTACAGTTCGATGTGCTCGCGCGCTTTTCCACCGAACAACTGATAGAGCGGCACGTTCAGCGCTTTCCCCTTGATGTCCCACAGCGCCAGATCGATCGCGCCGAGCGCGTGCAGCCGCTCCTTGCCGGGAGAGTAGAACCCGTCCATGAACGCCGCCTGCCAGATGATTTCGGTGTCGAACGCGTTCTTGCCGATCACGCTTCGAGCGACGTTGCGCACGGTGTCTGGCGATCCCCCCTGCCCGATGCCGGTGATTCCTGCCTCGGTGTCGACGAGGACGACCATGTTGCTCTGCGGAAACGCCTGCGGACCGTTGGCGTTGTAATTGGGCGGATAGAAGACCCGGATCTTCGTGATCTTCGTCGGCGACAGCCGTGATGCCGAGCGTGCCGCCGGCTGCGGCGTTTGTGCGCGCGCGGCCGCGCTCGAAGCCGCCCAGCCGGCTGGGAGCAGCGCCCCTGCCGCCGCCGACAGTGATTTCGTGAAGGCTCTGCGATCAAGCGTCATGGGCTGCTCCAGTCGAGATCGGGGACACGCCGCGGTTCACTTTACGTTCAGTCCTACGGTAATCCCCTTGACCGAGTTGTTCTCCGGGTCGAGAAACCGCGCACAGAAATCGGTGGCGCCGCCCGCGTTGAAGATCGCCGCGCGGACGACGTTGGGTCCCTTCTGCAGGGTGAGGCGCTTGGACACCCCATCGTCGATCACCGTCTGCCGATCGTTGTAGATGCCGACGACCTCCTGGCCGTTGACCCACCAGACCGATGCGGCGTTCGACCCGATCGCAAGCCGTACGCCCGGCAGCTCTCGCGTGGTATTCACGATGGCCACTGCCCAGAAAAGGACGTTGGAAGTCGGTTTCCCGAGCGCGTATGCGAAGTGATAGAGATTGACGTTGTAATTGATCGTGTCGACCGCATGCCACGTGAGTTCGCTGCCGCCGACCGTGGCCTTCTCGCCATCGTGCGGGATCACCGCGAGCTGATTCGGGAAATACTCATTCTTGACCGCGGCCTGCACGGCACCATCGCTAAGCTGACCGTTGCGAGGGATCGGCTCGAGAATCAGCCAGCGTTGGATGAAGCCGTCAGCACCCACCGTTTTTGTCGGCAACGTGGGACGCACGAGCGTTGACGCCGCCGGGCGAGCAGAATCCTTTTGCGCCGCCACGTCCGGGAAGAACGTCGCGCCGATGAGCGCCGCGGCCAGCACCGTTTTGACGGTGGTCATGGCGTCTTGAACCACCAGCGCTGTCGATCAGTGACCGGATTGAACCGTGCAAGTGTCGGCGTGCTGCTGCCAATCGCCGACAGCGCCAGCGCGCCCTTCGGATTCGGGAGTGCCTTCGGCATCACGCGATACGTACCGTCAGCGAGTTGATCGATGCGCCAGAGTTGTTCCGGACCACCGGTGAATGTCGGCGCCGTGGTCAGCTCGCCGTCTTCGGTAGCAGCAAGGGCACGATCCGTTCCTGCGATCGTGATCTTGAAATAGGGGGATCCTGGATACCCGCCTGCATTGCTGACCGGCGTGACCTTCCACTTCTGCTGCGCCTGGACCATGTAGGGCGACATCCGCACATCGATCGGGCCGGCCGGCCAGTTGGCGCTCACTTGTGCCGCATCCTGCGCCGGGATCGGATCGGCGACAGGGGCATCGCCGCGCCCCCCGCCGCCACGACCTGCGCCGCCACGCGCGCCCCGTCCTCGCAGCCCTCCGACCGGTACGCCCTCGACCGCCAACTCGAGGGCCGTTCCGGTACGGACCGATTCGATCTCGTAGGTGCCTTCAGTGAAGTTTTCTCCCGCGACCGGCCAGCCGTCGCGCCACAGAAGGGGGCGAACGTCGAGCACGCTGATGCCGCCTCGATCGAGGTCTGCCTCGTAATGACAGGAGAATTTCTGTACGCCGTCGCCGAGGTCGAGCAGACCGAAATGACCCGGGCCGATGTGGCGGCCGCTTGAACCGAGGAAGAGCTTCCCGCCGCCCTGCCGCATGTCGATGCCCATGTTGTCGACATACGGCCCGGTCACGTTTTTCGACCGGCCCATTCGGATGTTGTAAGTCGAGTTCGCGCCGGCGCAGCAGGAGCCGTGCGTGAGCAGCAGGTAGTACCACCCCGCGTGATAGATCACGATGGAGGCTTCGCCGTTGATGGCGACGTTGATCGGCTTCCTCTCCGGATGAAGCCGTTTGCCACTCTTTGGATCCAGCTCGACGAGGCGGATGTAACCGAAGTAGGAGCCGTATGTGAGCCACAAGGAGCCGTTGGTCGGATCGAGCAGCACGCCAGGGTCGATCGCGTTGCTGTCTTCGACACCGTCCGACCACACGACCGGACCGCCGTCCTCCCACGTGTAGTCCGGCGAATCCGGATCGAGCGTTTTGCCGACGAGCAGGCCGATCGCTGATTTGGGCTGCGTGCCGGGGGCGGAGTAGTAGACGAAGTATTTGTCGCCGACACGAATCACATCCGGTGCCCAGGTGTTGTTGCCGCCGCGCGCGATCACGTCCGCACGGTCACCACGCACGGCCTGCATCAGCGAGCCGGCACGCCGCCATGTCCACCCGTCGTCGGAAATGGAGATCGGCAGGCCATTGCCCGTGCCGTAGGTGTAGAACTTGCCGTCGTGGACGACAACGGTCGATGGATCGTGGATGCCGATCTGTCCATCGAGCGCAAACGCTGGCGCCACCATCGCCAGCAACGCCATCGCAAGCGAGCGAACCTTCACGGCTTACTTTGCGCCCTTCAGCACGTCGATGACGGCTTGGAATGCGGGCTTCGGCTGACGCTGACGATCCCACAACAGCGGATAATTCATGCGGCCTCGATTGAGCCACGAGTCCGCATCACTCAGCCCCCAGAACGTCACCCGCGATACCCAGTCGCGATGTTTGACGATCAGGCCGAAGATGTCGGCGTAGCGACGGGCAAGCTGCTGCTGCTTGTCGTCGGGCAGACCGTTGGCGTACGGGTTGGCCACGGCCGGATCCGCATCGCGGCCGGCCTGCGGCAGCAGGTTGATGTCGAGCTCGGTGTACATCACCTTGAGTCCCGTGCCGTGCAGGTCGGTGAGCGCATCCTCGATCTCATTGATGGTGGGCGTATCGAGCCGCCAGTGGCCCTGGTTGCCGATGCCGTCGATTCGCAGCTTGCGCACCTGCAGATCCTTGACCAGGCGAACTACCCCGGCGCGCTTGGCCGGCTTCTCGAGATTGTAGTCGTTGTAATAGAGCTCGGCGTTCGGATCGGCCTCGTGCGCGAACTCGAACGCCTTCGCGACGTAATCATCGCCGATGCCGTCGTGCCACGGCGCCTTTCGCAGTGAGCCGTCCTCGTCGATCGCCTCGTTGACGACGTCCCAGCCGTGGATCTTGCCCTTGTAACGGCCGACGACGGTGTGGATGTGATCGCGCATGCGCGCGAGCAGCGTTTCGCGATCGGCAGGCTTGCCGTCCGTTCCTTGAAAGACCCACGCCGGCGTCTGGTTGTGCCAGACGAGGTTGTGGCCGACGACCTGCATCTTGCGATCGACGCCGAACTGCACGTAGCGGTCCTGCGCATCGAACGCGTATCGGTCCGCCGCGGGATGTACGGGCTGAAACTTGAGCAGGTTCTCAGGGCTGATCTGGTTGAACTGCCGGGTGATGATCTCGACTGCGGCCGTGTCCACGCCGTCGCTCTGACGCTGATTGATCGCGACGCCGATCACCATGCCCTTCGGCATCAGATCCTTCAGCGCCGCATCCTGACGGGCAGTCACGTGGGCGGTGGCGACGATCGCGGCGGCCACGGTCAGTGCCGTTCTGAAAGCTCGATCCATCGAAATTACCTCACAAGCGTCCCTCGTTGACTCAGTGACTGTCATCGGGGTGCGCCAGCGTACTCCATTCTGGCTGCTCGCGCCGACCGACGCGACGAACCGGCTCTGGACCGCCATGAAGCGCCGTTGATTTCGCGCGGGCGATGGCCAGGCTGCGAGGAGCCGTCATCGGGCCGGTTAGGTGTACAGAAAAAGCCGGCGAAGCGGCGGCGGAATCCGGGACCACTTCGGTTTCCAGCTGGCAACGTTTAGCGGGACACTTGACTGACAGATCGTGGCACGATGGCGTCGTCGTTCATAGTGGCGGCACTTCAGGAGGCGGCCTGGCGGAAGGCCGGTCGGCGTTAATCCCTTCCGAGCGGTCCTGATGCGCAAGCGCCTGTGAACATTCAGCAAATCGCCTCACAGGTATCGGTTCAATGGCTTCACAGATTTCCATTCGTGCGGCGCGATCCGACGAGCAACACATGCTCGAGTCGTTGCAGTGGCGTGCGTCGCTCAGCAATCGGGGCGACCGCGACGCGCTTCTCGCGAACCCGGACGCGATCGCCCTGCCACTCGAGCAGATTGCGGAGGGCTGCGTCTTCGTGGCAGAACGCGACGGCGTTGTCGCCGGCTTTGCGGCGCTGCTGCCACGACCAGACGGTGGTGCCGAGCTCGACGCTCTGTTCGTCGAGCCCGACGTCTGGAAGCGCGGCATCGGACGGCAACTCGTCGACCACATCGCCGAAGTTGCTCGTGCGAGGTCCGCCAGCTTTCTCCACGTGGTTGGCAATCCGCATGCGGAAGGCTTCTATCTCTCATGTGGCTTCCGCGTGACCGGGACCGTCGAGACGAGGTTTGGCATCGGGCTCGACATGCGACGAGCGCTGTAGATTGAGATCGACATCGACGCAGCGGCCACGGACGTGGACCAGAGGATCGGCGCTCTGGTACGAGCTCGTCTCGCGGACGATCGGTCGTTTCAGTCGTCCAGCGGCTTGAGGAGATGCGTTGCCGTGTAGTTGCCGACCTTGCTGCCGACACGGGTTCCCACCTCGGTGCTGTTGCGCCAATGCATCCCGCCCCACACGCGCGCGTTGCCTTCTTCGGCATGGATCTCTGCGACGCTCGTGTAATGACGAACGGCGCCGCCATTTCCTTTGAACGCCAGCGGGAACCGATCGGTCCCGAACCACACCGTGTAAAACGCGAGCGCGCCGCCGCCGACCGTTGTGTGCGCGGCGGGATATTCGGGGTGGGACGGCGTCACAATGAACGGTGTCCACGACGGATCCGGCGCGGTCCCATTGTTGCCGTCAGTATCGGCAGCCTGAATTGCAGTCACCGGGCGCCAGAACATGTACGTGTACTTCGCGTCCCACGCCGCAATCAATGAATTGGTCACCGTGGCAATGCCGATGGCTTCGAACCGGGCGGCGGTCAATAGATCCATCGAGCTCGCCAGGCTGCGGAGGTTAGCGCTCCATAACGCGCTTGCGGATGGCGACCAGAACAGCGCCGTCGCCGACTCCTCGTCAGATCGGTTCGTGTCAGTTGCCCGACCCAGATCTCTGCTTTCATTGTAGTCGGCCGTGTACGTTGTGCTGTCGAGGGCAGGTGGACCATGCGGACGGAACCGCGCGGGGTCGTCATAACCGAATGGCGTGACGTATCGAAGGAACGGGGTTTGCGGATTCGCGAATGCGGGTGGCGTCGGAGCCCACACGGCGGGACCGCTGCCGGGCATGTAGCCTTCCAACTCAGGATCGTTGCGGTGATCGCCGACGCGGGCCGCGAGCACTGCGTCGGCGGCGGCTTCGCCAACCACGATCCCGTCGGCGATCGCTTCCGGGCTCGCGGGAACGGCCGCGATCGACGAGGCATAGGCGCTGTCGATCGCCGCAGTTTTCGTCGGGAACTCGTTCAGGGCGACGATATAGGCGGCGCGGATGGCGGCGGCCTCGGGTGAGGCACCGGGGAGCGACGCGGGCTTGGACGCGAACGGCCGATAGCGTCCGTCAAGCACTGCATTGACGGCGTCGAACATCGCCAGTTGTGCGATGGTGGTGCGGACCTGGGTGCGTAACGCGTTCTCGGGGACCGATGCGCCAAGCGACGTGAACCGATTGCCCCAATCGTCGAGCACTGCGGGTCCCGTCAGAATCGCCTGTGCGGTCAGTTGCTCCCTGGGGCTGCACGTCGCCAGCAACGTGACGAATATGCCGAAGAAGAGGGTTCGCGCGCCTCGAATCTTGCTCATAGAGCCTCCTATTCCGAGAGGCGGGATGCGCTGTCAAAAACTGGCATGGAGCCTACAATTGCTCGTGATAGAGGCGGTTTCAAACCTCCAGCGAGGCTGCGCTTCATCATCGAGGCTTCGCCTCGCTAGGTCATGAGCTTGATAACGCCGCGCTGACGCGCGGACGGACTTGACCGCGCCGATGAAAACTTGACTCAGAATCTCAGATTCGGCTCGGTAAAGTCCTCTCTAGAGATGAGCGATGAACGATTCGCGTGATTGAAATGTCCTCAGGCAGCGTGACCCGGCTCCTGCTGGCGTGGCGGGCCGGAGACGAGACCGCCCTCGCGCGACTGACTCCACTCGTCCATCAGGAACTGGAGCGGATCGCCCGACGGTGCATGCGCGGCGAACGGCCGCGCGACAGCTTCCAGGCTACAGCCCTGGTCCACGAGGCATACCTGCGCCTCGTGGATGCGCAGCACGTGAACTGGCAGAATCGGGCGCACTTTCTCGCGATGGCGGCGCGGCTGATGCGCCGGATCCTCGTCGATCTCGCGCGCGCTCGGCGGTATCGGAAGCGTGGCGGCGGCGCGATCCCGGTGTCGCTCAGTGACGCGATGTTGGTGCCGGACAAGACCCCGGATCTGGTCGCCCTCGACGAGGCGTTAACTGCGCTCGCGAACTTTGACGAGCGAAGAAGTCGAGTGGTCGAGTTGCGTTTCTTCGGTGGTCTCACCGTCGACGAGACCGCGGCGGTCTTGCGGATCTCGCCCGAGACGGTCATGCGTGACTGGAAGCTGGCGCGAACGTGGCTGCGGCGAGAGTTGCAGAGATGACGCCCGAACGATGGCGGCAGGTTTCGCGAATTTATTACGATGCCCTGGCACGCGCTGCCGACGAGCGGGCGTCATTCGTGCGCGAGGTCTGCCAGGACGACGAGGCGCTGCAGCAGGAAGTGGAATCGTTGCTGGCGCAACCGGCGTCGACGGAAGATTTCCTCCGCGACCCCGCCCTCGCGATGGCCCACGAACTCGTGAGCGATCCTCCCGGACCGACGCTCGCGGGGCAGCGGCTCGGCGTTTATCAGGTCGTCGATCTCCTGGGCGTCGGCGGCATGGGCGAAGTGTACCGCGCACGCGATACCAGACTCGGTCGCGACGTTGCGATCAAAGTTCTGCCGCGTCTCTTTGCCGCAGATCCCGAACGGCTGGCGCGCTTCGAACGTGAGGCGCGGTTCCTCGCGTCGTTGAATCACCCGCACATCGCAGCCATCTACGGCTTCGAAGAAACGGCGGGCGTTCACGCACTCGTCCTGGAATTGGTCGAGGGCCCGACGCTCGCCGAACGATTGCAGCACGCGCCCTTGCCGGTTGGCGAGGCAATGCGGATAGCGCGTCAGATCGCCGGAGCGCTCGAGGCCGCGCACGAGCGAGGGGTCGTGCATCGCGATCTCAAACCGCAGAACATCAAGCTGAAGACTGACGGCACGGTGAAGGTGCTCGATTTCGGTCTCGCCAAAGCCACTATGGCTGCGGCAGACGATGGTGACGACTCGTCCGGATTGCCGGCGCCGGTCGATGGAACGCGGGAAGGCGTCATTCTCGGCACGACCAGCTACATGAGCCCCGAGCAATCGCGCGGGCACCCGGTGGACAGCCGAACCGACATCTGGGCCTTCGGCTGCGTGCTCTACGAGATGCTGACCGGCCGCGCTCCCTTCGCGGGCGCGACGGTCTCCGACACGCTGGCGGCGCTGTTGAAACAAGAGCCGGACTGGCACGCGTTGCCGGCGGACACGCCGCCAGGCGTTCGATCGTTGCTGCGTCGATGCCTCAGCAAAGATCCGGTCGATCGATTGCACGATATCGCCGATGCGCGCATCGAGATTCAGGACGCCATCGCCGATCCTGAGGTGATGGCATCAACCGATCCGCCGGGACGTGGCGGTGCTCGATGGCCGCGCATCATCCCGTGGCTCGTGGTCGCAGGCGCGATCGCGCTGCTGGTCGCGCAGCAGGGGACCCGCTCCAGCGGTTCACAGGCCCGATCGGTGACACGTCTCGATCTGGATCTGCCGCCGGGTGTCGAGCTCGTCACCGTCTACCCACCGGCGATCGTGCTCTCGCCGGATGGAACACGCGTGGCCTTTGTCGGGGCGCTTGGCGGCGTGCGCCAGTTGTACACGCGTCGGCTCGATCAGTTCGAGACCGTCGCGATCCGGGGGACAGAGAACGCCAACGCGGTGTTCATGTCGCCGGATGGTCGCGCGCTCGGGTTCATCACGGCCGATCTCGCGCTGAAAAGGGTGTCGTTGGCGGACGGCCTGGTGACCACCGTCGAGCATGACGCCGAATTCTCGGCCGGCGCAACCTGGGGAACCGACGACCGCATCACGTTCGTTCGCGCCGGCGCACTCTGGCAAGTGTCCGCTTCTGGCGGTCCCGCCAGACAGTTGACCACGCTCGACAGCGGCAAGCGGGAGCTCCTCCACGCGTGGCCAAGCGTCATTGCAGACGGCCGCATCGTTTTGTTCGCGTCCATCACCGGCAGCAGCCGTGGTTTGTCCCACATCGAGGCGCTGTCGCTTCCCGCCGGCGAGCGACGGGTGATCGTCGAATCTGGCACCTTCCCTCTGTACACGCCGAGCGGTCATCTGGTGTTCTTTCGCGACGGCGCCCTGCTCGGCGCGCCGTTCAATGTCGACCGGCTGGAGATGACGGGGCCGGTTGTTCGTGTCCTCGAGAATCTTGCGGTTGGGACAACCATGGATGCGCCGCTGGCGGCGCTGTCCAATGCGGGTTCGCTGACGTACGCACCGAGCAACGCGGGGACCACGCGGCTTGTATGGGTATCCCGTCAAGGCGTCGAACAGCCGATCACCGAGACGCCACGACGCTATCAGTACCCACGGCTGGCCCCGGACGGCCGACGGACGGTTGTGGCCGCGGCCGGCGATTTGTGGATTCAGGACGTCGCGCGTGCAACATTGACGCGGCTCACTTCTGAACAGACCGTCGGCAATGCGTTTCCTATATGGACGCGAGACGGCACCCGCGTGCTGTTCCGGACATTGACGGGGATGTATGGAATCGCCGCGGACGGCACCGGTCATGCCGAAGCGATTGCCGGCAGCCTCTCCGGAGATCTGCCGTGTTCCGTGTCAGCTGACGGCGACACGCTCGCCTTCATGCGGCAGAATGCCCAGACCTCTCGCGATATATACGTGCTCTCGCTCCGCGGTCAGTACGGTCCACGGCCCGTGATCAGCACGTTCGCATACGAGGGTGGAGCGCAATTCTCGCCGGATGGCCACCTGATGGCGTATGCCTCCGACGAGTCGGGTCAGATGCAGGTGTATCTTCGGCCTTTTCCGGGCCCGGATCGACGATGGCCGGTGTCCACACAGGGCGGGACACAGCCGTTGTGGAGCAGGAACGGCAGGCAGATCTTCTATCGCATGGGAAACAAGATGATGGTTGTGGACGTGTCGGGGGGTGCGGATCTCACTCTTTCGCAGCCACGGCAGCTGTTCGACCAGCGGTACGTCTTTCAAAACATCTCGCTCGCCAACTATGACGTCAGCCCCGATGGCGAACGTTTCGTGATGATCAAGGAAGAGGCGGGTTCCGGCCGGCTCAACGTCGTGCTCAACTGGACTGAAGAGTTGAAGCGACTGGTTCCGACACGCTGACAGCCCTACGCATCAACTCGACGCACCAGCGCGTGCGAGGTCAGGAAGAACGGCTGAAGATCGGCGTCGGGCCAGAGCCCGTGCGCGCCGAAACGAGAGATCGAAGCGGAGGCAGACCGTGATCGCATCGCGCCCTCCTGTCTTGGCCTTGGTGGTGGCTCTGTGGATGTCCCTGCGCGTCGCGGCTCCATCTCCGGTGGTCGACGCCCCAGCGGGCGTCGTGCGAGGAGAAGCCATCGGCACGATCCACGTCTTCAAGGGCATTCCGTTCGCGCTCCCGCCCATCGGCGCGCTGCGCTGGAAGCCGCCGCTGCCCGCCCCGAGGTGGAAGGACTCCCGCGACGCCACGACCTACGGTCCCGCGTGCGTTCAGCCCAAGCCGCGCGCCGAGAGCATCTACGCATGGGACCTTCCGGCCACCAGCGAAGATTGCCTGTCGCTCAATATCTGGGCACCTGCGGATGCGCGGAACGCGCCCGTGTTCGTATGGATTCACGGCGGCGCGCTGACCTCCGGTGCCGGCAGCGAGGCGATGTACGACGGCACGCGGTTGGCGGATCACGGCGTTGTCGTCGTGACGATCAATTACCGCCTCGGCGTTCTCGGATATCTCGCGCATCCCGCATTGAGCGCCGAGTCGCCACTCAACATCTCCGGCAACTATGGCCTGTTGGATCAAATTGAAGCGCTGCGCTGGGTCAAACGAAACATCGGGTCGTTCGGCGGCGACGCGTCGAACGTCACGATCGCGGGTGAATCGGCGGGCGGCCTGAGCGTGATGTACCTGTTGGCCGCGCGCGACGCACGCGGATTGTTCGCGAAGGCCATCGCGCAAAGCGCCTACATGATCTCGACGCCGGAGCTGCGCGGCTCGTCGTTCGGAGATGTCGCCACCGAGGCGGCTGGCGTCTGGCTTGCCGGCAAGCTCGGGGTGGGCGATCTCGCGGGCCTGCGGTCGATGGACGCCGCGGCGATCACAAATGCGGCCGCGAGCTCGGGCTGGCTTCCGTCCGGCACGATCGATGGCCACCTGCTCACGCGTCAGCTCGTCGAGGTGTTCGATCGGGGCGAACAGGCGAGGGTGCCCACGCTTGCGGGATTCAATAACGGTGAAATCCGTTCGCTTCGCGCGTTGCTCCCCGCGGCGCCCGCCGACGCCCAGACCTATGAGAAGCAGATCCGCGAGCGCTATCGGGATCTGGCCGACGCATTCCTCGAGCGCTATCCGTCCAGTCACATCGACGAAAGCATGCTCGCGACGACCCGGGACGCGATGTACGGGTGGACGGCGGAGCGGCTCGTCTCCAGGCAAACGTCAGTGGGAGTCTCGTCATTCCAGTACTACTTCGATCACGGATATCCGGCGGCCGACGCGATGGGGTTGCATGCCTTTCATGCCAGCGAACTCCCGTACGTGTTCGGTACGGCCGGCCACACTCCGTCGCGCTGGCCGAAAGTGCCAACGACCGCCGTCGAAACTCGGTTGTCCGAGGCCATGCTCGGTTATTGGGCCGCGTTCGCGCGCGACGGTGTGCCCAGCGCACCCGGTCAGCCGTCGTGGAAACCGTACGGCAGCGAGCGGGCTTATATGACGTTCGAAGACGCGCCGCGTCCGGCGGTGCACCTGTTGCCTGGTATGTACGAGCTCACCGAGACCATCGTGTGCCGGCGCCGCGCGAGTGGCCACATTCCGTGGAACTGGAACGTCGGGCTGGCCTCGCCGCCGCTGCCTCCCGATGTTCCGCAATGCCGCTGATCATCCAGAGCGACGGGATCCGTTGAGCGCTGTTATGAATTCGCGGTGCGGTGCCTGACCATCGTCTCCAGCAATCGTTCGAGCGCGGCGGGCGGGTCGCTCGTGCGTCCGGTGTGCACCGGAGACATTTGAATCACGGTGCTGCGAGGCGACACGAGCCAGCGGAAGCGGCTGCGTTGTGGGAGCGCGCCGATCGGGCCGGCGTCTGCGCCGCCGGCACACACGGTCGTAATGGTGGTCAGGCCTTCACATATCGCGTCAAGATCCGGGGCAGCGTCAAGGGCTCGCAACCTGCCCTCGTCGAGCTCGATGCGCGCCTCTAGGAAATCGGGATCGACGCATGACAGGATCACCCCGGCATTGATCTGTTCGCCGCGTTCGACACGCGGGACGATCCGGATGATCGCGTAATCGTAGGTGTACTCAGTCGGCGCCGAGCGCCTCGGGGAGGAACGTCCGCGGCGCACGCACTCGCTCCAGCAAGTAGTGTGTATACGCCGTTCGCACCAGGGCGCAATTTTGCGCCGATCCACCGGTGCCGAGCCAGGCAGTCACTTCTCAACATCATCAACGCCCCACTACCCGCCAGTGGATTCGCGTGCACCCGATGGCGATGAGTCTCGGCGTCCCGACTTCCTTGAGGCTTCTCGCAGCAACTGGCCGAGCTGACAGAAGCACTGAAATGACAACGGCGCCTGCAGGAGGTGGAGAGTGAGCGGGCGCTGCCAGACCGACGTGAAGCTCGTGGCCAGGACGCGGGTGACGTCTTCGTCCCCGTAAACATCCAGGATGAACTCGAGCGTTTCGACGCGCTTCTCGGGCGCGGTTCTGACCAGGCAGGTGACGAGCAGTGCTCGCAGGTCGTCTGCACGTCGCCAGGCCAGCGGGCGGCTCGCTTCGTGAATCGTTTCGAAGTCAAACCAGTGGGCGACGCCGGCAGCGAGATCGACCAGAACGTTCTCCGCCATCGCGTCGCCATGGGTGAGTCCCAGGCGATGAAAGTCGGCGAGAGCGATGGCCGCGTGTTTCATGGCCCTCTTCCGGATCGACTCCTCGAGCTCCGGATCCTCCAGCCACGTTGCCAACGTGTGTCCAGCGAGCAGTGGCAGGACGAGCATCCCGTCGGCATCCACCCGAATCGAAGCACCGTAAGCGCGCTGGTAGATCCGGCGCTCCCGTTGCTCCCAGTCCCGCTGCGGGAGGACCCGCACGCCGGCATCCAGGATCCTGACCAGCAGACCACTCATCCAGATCAGGAGCGGCGCGTAGAAGCGGCGGTGCTTTCGCACCACACGCTGGCTGTCCTGGTGAACGATCCGCACCGTCGAGTACCGCACGGACCGAAGCATCCGCCCCGATGCGAGGCACAGTGCGAAGTAGGCACGCGACGCGAGCGCCCGCGAACCCTCAATCACTGGCGAGCACGCAGGCGATACCCACGGTGATCAGAATGATGCCGGCGACGTGCATGCGCCGAACCTGTTCACCGAGGACGTAGACGCTGGCGAGGGGAATGAGCACGTAGGTGAGGCTGGTCAGCCCGTAGGCTCTCGACAAGGGCGCGACTCGGAGGACGTACAGCCAGCAAAGCGTCCACGCGATCCAGGCTGCGAGCCCTGACAGGACACGTACGTCGCGGGCGGCGGCAAGCAGGAACTCGAAGCGGCCGAGCCCGGCCAGGTGCTGGGCGCCGGACTTCAGAAGAAGCTGTCCTGTCGCCGAGAACGCGATCGCGCTCAAAATGAGGACCATCGTCTTTCCTGACATCATGACGTTTATCGGGCGGCGACACGGTCGCGGACCTCTCTCCTTCGAGCCATATCAACGACGAGCTTGGTCACCAGCGTGATGACGCGGAGCGCCGCTTCGAGCGGGAACACACCGCCTCCTGCCGAAGACCCACCGGTCGAGGCATATAACCGCACCGCATCGGCAGTCAATGCGATCGCCTGCGGCAGCGACGCAGATGCGGTCAGGAAGCTCGGCAGGCCCGCCGACAGATCCTTTCTGTAGTCGATGACGTCGTCGATGATTTGGCATTGCATCGCCATTCGAAACAGCGCTGCCACGTCACGCTCGCAATACGTCACCCGGATTCCCTCGTCGAGACACTCCGCGTTCAGTGCGATCGCCGTTATCGTTGCCAGCGACAGCCGCACGACTGCCTCTCGGTACGAGCGAACGTCGTCGAAGCACTGGAGATCCCGGCCGATAGACGGACGCCGCGTTTCCAGTTCACGAAGCCGGCTGACGTATTCCGTGATCCATGCCCCCAGACCGACGCGCTCCAGTCGCTGTCGCAGCGCACGGTATTCTGGGGCGCACAGATCCTTGCCATCCCAGACCGCATTCGTACAGGCTTGAAAATCCAGAAACGCTGCCAACTGCTTGCATCTGGTTCGGGGCAATGGCCGGGCATGGCGAAGCACGTGAACGGTGTCGAGCGCGATGACGCACAGAACCCGCAGCGGCGTCTTGGGCGTCGCGCAGAAGAAGAGCGGCAGACCGCGGAGAAAGCAGGTTAGAGACACAAGGCTGGCGTGTATTCGTCCGGGGCGGCGAGCTGTGAGGCTCTGGTCGATCCCGGTCAGACATGGCACAGCACAACCTCGCGAGGGCACTTCCAGCGAATCGGCAAGAGATCGCTGACTCCGCGACTCACCACCAGTCGTGTCGATCCACAGTGATCGTTCAAGAAGCAGTACGGGTAAAAGAACGCTCCCGGAAACAACCGGGCTCGATACTCGCAGGCGACCAATTGGCAGCCATGTAAGTGCCCGGCCAAGACGAGGTCGTAGCCGGCGTGGCGGGATGTCTTCCAGATTCGCGGGTCGTGAGCGCACAGGACGCGGACATGCCCGTCGACGGGGGCCGCAGCTCGAGGGCCGGAGATCACGAGCAGCCGGCCCCGATGTGTCAGGCGCGCGCTGTCACCGTCGATCCATTGCCCGCCGCCATACCCCACGGCCGCACGAACGCGGTTGATGCCGATTCTGCGGTCGTGGTTGCCACCGATCGCAAGCACCCGCGCGACGTCGTGGATCTTGCGAACCAGCTCGCTCAGTTTGATCAACTCGGAGCGATTGTCCACCAGGTCGCCGCCCAGCAGCACCACATCAGGATTGCACCAAGTGACGGCATCGAGTACTTGCCCGCACAAAACGTCCGAACGACCGTCCCTGAGATGAATGTCGCTGACATACAGCAGTCGATACGCGTCGTGCCGCGTCGAGAGCCGCTCCTCGCGGATGTGCAGGGCTCGACGCAGCCCGATTTCCAGCGCTCCGCCGAACCAAGGCCATCTCCAGTTGGGGAGCTGCCAGCGACTCGCACTCTGGATCAATGAACTGCCTCTGACATATCAGCGATCGGAGCAGGCGAGTTTCCAGGGCCCGCACTGCGCTCCCGGCAACGTAACTTTACATTACAAAGTTATTTGCGTCAATGCTGCCGAGGAGCTGAACCAGCATACGATGACGAGCCGCCGAGATGCGCGATTCCAGCTCGGCTTCGGATAAGCCGCCGGTCGCAGTTCGTCCTCCCGCGGATCGCGGCTTGCTTTCTCAATCTCTGAACCAGCTATCGAAGGAGAAAAGAAATGCTCAGCGATAAAGACGCGATCGCGACGGTTGCGGTCAAGAATCTCGAAATCGCGAAGAAGTTCTACGAGGGCACGCTCGGTCTGACCAAGGTCATGGAAAACGAGGAAGTGCTCGCGTTCAAGACCGGTAGTTCAACGCTTTTCGTCTACCGTTCACAGTACGCCGGGACCAATAAGGCGACGGCCGTGACGTTCGTCGCAGAAGAGGTTGACGACCTCGTGCGGACCTTGAAGGGCCGAGGCGTTCCCTTCGAGCATTACGACCTGCCGCACATGAACCGGCAAGGCGATATTCACGTGGCCGGACAGATGAAAGCCGCCTGGTTCAAGGACCCGGACGGCAATATTTTCAGTCTGGTCACGCCTGCAAACACAGCAGCGAACCGAACGGTCAGCGCCGCAGCTCAGTCGACACGGTAGTCACGGTTCGTGACGCGGGTTGCGCGGGCAGCTGATCCAAACATGGCCATGAAGTGCAGCAAGACTTCATGGCCAGTCTAAGCCGCAATGATTGCGCCCTCCCGGTGAGATGGGTGGTCGGCGAGCGACGAGCGACACCTCAAACCTGCCGCAGCGCCTCGGTCGGTTGAATACGCAGCGCCCGGCGCGCCGGTGCGGCGCACGCGAGCACGCCCACCGCCGCCATGATGACGGACGTGATTGCCGACGAGACGAGGAGATCCGCGGTCAGGCTGTCGGCGCGCCACGCGAAGAGCAGGATGAGGCCGTTGCCGGCGAGGATGCCGCCGCCGAGCTGACGACCGGCGCGGGCGAACACGCGACGGAGCACATGCCGGGGTGTGGCGCCGAGTGCGATACGGATCCCAATCTCGCGGGTGCGGCGGGCCACGGCGACGGCCATGAGCGCGTACAGGCCGGCCGCAGAGAAGACCACCGCCATGAGCAGAACGCTGGCGAAGACGACAGTGCCCCCCACCATCCGGGTCTGCTCCTGTGCGACGATCTCGTCGAAGGTGACGATGTCCCGGAGCTGTAGGCCTGCATCGACCTGTCGCGCCACCGCGGCGACGCGCGGCGCCAGCGGCGACGCGTCCCCTGCGGCGCGGATGGCGACCACGACAGGATCGAGCTCCGCCGCGGAGGCTGCGCGATAGATGTACGCCGCCCCACTCCAATCGGCGGGGAACGTCCACAGATCGGTGACCACGCCGACGATCTCGTGCCACGGTCCGGGCTCGCCCTCGCCGCCCCGCTGGAGCGTTCGGATTCGTGCGCCCACGGGATTCCTGCCCACCACGCGCATGAACGCCTCGTTGACCACGACGGGCTCGTTCGCTGCCCCGGCGTCAGTGGCATGGAAGGCGCGGCCGGCCACGATCTTGGCGCCGAACGCATCGTGATAGCCGGCACCGACAGCAGCCATCGCGAATCCGCCCTCGTAATTGCCGTGCAGGCGAGCCGGAGGTGCACCGGCCTGCTCCATTTCCACCGCCACCCACTCCGGGGACGCCGTCGGCAGGCGATCGCCGTAAGTCACGTGCGTCACACCAGGCTCTTCACGCAACCGGCCCGCGAATTCTTCGTATGCGAGTGCGCGACGCGCGGCGATTTGCCGATCGTCAGGCACACCATGCTCGCCGGCCAACGCTTCGTTATCCATGGTGAGACGGAAGGTCAGGTAACGCTCCGTCGGAAACGCTGCCGACTTCGACTGGTCGTCGAGGGTGTTGGTGAAGATTCCCACCGCGGCGGGCACGAACACCAGCGTGCACGCCACCTGCGCGCCGATGATGAATGACCAGATGCCGCCGAATTTCATCGTCCCGCCGGTGCTCGTGATCCCCTGCAGTCCCCGCTGGACCGAGGCGCCCGTGGCCTTCACCGCAGGCAGCAGGCCGATCAGTGCCGCGGCGACGAGCGCGAGCAGCAGCGCATACAAAATGGTGGCAGGCTCGAGCTTCAGATCCACCCAGAACGGCAGGCCGTCCCCAATGATCTGAGGCGCCCGGACCCAGGCATAGCGCACTGTCGTTTGAGCCACGACGAGCCCGAGTACGGCAGCGGCGAGGGCCAGCACGAGGGCTTCGGTGACGATCTGCGCGATCACGCGGGCACGGCTCGCCCCCAGCGCGTGGCGGACGAGGATCTCCGATTCGCGCATCGCCGCGCGCGCGAAGATCAGCGTCGCGACGTTCGCCGACACCGCCCCCAGCAGCAGCAGGACGATGGCGTGGACCGCCAGATCTTCCAGCCGCAACGGATCGCCCGGCGTGCGCCCGGCGAACGCGCGAACCCGCGTGCGCAGCTGCGCGTGGGTTGTCGGCTCCTCGGCGGCAAAGCGTGCCGAGATGACGTCGAGCTCCGAAGCGGCGTCCTGCCAGGTCGCTCCGCCAGCAAGCCGGCCGAACACCTGCACGGCCGGCCCTTCCCGCGGCGCCGCGTCTTGGACCGGCAACGGCACCCACATCTGCTGATTGCGCGGGAAGCCGAAGCGCGGCGGCATCACCCCCACCACGGTGCGAGCGGTGCGACCCACGGTCACGACGCGGCCGATGATCGCCGGATCCTGCAGGAACTGCCTCTGCCAGACGTCGTAACCCATGATCACGACCGGCTCCGCACCCTGCATTTCGTCCGTCGGCTGCAACGGCCTGCCGAGCAGCGGTGGCACGCGGGTGAGCGGAAATGCAGATGCCGTGATCTCCGCCACGCGCAGCGCTTCGACGCGGCCTTCGCCCGTGAGCACGTTGCGCTCGCCGACGCGGGCGGCGCCGAGCTCCACCACCGTCTTCAGCGACCGCCGCCAGATCGAGAAATCGTGGAGCACCCTCGGCTCCACACGGGACGCGGCCGTGTCCTGCGTCTCGAGGCGCACGACTCGGCCGCCTTCATCGAACGGCAGCCGTTTGTACAGCAGTTCGTCCGCGACTTCGATGCCGACCGCCCCAATCGCGATGGCCCCCGCCAGCGAGAGACCGCCGATGATCGTGAGCGCGGGATACTTCCGGAGCAGACGCGCGCCCAGCTTCCAGTCGAGCCACGAGACCCCCGTCAGGCCGGCATTCATACGCTGCGCTCCCGTCCGCACATGTCGCCGCATCATTCTCCAGCGATATTACTTTACGTTGCAAAGTTCTTTGCGTCAAGGCTGGCGTTGGCGTTGGCCCTATCGACACTAGCCGCCAAACCCGCGTTCGTATCTCTGGTAGATCACCTTGGTGATGTTGGCGGCTCGGCCGTTGCGCGCGGGTGCCGACGTTTCCACGACGAGATAGCCGCCGTCCATCGAGAACGTACGCTTCTCGTCGCCGGCACCCGTCGTAGTGATCACGACGATGTGGTTGCCCGCCCACATCGCCTTGGAGACCTGCTCGGTCGGCGCGCCGCTGCCGCGGCCGGCCATCATATTCTTGCTCACCGAGCCATCGAGCTTGTAAGTGAGCTTCACCGGGGCTGGCGCCTGGACGGCCCCCCGGTATTCAAGAGTCATCGCGGTGTCGTCCTGCTTGATGGCCAGGTCGACTCCGGGACCGCCGCCACGACCACCGCCACCGTCCGCCGCCGGATCGGCCACGATCTTCCACTCACCAGCGAAGCTGGGCTTCGCCTGCGCGGCCAAACCGGCGGCCGTCAGGACGACCACCGCCGCGCTCAGAATTGCTTTAACACGTCGCATAAGCTGGCACTCCCTCATCACTCCCCGACACGCTCGCTCGCGCGCCCCGCGGTCCCCACTCGGCTCGCGTGGGCTCACTCGCGCGCTCGGTCGCCAGGCGCGAGGCTACTCCACCCGCAGCGCGACGCACGGGTCGATTCGGGTCGCCCGGCGGGCAGGCAGCCACGCCGCCATCAGTCCGACTGTCAACAGCAGCAGCGTGACGATCGTGAAGACGATTGGATCGGTCGACGTCACCCCGAACAAGAACCTCTGCAGCACGCGAGTCACGCCGGCCGCTCCGGCGAGGCCGACGATCAGGCCGGCGACGACAATGCGGAGCGCGCGCGTGAGCACGAGGCGGAGCACGTCGCGGCGTTCGGCGCCGAGCGCCATACGCACGCCGATCTCGCGGCGGCGCTGCGTCACGGCGTAGGCCATCAATCCGTAGAGGCCGCACGTCGCGATCAACGTCGCCGCCGTCGCGAACACCACCAGCAGCACCATCCGGAAACGCGGCTGCGCCACCGACGCCGCCACCGCTTCCTCCATCGTCACCGTGCTCTGGATTGGCAAATCGGGCGCGACGCGGCGAACTTCCGCGCGGATGCCTTCGACCACGCTACCGGGTGTCGAGGTTCGGGCGACGAACGCAACAAACCGCAGC
Organism: Acidobacteriota bacterium; assembly: GCA_046732715.1. GTDB lineage: Bacteria > Acidobacteriota > Vicinamibacteria > Vicinamibacterales > 2-12-FULL-66-21 > JALZOC01. The sequence goes on along the minus strand of JBKPNQ010000121.1, from coordinate 14,781 downwards.
AGGAAGGGCTCGTCGCGTTCCTGCTGGAATGGGACGTAGACCATGGGCGTCACTTCCCGATCGAGTCCCATCTGACGGATGTCCGCGACCACACCCACCACCGTCAGCCATCCGCCGCGATCGCCGAGGCGCACGCGACGGCCGAGCGCCTCGCTCGAACCACCCGGAAAGTACTCGCGCACGATGCGCTCGCTGACGATTGCCACTTTGGGCGCGGCCGCCGTATCCCGTGCGGTGAACTCGCGTCCCGCCAGCAGCGGAATCCCCATGGTCTTGAAATAGTCCGCGTCGATCTTCGGCCAGCCGGCGGGGATCGTCGGCGTCGGCTGCCCCTCGATGGCGAAGTCGCCTTGTATGAACATGCGGCCGAACGGCATCGAGTTGATCAGGCTCGCGGACGTCACGCCCGGCAGGTAGTGAATGCGATCGAGCACGCCGCGCGCGAACGCATAGATGCGCTCGGGCTCGTCGGCGAAGCGCTGAGGCAGCGTCACCCTCACGGTCTGCACGACGCCGTCGTGCCCATTCGATTCGAAGCCCGGCGATACCGACGTGAGACGGACGAAGCTGTGCATCAGCAAGCCTGCGCCGATCAGGAGGACGAGCGTCATCGCGATCTGCGCAGTGACCAGCAGCGTCCGCAGCCGCTCGCCCTGACGGTCGCCGGTGGTGCGGGTTTCGCCGGCGTGCAGCGCGAGGCCTTCGCCAAACGCGACCCCGCTGACGCGCAGCGCCGGCACCAGCCCAATCAGCAGCGTCGAGACGAGCGACAAGCCGAGGCAGAACGTCATCACGCGGGCGTCGATCACGATGCCGCCAAGGCGTGGGAGCACAGCTTGCGGGACGAGCGGCAGGGTGACCCCGATCGCGAGCCACGCGAGCATCACGCCCAACGCCGCGCCTAGCAGCGACAACACGACGGCTTCGGTCAGGAGCTGGCGCACGATCCGCCGGCGTCCGGCGCCGAGGGCCATGCGGACTGACAGTTCGCCGCGGCGCGCGCTGAGGCGCGCCATCTGCAGGTTGGCAACGTTGACGCAGGCGATCAGCAGCACGAACGAGACGGCCCCGAGCAGGATCAGCAGCAACGGACGCACTGACTCCGTACCTTGCTGCTGCAAGCTGACCGTGCGCGCGAGCGTGCGGGCGTTCGCCGCGAATACGCCGGCGGTCGTCAGTGCGCCGGTGGGCGCGATCGACGGCTCGTTCACCAGCGCCGTCAATTCCGCGCCCGCGCGTTCCTGCGTCACGCCTGGTGTCATGCGGCCCAGCAAGAAGAGAGCCGCGTTCCCGGCGGTGGCGCCGGACCAGCGATTGGGCACAAAGATGTCCGCGTCCGGCAGGGCGCCGAGTCGGCCGATTACCGGTCTGAATGTGAAGTCCGTCGGCAGCACCCCCACGACGGTTCGGGGGACGCCGTCGATGGTGATGGACTGTCCGACGATCGCCGGATCCGCCTTGAGCGACGTGCGCCACAGCCGATCGCTGACGATCGCGGCGCGATCGTCGTCTGGCGCGGCGGCGCCAGTGAGGAACGCGCGGCCGCGCGCTGGATTGGCGCCCAGCGTGGCGAAGAAATTCGGACTCACGCCGAGCGCGGGCAACTGCAGCGGCTCGCCACGTCCGGTGAGCTGCACGTCGATGGAGGTATAGGCCGCGAGATGATCGAGCGTGGTGACGCGCGCGCGCAGCCCCTCGTACGTGACAGGCGGCCAGGTCGAGAACGTCCTGACGCCCGTCTCGGTCTGCTGCGCCGACGAGACGATGATGAGGCGATCGGGATTGGGATACGGCAGCGGCCGCCAGAGCACGCCGTACGCGACGGAGAAAATCGCGGTATTGAGTCCGATGCCGAGCGCGAGCGTGGCGAGAGCGGTGAGAGTAAACCCCGGATCACGCCGCATCAATCGCAGCGCGTGACGCAGGTCGTGCACGCTCTCGGCGAACATCTGGGAAAATCGGCTTGACGGGGCTGGAGTCGTTCGGCTGGTCACTGCTGCATCCTTGGATCGTGCCTGGGGTCGGCGTACAGAGACGGGCAACCGTCATCGGTGGCTTCGGGGCGGAGTTCGTAGTGCCAGGGCTCGTTCCTATAGATCTGACATAGCCGGTACCTGGTGCCGTGTCTGGACAGCCACGCTATCGCGCGGGATGGCCCGATGTCGACCGCATGGCCGGACACGTGAGAAGACGTGTCCGCGGTGGCCACCCATCGCGCCGCTTTCGCTTCCGAGCCGTACTTCGAGACCGCCTGACGGAAGAGTCGTTCCTGGTATACCGGGGAGCGCCAGCCACTATTGATAATAATCTCGACCCCGTCCCTGGCAGCATCCGTTGCCGCGTGGCGGAGAGCACCGAGCAGATCTGGATCGAGGTTGGCCACGGGCGGCCGTTCGTCATCGAAAACCGTCAAGCCGCGACGGACGGCTCCGCCGGCCGAGAGGAAGGTCGCAAGCGACGGGCCAACCAACTGGTTGGTGACGATGCCGATGAGCGTGGCGCCGAACACAAAGGCAGGGAGGACGGTCGAGCGGATGCGTCGGGCTGCTGTTCCTCCTGACCCGTTGTCGGCCATGCCAGTATTCCCTCCCGAGGGGCTTCGGCCCTCGGACTCCCCGACACGCGCTCTCGCTCGCCGGCGGCTCACTGCGATCGCGTCGCTCTCTCGCTCCCGCTATAGGGGATATAGCGGTTTGTGGACGCGCTCTATTCAAGCCTGCCTCGCGTTGCCAGCACGTATGGGGTTTTCGATATGCTGACGATATGTTCTGGCGGGTAGAAGCCCAGGGTGTATGCGTGTCCTGATCGTCGAGGACGAACCGTACCTGGCCGAAGCGATCCGCGATGGTCTACGTCTGGCGGCGATCGCCGCCGACATCGCCGGTGACGGTGACACCGCGCTGGAGCTGCTGAGCGTCAACGTCTACGACATCGCCGTCCTGGACCGCGATATCCCCGGCCCTTCCGGCGACGAGATCGCCAAACGCATCGTCGCCTCCGGCAGCGGCATGCCGATTCTCATGCTGACGGCCGCCGACCGGCTCGACGACAAGGCCTCCGGGTTCGAACTCGGCGCCGACGACTACCTCACGAAGCCCTTCGAACTTCAAGAGCTCGTGCTCAGGCTCCGAGCACTCAACCGCAGGCGGGCCCACAACCGGCCACCCGTGCGAGAGATCGCCGGTCTGCGTCTGGATCCGTTCCGGCGTGAGGTCTACCGCGACGGCCGGTACGTCGCGCTCACGCGGAAACAGTTCGCCGTGCTCGAGGTCCTCGTCGCCGCCGAAGGCGGTGTCGTCAGCGCCGAAGAGCTACTGGAACGAGCGTGGGATGAAAACGCAGACCCGTTCACCAACGCCGTGCGCATCACGGTCTCGGCACTGCGCAAACGGCTCGGCGAACCCTGGATCATCGCCACCGTGGCCGGTGTCGGCTACCGCATCGACACTGCCACCGCCCCTGGACGGGGGCGAGGGGATCGTGACTAGACAACCCGGGTTGAGCGTTCGCCTCAAGCTCACCCTGAGCTACGCCGGCTTCCTCATGGTGGCAGGCTTCCTGATGCTGGTGGCCGCATGGTTCGCAGGCCAGCCAGGGCCATCGTTCGACTTCTTGCGCTACGTGCCCGACGGTCTGATCAGCACGCTCGGTGCCTTGGTGCCGGGACACCACGCGTTCCTGCTGCGGGCCTACGCTCCGGCCGCGGCCATCGCTCTGGCGTTCCTCTTGGTATTCGGTCTCTTCGGGGGATGGATTCTCGCCGGCCGCATGCTCGCCCCACTGATTCGCATCACCGACGCGACGCGTTTGGCCACGAATGGATCGCTCTCCCACCGAATCCGGTTACCGGGTCGCAGAGATGAGTTCCGCGAACTCGCCGACGCCTTCGACACCATGCTCGAGCGGGTCGAAGCCCATGTCGGCGAACAGCGGAGATTCGCAGCCAACGCCTCCCACGAACTGCGCACCCCTCTGGCGATCACGCAGACACTGCTCGACGTGGCGCGCAACGATCCGAAACGCGACACCGAGCTTGTCGACCGTCTCCACGTCATCAACACCCGAGCGATCGACCTCACTGAAGCATTGCTCCTGCTCAGCCGCGCCGACCAACGGTCCTTCACCCGAGCACGCGTCGACCTGTCCCTCATCGCGGAAGAGGCCGCTGAAACGCTTCTCCCTCTCGCAGAAGCACGCGGCCTCACCATCGAGACCTCCGGCGACATGGCCCCCACCATCGGCTCACATGCGCTCCTGCTGCAAATGGCGACGAACCTCGTGCACAACGCGATCGTCCATAACCTGCCTGAACAGGGCACCGTGTGGGTCACGACCAGTGTTCAGCCCACGACTGTGGAATTCACTGTCGAGAACACCGGCGAGATGCTCGCGCCGCAATTGATTTCCAAGCTCATCGAGCCGTTTCAGCGCGGCACCGAACGCATCCGCGTCGATGACGCAGGCGTTGGCCTCGGCCTGGCGATCGTCAAGAGCATCACCCAGGCACACGACGGAACCTTAACCCTCACTCCCCGCACTGGCGGCGGGCTCCGGGTCACGGTGCAGCTACCCGTCGCACCACACGCCGAGAGTGCCTGAGCATCTCGGGGGCCGAAGATGATGGCGCAGCCAGGTGTCACCAGTTGCGCTGGCGCACGCCTCCCCGATAGGGGACACGTCGCCGCACATCGGTGGTGCGCGAAGGCGTCGAGCGGCAGGTCTCTACTGCGATTTCCCTCTGCCGGTAATCGGCCAGACAACTTCCACCTTCTCTTTGCGGATGCCGTACATCTGGTCGAACTCGTTCACGACCGGATCGCAATGCGGCACGATCACCTCGAGGAAATCACCGATCTTGTATTCCTTCGACGGTGGCGACGTGAACCGGATGCTGCCGAACTCGTCCGAGCCGGCGTTGTACTCCATACCCGGCTCGCCAATGACGCCGGCGGTCGGGGTGTTGAGCGTCAGCGCCTTCGCGCCAGCATCGGTCGTCAATCGGTTGGGGAATCGATTGTTGAGAACGGTGGTCAGCACCGTCAGCGACGGCGCGAAATCGTCGAACACCTCGGCGCCGCGTTCGCTGCCGATGGCCAGGTACTGCATGTCCATGAACAGGTAGCTGCCCACCTGAATGTCGCTGAAGCCCGGCACCGCTTGCATGATGTTGTAGGTGCCGGTACCGCCGCCGCTGAAGATCTCGAGGTTCAAGCCTGACTTCTTCATCGCCTCGAACGTGGCGACGTTTGGTTCGATCGCCTTGAGCGCGCGTTCCTTGCGGGCGGTAAACCCTTTGGCGTGCTGCACGCCGCCGTCGTAGGACAGGATGCCACGCAGTTTCAGGTTCGGCAGCTTGTCGACGAGCTGCGCGAGCGCGACCGCGCCGTCGCCCGGCGGAATCCCGCTGCGCGTTCCGACGGCTACATCGATCACGACATCCGCCACCACACCGGCCGCCTTCGCCGCCTCCGAGAGATCCCGCGCGTTCTGCTCTTCGTCAACGGCTTGAATGAAGTTCGGATGCGCCCTCCGCAGCGCCATGGCCCGCTTGATCTTGTTCTTCGACGGGTTCGACGTCGTCATCAGGATCTTGTCGACGCCGTTGGCCACCATCGCTTCCGCTTCACTGAGCTTGGCGCAGCAGATGCCAATCGATCCGGTGTCGAGCTGATACTTCGCGATCGCCGCGCACTTATGCGTCTTCGCGTGCGGCCGGCTGGGCAGGCCGTTCTTCTGCAGCGCCGCCTGCATCGTGGAGATGTTCTTTTCCATCTTGTCGAGGTCGACGCAGAGCGCGGGCGTGTCGAGTTCCCACTTCGATACGCCTGGCTTGACGGTGGTCCCTTCCGTCATGGCGCGCATTTCGGCCGGGGAGTAGCCCCGCACAGGTTTCGGGATCCACACGGACGCAGACGCGGCCCCGGCGATTGAGAGGAACGAGCGGCGCGAGGACCGGGAGGGTCGAAAAGCCATGCTGTCCTCCTAGTTGTGGCGGCATTGTAGCAGGTGGGGCGTTTTCGGTCGCCAGATCGGCGGCCTTGGAGGACTCGATTGAGGAACGGGAATTGCTCCGGTCTCCCACGCCTGCCGGACTGAAGCTAATAATGAAAACACTATTCGTCACCGGCGTGATGATGCTGATCGCATCCTACGGCTTCGCGCAAGCACCTGATTCGATGCCTGGCTCCCCTGCCTCAACCGCCGAGGTCGAGGGCAACCTGGCCACGCCAACGGGGCATGAAGTGAGTGCTGGCATAGCCAGCTACACTTATCGCGAGCCGGGTGCCAATGAGATCTCGATACACGGCGCTCGATTCGTAGGCGACTACACGGGCACGTTATCGCTCAACAAGCAGCGACAATGGTTCGCCCAGGCCCAACTGCGCGGCACCCTCGGTCAGGTCTCCTACGATGGCTGGTGCTCTCCCTTCTTGATCACGCCCAACGGCGACTCGCCAAATGGGTATGCGCTCGAGACGGGCGATTCGTCACCGTGCAGCGAGACCGGCGACAAGGACTGGTATCTGGAAGCGCGCGCGCTCACCGGGAAAGACTTGATCGGTCAACATTGGGGATGGTCTCCCTACAGCGGTCTGGGTCTCCGCCATTTGTCGAATGGCACGGGTGGGATTCCCGGATACCGAACGGACAATTATCTTTACCTCCCCCTCGGCCTTACCGCACGCAACGACGGCGCTGCGTTTGGAGCGCTGAGCTTCAATGTGGAGTTCGATCTCCTGCTCCGCGGATGGCAAAAGACACGCGATTCGGAGTTGGGTGGAGGCGATGTTCCAGCGACGCCGACGGCGCCTGCGTTCACCATCGACGGCTTTACGGATATCGCGTTCGCTCAGTCTAAAGGGTGGGCATTCCGCGCAAGTGCGAAATACCCGATGGCGAAGCACCTGTCGGTGGAACCGTACTACGTGCGCTGGGACGTCAGCGACTCGCCAGTGAGGTATGAAATCGCGACGTTCACGGTCAACGACGTCACTGCCCAGGAACAACTGGGCGCCTACGAACCCCGCAACACCACCAATGAGTTTGGCGTGAAGCTGGGTTTCCACTTTTGACGCCAATCCGCGTATCGTAGGTACGCCCACGCGTGCAGAAGTAGGTCGCCAACGTTCCTCACGCGACCAACGAACGTGTGAGCGACGTCCGGCAACAGGAGGACTCATGATGGCTCGCGTCGCATTCGGCACCGCGTTGATACTCACGGCCGCGGCGTACTCGGGAATTCTCGCGCAGTCGCGCACCGCATCCGACGCGCTGCTGGGGCGCTGGGATCTCGTCGTCCAAGGCGCCTCGAATACGTCGCCATCGTGGCTCGAGGTGGAACGATCGGGCACGGCCACGCTGGTCGGTCAGTTCGTCGGATCCGGCGGCAGCGCGCGGCCGATCGCGAAGATTGAATTCACCGACGGCGCCTTCCGCTTCGCCATCCCGCCGCAGTGGGAAAGCAATCCCCGCGACATCACGTTCGAAGGACGGCTGGAGGGCGATCGCATCACGGGCTCGACGACGAATGGGGACGGCCAGAAGGTGACGTGGACGGGCACGCGGGCGCCATCGCTGCGCCGGACTGGCAAGCCGGTGTGGGGCCAAGCGATCACGCTCTTCAACGGCAAATCACTCGACGGCTGGCAGCCGGTTGGGCGGCGCGAAAGTAAATGGAACGCCGTCGGCGGCATCCTGCAGAATGCGAACAGCGGCGCCAACCTGGTCACGACTCAGAAGTTTGACGACTTCAAGCTGCACTTGGAATTCCGCGTACCCAAGGAGTCGAACAGCGGCGTGTATCTGCGAGGCCGCTACGAACTGCAGGTCGACGACGCCGCGGGGCTCGAGCCATCGTCACATCATCTCGGCGGACTCTACGGCTTCATCGCGCCGAGTGAAAACGTCGCGAAGCCTGCCGGCGAATGGCAGTCGATGGAAATCACCCTTGTCGGCCGGATGCTCACCTACGACCTGAACGGCACAAACATCATCTGCAATCGGGAGATTCCTGGAATTACCGGCGGGGCGATCGACAGCGTTGAGGCGGATCCAGGGCCGCTGCTTCTGCAGGGCGATCACGGTGCCGTGGACTACCGCAACATCGTGATCACGCCGGCGAAGAGCGCGCGATAAACGAACCCGTCGTTCGCGGACAAAGCGCCGACCGAGAATGGCGAAGGCGCAAACAAAACGGGCGCGCCGTTGAAGCGCGCCCGTTGCATGTAACTCGCCGTCGAAACGCTGTTAATCGCCACCGCGCCCGCGCCCGCCTGGCGCGCCCGGTGTCCCAGGTCCCGGAAGGAGTGACACCAGCTTGTCGTCACGGAGCGAGACCGACTGGCTGACGGTGTCGAACACCATTGCCTGCGGATCTTCCTTTGTGTAGGGCTTCCACTCCAGCCCGGGTTGATTCGGATTCCCGGTCTTCGCAAAGTTGATCCACGCCTGCGAGACCTTGTCCTGCAGCGCCAACGCCACTGGACCACCGCCGGTGGCAGTCTTGATTTGCGGCACGCTCAACGCGTGGAAGCAGAACGCGAGCTCGGAGCAGTGGAACGACGTGATGCCGCCGTTGATCGGGTATTCCCAGGCGAACAGGTAGTTGTAGACCGGCGCTTTCGTTTTCTCCAGCTTCCGGTTCAGCAGGTTCTTGACGCCGGGACGCGACGCGCCGGCGTAATACAGCACGTCCTGAACCTTCTTCCGCGGGAACGCCTGCTTGAATTCAGTGACGACGTCGGTCTTCTTGTCGGCGAACGCGGCGGTCAGCTGATCATCGATCTCCTTCGGCGTCCAGTCATTCTTGCGTCCGTCACCGCGCGTGAGCGTGCCCTGCATCTCGCTGAACACCGCCCCGGCCATCAGCGGAATGCCGTCCGCCCAATCGCAGAACTCACGCATGACGTACTGATCGTCGGCAATGACCTCCCAGTTGAGATTGGTCCGCCCGACTTCCTGCGCCGCGGATCGCAGCGCCGCCACCCCGGCCGTGATCAGCGCCGAGTACGCCACGGTCTTCAGCTTGTCGATCTGATCGCCGCTCAGATTCAGGTTCTTGAGCGTGTGGGCCGCGATCGTCTGCTGCGCCTTGATGCTCGCAGCGACATCGGTCGTGCGGTAGGTGTTGTTGCCGCCGCTCTGCGCGGAGACCTTGTGGAAGAGACCCTTGGCAACCGGCATGTGCATCATGCGAACGACTTTCCCGCCGCCGCCGGACTGCCCGAAGATCATCACATTGTTGGGATCGCCGCCGAAGGCCTCGACGTTCTCCTGTACCCACTGCAGCGCCACGACCAGATCGGCTGTGCCGGTATAGCGGGAGTTCGCATACTGCGGACCGTAGGCCGACAGATCCAGCGTGCCGAGGATGTTCAGCCGGTGGTTCATGCTGACCACGACGACGTCACCAAACTCGCTGAGGCTGCGCCCGTCGTATGCGTACGACTCCATGGACGAACCGTTCGTGAAGCCGCCGCCGTGCATCCACACCATGACGGGCTTCTTCGCTGCCGGTCTGAGGTTTTGAGTCCAGACGTTCAGATACTGGCAGTGCTCGTTCGCGATGAAGTAGCGATGCGGGAACACCAGCTCGTCGGAGCTCACCGTCGTCTGTTCGGGCGCCGGACAAACGGGTCCCCAGACCTGCGCGTTCTTGATGCCCTCCCACGGCTGCACCGGCTTGGGCACGCCGAACCGCTCCGCTTCCGCGTAGCGAACACCGAGGAAGGAGAGCGTCTTTCCCTCTCTGAGGCCGCGGAGTTTTCCGCACTTGGTGTCCACCACAGGCGCCGCCAGATTGGGACTCGTCGAGGGCGGGGCCGCTGGCGCAGCCGGCTTGGATTTGTCCTGCGCGAAAGCCTCGCCGCCGACGCCGGCGACAATCCCGCCCAGCAAAGCCGTGCTGGTCCCTAGCATCGTCCGGCGATTTATGTGACCCAACGGCGAATTCGATGGCTCGTCTGCCATGTGGCCTCCTCAGCCTGGGCTTACGTGGTCGAGCTGATTCTCAAACAACCGGTACAAAAGGTCCGATATTGAAAAAGCGATTCCAATCCTAGCGCAGCATCGCCACGGAAACGCACTAGAATCCTTCCTCGGGCCTATGTCCACCCAGTGGGAATTCCTGGTCACCCTCAACGAACAGCTCCGGCCATTGAAGGATCCGGGTGCCATTCAGGAGGTTGCGGTCCGGCTGCTCGCCGCGCACCTCCACGCAAGCCGCGTTCAGTACGCCGACATTGACGGCGCCGATTTCTCGATCAGCAAGGCCTGTGTCGACGGCGTGTCGCCGTGTCCGGCTCGCGGTCGTATCACCCGCTTCGGCGAAGCGATGGTTTTTGCGTGCCGCAAAGGCGAAACGATCGTGGTCGACGACGTCGCGACGGACCCGCGATTCGGGGACGCGGAGCGCGAGCAACTCCTCGCCGACCAGATAGCCGCGTTCGTGAGGGCACCTCTATTAAAGGAGGGCGCCTGGGTCGCGACATTCGGCGTCGACAGCGGAACACCGCGTCACTGGACGACGGACGACATTGCGCTTATCGAGATGACTGCGGACCGGACGTGGTCGGCTGCCGAAAGAGCCCGCGCAGAAGACGCGCTCGGGCGAGGCGAAAGCCGACAAGGGTTCCTGCGCCGCCTGAGCGACACGATCCGTCCGCTCGCCGATCCGGCGCGGATCCTCGACGAAACATGCCGGCTGCTTGGTTCGCATCTGCGGGTCAACCGCGTGGCTTACGGCCAGATCGACGGCGACGACTGCGTCATCGTCAGCGAGTACCTGGACGGACTTCCTTCGCAGCTCGGCCGATTCCGCTGGAGCAACCTGGGCGCCAGCCGCACCGAAGACATCCTGAAGGGCGGAACGATATCGGTCAGCGACACATCGACGGGGCCGCACACGGTCGAGGAGCGCGCTGCCCTTCAGGCGGCAGGAATCGGCGCGTACATTTGTCCGCTGTTGATCAAAGACGGCCGGTTTGTCGGCTCGTTCGGAATTCACAGCCGGTCGCCTCGGGTATGGACGTCCGATGAGATCGCGCTGGCGCAGGACGTTGCCGATCGAATCTGGGCGACGCTCGAACACCACAAGGCGGAAGCCGGACTTCGCGCGAACCAGGAGCGGCTGGCGTTTCTCCTCCGCCTGAACGACGCCCTTCGACCGTTGGGCGATCCGGCCGCGGTTCTGGAGAGTGCAGCACGGCTGCTGGCCGAGCACCTCGACGTGACTCGTGTGGGCTACGCCGAGCTCGGCGACGGCGGCTACGTCATCCGGCACGAGCACACGCGCGGCGTGGCGCCGCTCGCGGGACGGGCGCTGTCGGGATCGTTTGGCGCGGGACTGCGCGAGACGTACCGGCGCGGCGAAACCGCCGTCGTGAATGACGTCGAGTCTGATCCGAGATTCACCGAAGAGGATCGGGCGGCAATGAAGGAGCGGCAAATGGCCGCCTTCATCGGCGTCACGCTGATCAAAGGCGGTCGGATGGTGGCCGCATTTGGCGCGAACAACGTCACCGCCCGTGCCTGGACGCCAACCGAGATCGCACTCGTGGGTGACGTCGCGGAACGTACCTGGGACGCGGTCGAACGCGCCCGGGCCGAGTCGGCGCTGCGAGAGCGCGAGCACCGATTTCGCCTCGCGGTCAAAGCGTCGGGCGGCGGTTCGTGGGCGTGGGATCCCCGCACCCGCGAAGCCTATTGGGATGACGCATTCCGCGAGCGATTCGGGTTCGCTGCTGACGAGCCGCCCTTGTTCGAAACGTGGCTCGCGCGAGTTCACGTCGAAGATCGTCCGACGATGCTCGCCACCCTCGAGGAGGTTGCGCGCGGCAGGGATACGTGGGATCACACCTACCGGTTCGTACAGCCCGACGGAACCCTGTTGTGGATGCAGAGCCTCGGTCGAGCCGACCGAGACGCGGCCGGCCAGGTGACGCGGCTGACCGGTCTTGAACTGGACGTCACCGAGCGCCGGCGGACGGAGGCAGAGCTGCAGGCGCGTCGCGACGAGGAGCACGATCGCGAGCTGAGGCTGCTGCTCGAGACCGCAACACAGGGCATCGTTTCGGTCGACGCCCAGGGCATCATCGTGATGGCGAATCGTTCCCTCGAGGCGATGTTCGGGTGGGGCCCAGGCGAGCTGATCGGCCAGTCGATCGAGCGGCTGGTTCGGTCCCTCATCCACGGGCCGATAGGCCACGGTCTGCACCTGATCGGTGAACGACTGGACGGCTCGACCTTTCCGGTCGAAGTCAGTCTCAATCACGTTCCGACCGCTGGTGGCGGGCGCGCGATCGCATTTGTCACCGACATCACCGAGCGGCAGCGGGCAGAGTCGGCGCTTCAGGAACGCACGGCGGAGCTGGAGTATCGAACGACTCAACTCAGTCAGATGGCGTGGGATCTGACGCTGGCCGAGCACAACGCGCGGGAGCAGATCGCCCGTACGCTGCACGACGGACTCCAGCAGCTGCTGTTCATCGTGTCATTGAACCTCGATCAGCAACTGAACCGCGACCGTGAAGCCGGGATCCAACCGAGCGATCTCATTTCGGAGGCGAAATATCATGTCGACGAGGCGACCGCCGCGGCGCGCTCGCTGCACCTCGAACTGTTTCCGCCGGTCCTGCAGCGCTCGGGATTGCCGGCGGCGCTGACATGGTTGGCCAACTGGACGCGCGAGAAATACAAGCTCAACGTTCAGATCGAAGTTGATCCGGACGCCGATTCGGCGCGAAAAGACATCCGCACGCTTCTGTTCGAATCGGCGCGAGAGCTGCTCTTCAACGCGTCCAAACACGCGCAGGCGGAACGGGTCACCCTGGCGCTGCAAGTCGGCGCCGACGATCAACTCTGCATCACGGTCACCGACGACGGGATTGGGTTCGACCCATCGAGACTCGACAGCCGATCGAAGACCGGCCAGGTCGGCTGGGGGCTGTTCAGCATTCGTGACCGATTGGCGCTGCTCGGCGGCCGTGTGGACATCGAGAGCGCGCCCGGCCAGGGCACCCGAGTGCACGTGTTCGCACCGCAGGGCGTCGTGCAGAGCGACAGGGGTCACGGGAGCGACGTGCTCGCGCCGACGATCGGAACCGCCGCGGCCCGCAATCGCGCTTACCCCGACGCGCTCAAGATTCTCATCGTCGACGATCACGCCGCCGTGCGGAGCGCGCTCCGCGAGATGCTCCACGAGTGGCCGCAGCTCTCCGTCGTCGGCGGCGCGGGCAACGGGCTCGAGGCGATCGCCCGCGCCTGGACGCTGCGCCCGGACGTCATCCTCATGGACGTGGCGATGCCCCACATGGACGGCGTCGACGCAACGGCGCGCATCCATGCGGCGCTGCCGGAGATTCAGATTCTAGGGCTGTCGATGCAGACTCGGAATGAGACGGTCCATGCGATTGAACACGCCGGTGCCGCCGGGTTCTTCGTCAAGGGTGTTGACACCCGGCGGCTGATCGATCACCTCCTGATGGTCCATGCATCCCGGGGCGCCGGCGAGCGCGCGAGCCGGTAATGCCGAATCGACCGCGCGTCCTCGTCGCGGACGATCATGCCGGCGTCGTGAAGGCCCTCAGCCGCCTGCTCTCGATCGAGTGCGACGTCGTCGGGACGGTCGGCGATGGCCGCGAAGTCGTCACGGCGGCGGCCAGACTCCAGCCGGTCGTCGTCGTAGTCGACGTCAATCTTCCCAACGTCAGCGGGCTTGACGTCTGCCGCCAGATCACCAGGAACAATCCACGCTTGCCCGTCATCGTCATCAGCGGCATGCTCGACGACGACATCGCGCAAACCGCCCGGACGGCCGGCGCATCAGACTTCTTTTACAAACCGGCGATGGGCGACGGATTGATCCGGGCAATCAAAGCGGCGTGGAGCGCGAACACGACGGCGTGACTGATCGACCGACCGTTCCTACTGCCGCGGCAGCATCGACGCGAAGCGAGCACCTGAATCGCTGTCGAGCACGAGGTAACGGGGTAATGCCATGATCCGTTCCCGCGACGTGACCGGGCGGCGATCGAGCGTGAATGCCGACACGTATCCCGCCTCGCGCGCCTTCGCGATCAGCTCGTCATCGTAAATGCCGAACGGCCATGCGAGCAGGTCGGCATCCACACCAAGCTTGTCTTTCAACACCTTGCGCGGCTTCGCCAACTGCATCGTCACAAAAGATTGAAATGCATCCGCGGACAGTCGCCGTTTCTCGGTCTTGAAATTCGGGTGCCAGTAGGTGTGTGACTGAATATCGAAGAGACCGGTGCGCTGGAGCATGGCGAGCTGATCCCACTTCATCGCATACGATGCGTTCGAAATGGCCGAGGGATAAATGAAGAGAGTGATGGGAATGCGGTACTCGGTGACCAACGGCAGCATCTCGGTGATGACCGAGGCATGACCGTCGTCGACGGTGATGACGACCGCGCGTGGCGGAGGCGCCGGCCCTTTCCCCAGCAGATGCGAGACGACCGTCCGGAGAGGGACAATCGGATATCCGTGTTGTTTCAGGTAGTCGAGCTGCGCGCGGAACGTTGCCGTCCTCACGGTCATCTCGTCATGCACGACCGGACCGAAGCGATGATAAAGAAGAATGGACGCGTCGGCAGGAATGGGCACAGCCTGCCCTTGTCGAGCAACGGAGCGTTGTTGGGCACCGACAAGCGCCATCGCGGCGACCACGAGCAAGGCGGCGCAAAGTGGGACGCCAGCGAGCGCCGCGAAGCGAGCCACGCGACCGGCGTCAGATCGACGGGTGCGACGGCGAGGCAAGAC
>JBKPNQ010000120.1:0-46570 GCA_046732715.1 Acidobacteriota bacterium | reverse complement strand
ATGTTGTCCTCGGTGCTGGGTCCCCAGACCACGTCGCTGCATTGAGCGTCAGCGCAGCTCGTGCCCCAGACGATATTGTCTTCGTCGTCGATCGAGCCGCGGATGACGTTGCCGCAGTCATCGGCGCGTTTGCAAACCGTTCCCCACACAACCGACTTCCCGTCCGAAGTGCTCGATGCACCCCAGGTGACGTCGAGCCGCCACGCGTTCGCGTCCGGCCGGAGAACGCCGCCGCCGATGCGATGGTTTCCCCAGTTGATATGTTTGTTCCACGGCGTCGGATCGGAAATCGCGGGCGCGGGCGCGTCACCGCCCGTGCTCGCTGCGGCGGCGAGCGATCTCGCCACTTGCACCGCTCCGCGCGCGTTGAGGAAGCCGGCGCCTTGCGTCATCTCGTTGTAGTGTGCCTTGTGCTCCGCGGTGTAATGGAGGATAGCCTTCACGAGATTCGGCGTCAGCGATGGATTGGCCTGGATCATCAGCGCGACGGTGCCGGCGACAACGGGCGCCGCCATGCTGGTCCCGGTCAGGCTGAGGTACGGCTGCGTCGCGGTGTCGAGAGTCCCCCACAGTCGTGCGGTCGGGTGCGTGGCAAAGAGAAAGCTCGCCGGATCCGCCAGCGATTCGATACCGACGCCCGGCGCGACGACATCTGGTTTCGCGCTGGAGTCGATGACGCTTGGTCCTCTCGAGCTGAAGGAAGCGACAGAATCATCCGCCCGGCTGACCGTGCCGTTGTGACTGGACGCCCCGACCGTCAGCACCCATGGCGCGTTGCCCGGCGCGGTGATGCCGCCGTACTGCGGCTGCCCTTGCGTGTTGCGTCCGAGGTTTCCCGCCGCCGTGACGACAACGACGCCCGCGTCGACGGCACGCTTGGCGGCAAGCGTCAACGGATCGGTCGTGTACGACTCATACACGCCGGCGGCGACTGACAGGTTGATGACGCGGATGTTGTACTGCGCACGATGCTCGACCGCGTAGTCGAGCGCCGCGATCACGTTGCTGATGTAGCCGAAGCCCTCGCCGTCAAGGACCTTGAGCACGACGAGGTTCGCGGCGGGCGCAATTCCCCGGCGCGCGCCGTTCGAGTCGTATCCGCTGCCGGCCAGGATTCCGGCAACGTGGGTCCCGTGCCCGTAGTCGTCGTACGCTTGCCGCTGAAAATTGACGAAGTCCGCGAAATGGATAACGCGATCGCTGCCGAGATCGTCGTGCCAGGAGGTTACGCCCGAATCGATGACCGCGATGCCAACGCCCGCGCCGTCGAACCCGAGATTCTCGCGGACCCACTTCGTCCCAATGGTCGCGGCGGTCCGCTCCATCGTTCCCTGAACCGGGCGGTCCAGACGGATCGAGCTCACGCCGGGGCGGCCGGCGAGCGCCTCCAGCGCCCCGTTCGGAACGACGGCGACCTGGCTTCGGAGCAAGCCGAGGCGGCGGCCCGGCGTCCCTTTGAGTGACCGAATTACCCGATCGGTTGCGGTGACGTCGCTGGTCTCGATGATGACGCGTGACGTGCCCCGCCCGCTCTGCGCGCGTGCCCGCAGCGCCGAGTCAAGCTTCCCGCTGGCCGGGTCGGCATGGGCAACCGCTGGCACCCCGGCCAGGACCAGCATCGCGATGAAAACGAGGGAACGCTTGAACATTCGAAGGGCCCGGGGTGAAAAGAGAGCGAACGCGTCCCGCCGGTGCAAACTTACTGCCTGAAACCGTGCATGTTTCAGTGACAGAGCATTCTACTTCCCCATCTAGTACTTACGCGACGCCGCCGAAGCGTATTGATAGGGTACGGACCGCCCAGAAGCGTGATCGACGCGACGGTTTCGTAACGGCGAATACAAAGTCGTGATCGATACCTTGGTTTCTAGAACCCCATCGGCCACGAAACGTTTCAGTTTGCGTCACTGCGAGCGGCGGTCTTGGCGGGTCGCTGGTCGCCTTCCAGGCCGTACTCCATGATCTTGCGGTAGAGGGTGCCGCGACTGATTTCCAACACGCTCGCCGCCTGTTTCTTGTTCCAGTTGACCGCCTCCAGGACCCGGACGATGTGGGCGCGCTCGGCGTCGGCCAGCGACGGTAATCTCTGGCGTGATGCGTCCGGCGGAGCCTCAACCGCGTGCAGGAACTCGACATCGCTGCCGCGAATCGCGCGTCCAGGCGAGGACAGTGCGGCTCGGGCGACCGTGCTCTCGAGTTCCCGGATGTTCCCGGGCCAGTGATACTGCATCAGCAGATCCATGGACTCCTTGGAAAATGTCTTGCCGTCGAGCGGGAGACCGTTGGCCGCACAGTAGCGCGCCAGGAAACGCTGGGCGAGGACGGGGATGTCGCTGGCGCGCTCGCGGAGCGAGGGCAGGCGAATCGAGAAGGCGTTGACGCGATAGTACAGATCCTCGCGGAATCGCGAATCCCGGACGAATTGATCTAGTGGTCGATTGGTCGCCGAGATCAGGCGGAAGTTCACTTCAATCGGTTCATTGCCGCCGAGACGTTCAAAGCGCCGCTCTTCGAGTGCGCGCAACAGCTTGGCCTGCCCGACCAGTGCCAGATCGCCGATCTCGTCGAGAAACAGCGTGCCGTTGTTGGCCATCTCGAGTCGCCCCGGCTTGCGATCGTGCGCGCCGGTGAACGCGCCCTTCTCGTAGCCAAACAACTCCGATTCGAACAGCGTATCGGGAAGCGCCGCGCAGTTCACACCCTGGAACTTGTTCGTCCCGCGGCGGCTCAACTCGTGAATCATCCGCGCGACGACCTCTTTGCCTGATCCCGTCGGGCCAAGGATCAGCACCGAGATGTCAGACTTGGCGGCGGTCCGGATCCATTCGAACACGACGAGCATCTTTTCGTCGCGTCCGATCATTTCGCGGAATCGCTGGACCGCGGGCGAGCGATCCTCGTGGCTCACGGTCGCCCGGCGCTCGAGGAACTCGTCGAGCAGATCGCGCACCGTATCGCCCTGCGGTTGCTGGAAGGCGTATCGCGGCGTGCCGCTGCCGGGGATCTTGCCGGCAACGCCGAACGTCACGAGCTCGCGCATGCAGTTTTCGACGTCGAGGCGCATCCGCCCAAACGTCTGCATCAGCGATTCAACTTCGAACGATTCGTCGGGGCGGGCACACAGGAACCGCAGCAGTCCCGCGCGGAGAGGGGACTGCACCAGGGCGTGGAACCGGGCCTCGATTTCCGCCGGATCCACGCGGCGGGACACCGACACGTTCTCCATATCGCTCATGACCGACGATCCCCGGCCGCCGCGGCCGGTGCGCCCCTGTTGGCGCGGTAGTACTCGGACTGAAACTGCTCGATCAGCCGCTTCATCTCCACGGCATCCGCTTTCCGGTGGCCGTGGCAGCGGACCGGGCTCGCGCCGCCCGAACTCTCAATCATGACGTCCGCAAAGAATAAGTTTCGGTCGATCAGCACGGATGCGACATGGGCCAGATGCATCGACTGTTCCCGACCGCCGAAAAGCTGCGGCGTGAAGTGGACGACACTCGTGGGCGTGACTGACACCTGAGTGGGAAACCACAGGTTGCCGCGGCTCAACCGGCTCGCCCGGAAGACATGTGGGCCTGGCAACGGACGTCCCTTGAACCAGAAAAAGGCGACAAGGGCGCCTGCCAAGACGAGTACCAGCGCGATCCACGGCAGAAAACCGGGACCCGAACTGAGCTCATTCATCGTCGACTCGAAAACGGTGCGGGGGGCAACGTACATTCGCCCGGAACATCCCGGCTGTCAAGGGATTTCCCGTCGTTCCCCCACTACACTGATGCTATCGTAGGAATCAGGTTCTACGAGGTTCTACGGGTTCCACGAGGTTCTGCCGGGTTCGTTCGAGGTTCGCGGAACGAACCTTGTGCAACCCAGTTGAACCGCGCGAAACTTGTCGAACCCGTAGGTTTTGCGGAGGTTCGTCAGTGCCCCACCGAGCACCCGGGTCTCCGGGCCACAGCAAGCATTACCTTACCGGAAAAGAGATTCGCTACTATCGGCCGCGCGGCAGCGCGGAAATCCGCCAGCTCATCGACGGCGGGTTTCAAGCGTTCAACGCCGGCCGCCTGTCGGAGGCCTGTCACATTTTCGCCGACAAGATGCTGGCCCCCGAGCACGACACGACAATCGGCCTGACGGTTGCCGGGGCGCTGACGCCCGCCGGCCTCGGCGGTTGCGCGATCGAACTGATCGAGCGCGGCCTGGTGGATTTCCTCATCAGCACCGGCGCGAATCTTTATCACGACCTCCACTACGCGCTGAACTTCTCGCTGCACCGCGGCTCGCCCTTCCTCGACGATGTGGAGTTGTACGAGCAGGGAATCATCCGGATCTACGACGTGCTCTTTCCTGCCACCGTCTTGCTCGAGACGGACGCCTACATCCGTGACTTTCTCGTGCGGTCGGGTCTGTCCGGGCCGATTGCGACCGCCGACCTGCACTACCGCCTGGGGCTTGATTTGCTCGACCGGTACCCGGGGTGCGAGGAGCACTCGGTCGTCGCCTGCGCCGCGAAGAGTGGCGTCCCCATCTACACGTCGTCGCCCGGCGATAGCTCGATCGGGATGAATATTGCTTATCACGAGCTGATGAACGGGTCGACGCTGATGATCAATCCGAACCGCGACGTCAACGAGATTTGCGCCATCATTCTCGCCGGCAAGAAGAACGGCTGCGTGATCCTCGGCGGCGGATCGCCGAAGAACTTCTACCTGCAAGGGCAGCCAACCCTTTGGGAGGTGTACGGGATTCCAAAAGGGGGCAACGACTACTTCATTCAGATCACGACCGACCAGGTCGTCTGGGGCGGACTGTCGGGGGCGACGCCGGCCGAGGCGGTCAGCTGGGGCAAGGTGAATCCCGGCGTGTTGCCCGACACGGTGGTTGCGTATTGCGACTCGACGATCGCGTTTCCGCTGTTCTGCGAATACGCCGTCGGCTCGCAAAACGGGCGTCGCACTCGGAAGGAGCTCGTACACAAGCGTGACGCGCTGGTCGCCGATTTGCTGCGGCAGGCCAAGGCGGCCCGGAAAGAAGACTCGGCGAAGATAGACGCCGAGCCGGCAGAGATCGATCGGCATCGCTGAACGAACCAGTAACCTGTAGCTTCTGCCTTCAGGCGCACGATCCGATACATGGGAACTCTATCGAGCGAGCTCAGTCCGCATCTCGCGCAGGTCTCTCAGGAGCCGCGGATCTACGCCGACGCCAACATTCCCACGGGCATCGTCGCATTCATGCGGCAACGGTTGCATTGGGATGTGCTGTTCGTGCTCGAGCACGAAGAACTTCGCCGCGCGCGTGACATCGAGCACTATCGGCTCGCGCGGCAGCTCGGCCGCACGATCGTGACCCTCGATCGCGACTATATCGACGATCGTCAGTTTCCTCCCGCCGAAGGGGCAGGCGTGATTGTGTTCTGGGCACCTGACGAACCGCGGTTACGATCGCTTCTGCGGGAAGCCGATCGAACCGTTTTCCGAGCCCAGGGCGCAGGACCACTGCCGCTCGAAGGGCGAAAGGTTCACTGGCAGCTGAACGACGCCACCGGCGCGACCGGGAGCAACTAAACGCCGCCGAACCTCGCCTCTCCCTTTTCCGTCTATATCTCGTAATGAGCCGATTGGCCCTGGCTGGCACCGTTGTCTTCACCTGCACCCTCTGCCAGGGCTGCATCGCGACGCTCGACTCGCAGAGTGAAATCGTCCGGGAAGAGCGACGATTCACGGTCACAGGGGTCCCCACCGTTCGCGTGGCAACGTTCGACGGAAACATTCAAATTCAATCGTGGGACAAGTCAGAGGTTCTCGTCGAGATTGAGAAGCGCGGACCGACGCGCGAATCGGTCAACGAGCTCGAGATCAAGTCGTCGCAGGACGCCGAGACGGTCACCGTGGAAGTGCTGAAGCCGCACACGCCGTTTCGTGTGTCCGGGATGCGGTCCTCGCCAACGGCGCGCCTGATCGTCCGTCTGCCCAGGCGGAGCGATGTCAATGCGCGGAGCGGCGACGGGGCCATAGACGTCGAGCACGTGAGCGGTCGAATCGACCTGCATACAGGCGATGGAAACATTCGCGCGACCGACACCGCTGGCGAGCTGTCGTTCAACACCGGCGATGGTGCGGTCACCGCCGACGAGGTCGAGGGGCGGTTGCTCGTCGATAGCGGCGATGGGAGCGTCAATGTGTCGGGGAAGGTGTCCAGCCTGCGGCTTCACACCGGCGATGGGTCGATTGTTTATCGCGCGCTCACTGGCACCGAAATGACCGATGACTGGGAAATTTCCACGGGCGATGGCGGCGTGCTCGTGTACCTCCCATCAGACTTCGCCGCGGAACTCGATGCTCACACCGGAGATGGAACGATTCGCAACGATCTGAGCATCAGCGCCGGACAGGCGGGTGAAGTCAACCGGCGCACCGTTCGCGGCCGCCTCGGCGAAGGTGGACGACGCCTTCGAATCAGAACCGGCGACGGCTCGATTCGTCTTCGCACGCTCTAGATCGCGCAGATCGCTTACCGGGATCCGGCCTGCACGTACTCTGCCGAATCTTTCACTCCCGCTTCTTCAAACGCGTCGATCCGTTCACGGCACTTGCTGCACCGGCCGCAATGTCGTCCGTGACTCGGCTGCATGCACGACAGCGTCAACGCGACAGGCACCCCCAATGACCGACCAAGCCGGATGACATCGGCCTTGGTCATCGAGACAAACGGTGCGTCGATCGCGATCGGAGCCGCGAGGCCGATCGATAGCGCTCGCGCCATCGCGCCGAAGAAGTCGGCCGTCGCATCCGGAAACGGATTGCCCGCCAGCGGACCAATCAAGACGCGCGGAATTCGCGCACGGGCCATGAACACTGATGACTTCGATAGCAGCACGATGTTGCGACCCTCGAGGTAGACGTCTTCGTCCGGCGTGTCGTAGGCGGGAGGTTCACCCCGGATCGCCCAATGGGTCGCCGGATACACGTCGCGCATGTCAACGGTCAGCGTTACGAGCGGCACCAGTCGGGAACTGAACGTCTGGGCTGAGAGGAAACGCCGCGCCATGGCCATCTCTTCGGCCTCCCACGCCAGCCCGGCGCTGACGTAGATCGGCTGGATGCGGCCGTGCGGCGACGTCGATGCCGCGTGAGCCAGCAGCACCGCGCTGTCGAGCCCGGCGGAGAAGAGAACGGCTACAGCTTCGTCGGCGGGGTGATTCATAATCGTCTCTGGCGGCTGGCGGCTGGCGGCTGGCGATGATCGGCTCAGGGGTTCATGGATCGCGGATTCACGATTCGTGATTCGAGATCAGTATTCGTTGTCAACACGAAGGATTCAAGATGTACCTCGTCACCAAACGTATCGACTTCTGCTACGGCCATCGGTTGCTCGACTACGATGGCGTCTGCAAGCACCCGCACGGCCACAACGCCGTCGTGGAAGTCGAAGTGCGCACTGATCGCCTCGACAGCCGCAACATGGTCGCGGATTTTTCAGACATCAAGCGTGTCGTCAAGGGATGGATCGATCGTGAGCTGGACCACAAGATGATCCTGAGACAGGACGATCCGCTCGTGAAGCCGCTGCGCGAGCTTGGCGAACCGATGTATCTCCTCGAAAGCAATCCGACGGTTGAACGAATCGCCCGGCTCATCTTCGATAAAGGCAGAGAACTCGGCATCGACATCGTGAACGTGCGCGTGTGGGAGACGCCCACTTCGTTTGCGACGTATGACGGAGAGTGAGTCGAGCCCGGGTTCTGATTTAGTTCTTTTTAAACGGCAGCTCGTACGAGAAATACAGGTACACACCCGCTGACGTATGGTCCGACCACGAGATCGGAGCGGCGGCTCCGACAACGACCTGCTTCTCGCCAATATCCCAGCCGCCGCGAAAGCCTGGCGACAACGTGAACGTGGTGGTGCGACTGGATCCGTCCTCTTCCAGAAACTGGTCAAAGGTAACGAGCGACTCCAGCATCAGGTTGAACATCGGGCGCAGCCGATAAATGCCGCTCCCCGCGAGTAACGGCGACGCCAGCCAGTGTTCCCGCTTGATGACGAGGTCGCCGCGTTGAAACGTCGCTTTTGCTCGATCGATCCAGGTCAGCCCGGCGTTCCAGTGCCAGTACCAGTCACCCGTCTGCTTGCTGAAGGGCAGATTGACTTGCAGGCCGAACGATCCGTTTCCAAGTCCCTTGTCGGAGCTTCCTGTCGGAAGGATCGCACTGACCCGCGGCGAGAATGCGGGTTTGCCAGGCCCTTCCTTCAACACCTGATATCTGTAGTTCAGCAGCGTATCGCCGAAGCCGTGGTTGCCGTCGTTGCTTACGAACGTGGCCGTGTACGACAGCTGGTGCATCTCGGAGCGGACCGGCCACTCCTGGGTGAAGGTTTCTGCCCACACACCCTGAAGCCGGCTTACGCCGAAGATGTT
The DNA here is from genome assembly GCA_046732715.1 of Acidobacteriota bacterium. Lineage (GTDB taxonomy): Bacteria > Acidobacteriota > Vicinamibacteria > Vicinamibacterales > 2-12-FULL-66-21 > JALZOC01. The sequence goes on along the minus strand of JBKPNQ010000120.1, from coordinate 38,149 downwards.
CTGAAAGATGCCGGTCTCCTGATTGAAGGCTTCTTCAACCAGGAACGAGTTGTCGGTGATTTGAAACGGCTCTGAAGCAGCCGAAGCTGCCTGCGCAAAGAGAGCTGATGACGAGAGCAGAAATACGACCAGCACTCGCACTACGTGAACCAGTACTTTTGACGCGGCACGGGCACCGATGGTCATCTGCCGATCGTCGCGGCCGCGAAGGTGCACGCTATCTCCTTCCTCGCTCCGCTCGTCGACCTGCACGACATCGCCTGGACACAACCCGTGTGTTTCTGCGAACTGGAGAAAGGCAGGATCCTGATCGCTGACTCGCGCAATCGTGACCGGCATTCCAATCGTGCAGGTGAGCAGCGTGTCGTACTGCTGGACGGGAAGCGTTCCATTGGAGTCAGGAATCGGATCGCCGTGAGGGTCGACCTCGGGACGGCCGAGCATGTCATCGATCAACTCAATCAATCGATCGGAGACGGCATGCTCGAGATTCTCTGCTTCGTCATGGACCTCCGACCAACTCATCCCCATGACCTTTACCAGGAACAACTCGATCAGGCGATGCCGGCGAAGGACGAGCGCCGCGAGCTTCTCGCCGGCGCTTGTCAGCCGCACTCCCGCATACGGCTCGTAGTGGGCGAGGCCGGATTCCGCCAACGCCTTGACCATCGTCGTCGCGGTGCCGGGTACAACCCGCAAAGCGGTCGCAAGCTGTCCCATCGGCACCAGCGCGTTGGGCTGGCCGAGTACGATTTGCGCTTGGAAAATTGCCTTGAGGTAGTTCTCAACCGTCTGCGATTGAGCCATTCGACAGGCCGATTATACAGTTTTGAGAACTCAAAATTTACTCGGATTGAATTCCGTCCATGGCGCCGTCCGGAAATGCACCTTCTGACATTCTGAAATCGGCACCGTGCAGTTGGAGCCCGGCGCATCACTGAGACTCGAAATCTGCGAGATTCGTGACCTTCGATGAAGAGTGACGTCCGTTGACGGGCGTGGGACACTAGTTGTTTCGCGGTTTCGTTGGCTATCGAGTCATGGCGCGACCGCCGAAAGACTAGCGACACGTGACCCTTCTCGATTCTCTTCTCGACGCCATCATCCGCCTCGAAGGCGAAGCTCTCGTTATGCACGTTGGCGAAAAGCCATACGTGGTGCTCAGCTCGGCGACAGTCAGCGCGCTCCGGGGGCCGCTGGCATGGGGGCAGGTGGAGCTTTCATCCAGGCCGCTGACCGGTGATGCGATGACGGCGATGCTGGCTCAGATGCTGTCCGACGATCAACGCCGGACGCTCGCCGATCTCGGAGCGATTGAAGAAGAGATCGAGGTGCCGGGCGACTCCGGCGGACGGTTCATCGTCACGGCCGCGCGCGGCGGGGAAGATGTGTGGGTCGAAGTTCGCCGGTGGAGGCCGACACCTGCGGCTGAAGTTGTTGCAGCGGACGATGTCGATGAGGCGATCGCTGAGCCGACGGACTCCTCCGTCACTGAGGGGATTGACGACGTCCCGCTGACGGTTTCCGCCGTCGCTCATGCAGACTCCACGGCGTCCGCATCCGCACCGTCTCAGGCGCAGGACGCGGCTTCGGTGACGTCGGCCACGCCTGACGCTGATCCTGAGGTCGATCTGCAGTATCGGGCCGCCGTCTTCGAGCGCGAGGCCGCCGCAACGCTGGCCGCGAGGGAGGCGGCGCTTGCCGCTGAGGCTGATTCGGCGCTCGCCGCGCGACTCGCGGAACTCGAGTCTGAAGCCGCCGCATCGCTCGCCGAAAAGCAGGCGGCGCTTGCGGCGCAGGCGGAAGCTGCCGTCGCGCAGAAGGAAGCGGCTCTCGCGGCGCAAACGGAGGCCGCCCTGGCGGCGAAGGAAGCCGCACTCCGCGCCGAAGCCAGCGCCATCGTTGCGGAACGGGAGGCCGCGCTTCGGGAGGATCTGCAGCGCGCACTTCGTGCCAGGGAGGCGGCGGTGAAGGCCGATCTCGAGGCCGTGCTGGCGGAGAAGGAGTCGGCGCTGAGAGCACAAACCGAAGCCGTGCGCGTGGCGCAGGAAGCCGCGGCGCAGGCTGAGGCAAAGGCGGAGGCCATCGCCCGGCAGACCGAGGCGATGCTCGCCGAGCGCGCCGAGGCGTTCACTGCCGAATCGCGTGCGGCGCGCGTGGCCGCCGAGGCTGCTGTGACGGCAGAGGCCGAACGTGCGCTGGCCGCGAAGGTGACGGAACTCTCACAACACGCGGAGCGGACGCTTGCCGACAAACAGGCTGCGCTCGTGGCCGAAGCGGAGCGGACACTCGCGGAGCGTCAGTCCCTGTTGAATGAGGCGGAGCGGGCGTTGCGTGAAAAGGAAGCAGCGCTCATCCGGGAGTCTCACGCGGCGATTGCCGCGCGCGAGAGCGAACTTGCGACTGCTGCCGAACGCGCGCTTGCCGAGAGGCAGGCGGCGCTCGTGGCGGAAGCAGAGCGCACGTTTGCCGAGCGCCAGTCGGCACTGAGCGAAACCGAACGGACGCTCGCGGAGAAGCAGGCCGCGCTCGCCGCTGAATCGGCGCGCACCATCGCGGCCAAACAAGCGGAGCTGGCTGAGACGGAAAGGCGCCTGGCGGAGAAGGCTTCGGCGATGGCGGCCGAAGCGCGTCGCCGCGCCGAGGACGAGGCTGCGCAGGTCGAGGCGATCCAGCGTGCGCTGGCGCAAAAAGAAGAGGCGCTGACGGCCGAAGCCGCGCGGCTGGCGGCGAAAGAGCACGCGATCGCCGCGGAAATCCAGCGGGCGTTGGCCGAGAAAGAGAGCGCCGCGGCTGAAGCCAGGCGTCTGTCCGCGCAGGCAACCGCGGTTGGTCTCGAGCTCCAACGCGTCCTCGCCGAGAGAGAGGCCGCATTCGCGGCCGACACGGAGCGTGCCCTTTCCGAGAAGGAAGCCACCGTCGCTGCCGAAACGCAGCGTGCGCTGGCCGAGAAAGAGGCAGCGCTTGCCGCCGAGACACAACGTGCGCTCGCCGAGCGAGAAGCCGCCCTTGCTGCAGAACACCAGCGCGCCCTGGCTGAGAAGGAAGCGGCGCTTGCCGCTGAAACGCAGCGCGTCCTCGCGGAGAAGGAAGCCGCGCTGGCGGCAGAAACGCAACGTGCGCTGGTCGACAAGCAAGCTGCGCTTGCGGCCGACGCCGAACGCGCCCTGGCGGAGAAGCAGGCAGCACTCGAGGCCGAGTCGCAGCGAGTGCTGAATGAGCGCGAGACGACGCTCGCGGCGGAAACACGGCGGATTCTCGACGAGAGAGCGGCCGCGCTTGCCGCCGACGCGGAGCGAGAGCGCGTCGCGCGGGAAGCCTCCTTCGCTGCCGAGGCTCGCCGCCTCGCCGACCGGGAAGCTGCGCTCGCCCGGTTGGAAGCCGAGCAGGAAGCCCGCGAAGCAGCCTTGGGAGCCGAGCGCGAGGCCATGCGGATCGCGGAAGCGGAGGCGGCTGCCAGAGAGGCAGCATTGGCGGTGTTCAGCGCCGAAGCTGACGCGGAGATCGCGGCGGTGGAGTCACGCACGCCTCCCTCGAATCAGCCGCTACGTGTCGCCGATGTGGCGCCGGTGGCCGTCGTCACGCCAATCGCCCGGCCGTCGTTGAAGCTTCAGCCCGCACAACCGTCAGCGCCGGCTGCAGCGGCATCCACGGAAGCGTCGCTCGTCGAATTGCTCCGCGCCGCCTCGGAACACGGCGCGTCCACGGTGTATGCGGTTGTCGATACGCGGCCGATGATGCGAATCTCCGGCGAGATCGCGCTGGTCGGTACGCAGGCCCCGGTTGCGGCGGGGGACGTCGAACGCTTCATCTTCCAGTTTGCGCCACGAGAGCTGGTCGCCGATGCGACGCCGGAGTGGACGTGCACGGTGCCCGACGTCGGGCGCGTGCGCTGCGTCGCGTTTCACGATCATGCCGGCGCCGGGCTGATCTTCCACCTGCCCTCGCGCGAAGCCGTCGTCGCCGACGATGTCAGCATTGGCGAGCAACTGCGCGCGCTCTGTGCAGAAGCGGATGGCTTGATCGTGGTGTCCGGTCCGCGCTCGAGCGGCAAGTCGGCGCTGCTCGGCGCCTTCGTCGACGTCATCAACAACACGCGGTACGATCACGTCATCACGATCGAATCGCAGATTCGCCGCGTGCACGAGAAACGCCTGTCGTTCATCAGCCAGCGCGAGGTTCGTGGCGACGGCGATGCGATCGCCAAGGCCGCGCGCGCCGCGCTTCGCGAGGGCCCTGACGTTCTCGTCATCGAAGATTTGCGTGCCCCTGAAGCGCTCGTCGCGGCGCTCGATGCAGCGCGGGCGGGCCGGCTCGTATTTGGATCAATATCGGCCACGACCGCGCCCGCCGCGGTCGAGCGCCTGATCGACGCGTTTCCAGCCGATCGCCGCGCCCAGGTCAGAGCCTCGCTGGCCGGGGCGCTGCGGGCGGTGGTCGCGCAGATTCTCGTCCCCAAAGCTGCAGGTGGTCGTATCGCCGCTCGCGAAGTTCTCCTGAGTAGCCCCGCCGTCCGACGAGTCATTCTCGATGGCGCGATCTCGCAGTTGCCGATCGCCATCGAGAGCGGTCGGAACCTCGGGATGGGCACGATGGTGGATGCCCTCGGCGCGCTTGTCCGCGACGGCATCGTCGACATCGCCACCGCCTGCGCCAGCGCCCCCGATCGAGCAGCGCTGGTGTCGGCGCTCGAGCGCGATGGCATCGACGTGTCGGGCGTCGAGAAGCGGGCCTGATGGCGGTGGAAGTCTCTGACGTTCGCCGCCGTCTCCGCGCGGCAATCGAGAAAGCCCGTCGCGCAGCCGAAGAGCGCCGGGCCCGGACGGACACGGCAGGTCGCGATTACCAGCTGTTTCTCGAGCAGCGCGCCACGCCCGTGTTTCAGCAGCTCGCCGGGGCGCTCAAGGCTGAGAATTATTCCTTCAAAGTGTTTACGCCGGTCGCTTCCATCAGGCTGGCGTCGGATCGATCTCCGGAAGAGTTCATCGAGCTTGCGTTGGACGATACGTCCGATCCGCCAGCGGTCCTCGGCCGGACATCGCGAGGCCGCGGACGCCGGATGACCAGCACCGAGCGCGTCCTTGGTGAGGGCAAGGCACTCGCCGATCTCAACGAGGAAGATGTGCTTGCGTTTCTGCTCGAGGAGATCACGGCGTTGCTGGAGAGGTAGCTTCCAGCAGTTGCCAGTGCCAGTTGCCAGTCCCGGATGCCGGATCCCGACTAGATCACTGCATCTCTTCGCAGCGCCTCGATCTGCGCTGCGGATAGTCCACAGTCCTGCCGCAGAATCTGTTCGGTGTGTTGTCCGAGTGACGGGGGAGCAGAGCGGACCGAGCCCGGCGTGTCGGACAACTTCACCGGAACGCCGAGAACGCGAACCGCGCCTGCCGAAATGTGATCGACTGTTTCGATCATGCGTCTCGCATCGAGCTGACGATCCTCGAGGACTTCCGACACCGCACGGACGGAACCGCAGGGAACACCGGCGGCCTTCAAGGCCGCGACCCAATGGTTTCGCGGTCGCCGTCGGAGCCGCTCCGCGAGCAACGGTCTCAACTCGTTGTAGTTCATGACACGCGCGCGATTGGTCGCGAAGCGGTCATCACCGGTGAGCGCATCCGCCTCGATAATCGTGCAGAAGCGCCGCCATTGTTCATCGTTCCCCACGGCGACAACGAAGTCGCCATCCGAGGCTTCGAACGTCTCGTATGGCACGATCGTCGGGTGCCGGTTGCCCATGCGTTCCGGCGTGGTGCCGGTCGCGAAGTAGATCCCCGCCTGGTAGGTCAACAGCGCGGCGGTCGCATCCAGCATGCCGATGTCCACGCGTTGCCCGCGTCCCGTGCGGCCGCGCGCCAGCAGGGCGAAGGCCACACCCTGCGCCGCAAACATGCCGCTGACGATATCGGCGATCGCCACACCGAGCCGGTAGGGAGGCCCGTCGGCCGCGCCCGTGATGCTCATCAGGCCGGCCTCTCCCTGCATGACCGCGTCATACCCGGGTTCCGCACTCCTCGGCCCGGTCTGACCGAATCCGGATACCGAGCAGTAGACCAGGCGCGGGTGCGTTTCCCTGAGCGTGTCGTACGCCAATCCCAGCCGCTCCATTGTTCCGGGACGGAAATTCTCGACCAGGACATCAGCGCGCTCGAGCAGTGCATCGATGATTGGCCCTGCCGCCGAAGACTTGAGGTCGAGCGTCAGGCTCTCCTTGTTTCGATTGATGCTCAGAAAGTAGGAGCTCTCGCCGTTGACAAAGGGCGGCCCCCACGCACGCGTGTCATCACCACGTCCGGGCTGTTCGATCTTGATGACCCTCGCGCCCATGTCGGCGAGCAGCATGGTGCAATAGGGACCGGACAGCACGCGGGTGAAGTCCAGCACGGTGATGTCGGAGAGCGGTGCGTCGTTACTCGGCATAAGATTGAAGGATGGCGTCAGAGGTCATCGTATACACCGGATCGTTTTGACTGAGCTGTGACCGGGTGAAGGAGTTTCTTTCACACGAACAGCAAACATTCACCGTGAAGAACGTCGAAGACGATGAGGGCGCGTACGAGGAGCTGACGTCGATGGGGTTTCGGGTCGTGCCCGTCACAATCATCAACGGCCGCGCGATCAAGGGATTCGACGAGCCGGCACTGCGAGAGGCACTAGCCGCCTCCGAAGCGTAATCAGATCGCTCAGGAGCGCGTACGCGGTGTGAGTGAGGCTGCCCTCCAGCTGACATATCGCGATCTCGCCGAGAACGTCGGTTTGCAGTACCAGCGCATTTGCCTTGCCGTCGAGCGAGGCGAGCAGATCAGAACCGGCGAGGACGCAAGGTTCAACCGTCGCCTGTACCGTGCCCACTCCGGTTCGGATCGCGGACGCCACAAGCTTCAGCCGCCGTCCTTCTTTTCGAGCCTGTCGCGCACGCTCACCATCGGCAGGCCGAATGCCTGTTCGCCGCACGCTATGCGGCGTCAGATTCGCGCCGAGCAGGACGTTGGCCAGCGCGGCAGTCTTGGCCGCTGCGTCCCAGCCCTCGAGATCGAGCGACGGATCGGCTTCGGCGATGCCCTCCGCCTGCATGCGCGCGACCGCCGCGTCGAATGCGTCGCCGCGCTCCAGCGCCGTGAGCACGTGATTGGTGGTGCTGTTTATCACCCCGCGAAAGCCCGACACCGTTGCCGCGGGCAGCGTTTCGCGAACGAGATTGAAGATGGGGACGCCGTCCATGACCGCGCCCTCGAAGAGGAACTGGGTCCCCGCCGCCTTCGCCTCGTCACGAAGCGCGCTGTAGGCGAAGGCCACCGGTCCTTTGTTGGCCGTGACGATGTGGCAACCAGCCGAGATGGCCGCCCGGACGTGATCGATCGCCGGCTGTCCCGCCTCGATATCGAGCGTCGTCGTCTCGATGACGACCCGCAAGTCGGCATCCGAGCGACGGAGGCGGTCGATGATCTGATAGGCGCCGCTCGCTGCCGGCAACGCTGACGGCCAGGCTGCTCTCAGCCGCGCCGCGTCGAGGCCGTGCGGGTCGTACAGTGCGCCCCTTCGACGCGTCGCAGCGCCGACGATGCGACACTCGAGCGCGTCCTCGCACGACAGTCGCTCGCGGCGCTCCTCGAGGAGGCCGACGAACCGTTGAGCGACGTTGCCGAACCCGACGAGTGCGAGGTCGGCTCGAATCATCGCGCTCACTCGATGTCGTCCAGGACTTCGCCGACCAGATCGAGCGCCGAGGTGACGTGTCCGGGGTGATTGCCGAATCCGATTCGGAAGTATCCGTCCATCTCAAAGTGATCGCCCGGGACGAGCAGCACGCTCTTTTCGATCCGCAGGCGTTCGACGAGCGCAGTCGAATTGATGCGATGGTGATAGCGCACGAACAGAATCGCGCCCGCTTCAGGAGGCACGTGCGACATGCGGGGCGCGCGTTTGTCAATCCACTTCCGAACCAAAGCGTAGTTCGACGCGACGATGCCGCGTGTGCGCGCAAGCAGCAGGCGTCGCTTCGACAGCGCAATCCGCGCCAGGCGGTCGCTGACGGCGTTGGGAGCGATTGACGTGTAATCATGCACACCCCACAGCGCCTCGACGAGCAGCTGTGGGCCGGCAACCCAGCCGAGACGCAAGCCTGGCAGGCCGTACGCTTTCGACAACCCCGCCGTCACCACCACTCGCTCGTACCGTCCCCACATCGTTGCCGTTTCAACCCCGTCCAGTTCGGCACCGCGGTAGATCTCGTCCGACAGGATCCACGTGTTCGCGCGCGCGGCAATGCCCGCGATCTCGTCGAGCTCGCCAGGAGTAATCCGGGCACCGGTCGGGTTGTTGGGATTGCAGAGGAGAACCACCCGCGTTCGTGGTGTGACGAGCGCTTCGAGCGCGGCCAAATCGGGCGCCCATCGCGTCTTCCCCTCCCTCAGCGGCCACGGCCGGACGGTTGCACCAAGGGTCCGCGAGAGCCCGGCGAGTTGCATGTAGTTGGGAGTCATCATGACGACCTCGTCTCCCGGTTCGACGAGGTGCCACAGGGTGATGCAATTTGCTTCGGACCCGCCGTTGGTGACCTCAATCTGTTCGGGGGTTGCTCCCGGATACATGGACGCGATCGCCACGCGCAGCTCGGGCGTGCCGTTCGTTTGCGTGTAGCCCAGCTCCTGTGTGAGCAACGCCTGCCGGTCGGCTTCAGTGACCGCCACCTCTTCGACGCGAAGAGGATGTACGCCGCTTTCGGAGAGATTCCACGCGACGCGGTTTTCCCAGATGGATTGCCATCGCTCCAGCGCAAACGGTTCGAACTTCATCGCGGCGAAAAGTGTAGCTGACTCTGGGATCGCGTGCCCCGGCAATTGAAAGCCAGCTGCGTTATCCTGTGGGCGCCAATCGGCTCTTCCTGTTCATGCCTGTTGACCTGCTGCCGGAACTCGCGCTCATCCCGTCGGGGGACTTCGTGATGGGATCGAATGACGCCGACGAAGACGAGCGGCCTGCACACAGGGTTCAACTCGCTGACTTCCTGATCGGCGTGCACCCGGTGACGCAGCTCGAGTACGAGCGTTTCGTGCGCGAGACCGGTCACCGCGCGCCGGCCATTTACGAGTTGCCGCTGGTGGTGACGGCAGGAGGACCGGATCGCGAGCGCGCGTTTCGGGCCAGCGGCCAGCCCTACGTCTGGCTCGATTCCGAGGCGCCCAGTGATCGTCTCGATCATCCGGTGACACTGGTCCGCTGGGACGATGCGGCGGCGTATTGCGCGTGGCTGACCGGCGCCACCGGCAAAATTGTCAGGCTGCCGACTGAAGCCGAATGGGAAAAGGCGGCGCGGGGCGGTCTCGAGGGAAAACGGTACCCATGGGGAGATAGCCTCGATCGCGACATGGCGAACTTCCTGGGTGACGCGTCATCATCACGCCGGGCGCAGGGCACGACGCGGTGCCGCAGCTATTCGCCGAACGGCTACGGCCTGTTCGACATGGCTGGAAATGTGTGGGAATGGGTCTCTGACTGGCACGGCCCTTCCTACTATTCCGCGTCACCGCTGCACGACCCGGCCGGACCACGCGAAGGAACGCTGCGCGTCGTGCGCGGCGGCAGCTGGCTGGCGTCAGATACGCGCATGCTGTCGTGCAGCTATCGGCACAAAGTGCCGCCCGATACGTATTCGTACGGGATCGGGTTCAGAATTGTGTGTTCTGCTTGATCGTCTCCGGGATCCGGATCCGAGGAACGCAACTGGAAACTGGGAACCGGAAACTGGAAACGAGCACCGAGGCTTCCCATGTTCACCACCATTCTCCTTCCGTTCATCCTGGCGCTTGGGCTCCAGACACCATCACCAGCAGCTGCTCAAAATGAAGGCCCTGTCGTCGTGACGACCGGTGAAGGGGTCGTGAAACTTGCGCCGGATCGCGTGTGGGTGTCAATTGCTGCCGAGTCGCGTGCGAAATCGCCGAAGGAAGCGCAACGAGCCAACGCTGACGCGATGAAGGCCGTTCTCGATCGCCTGAAAGGGCTCGGTCTTCCAGACGACGCGGTTCGGACGAGCGGGTATGATCTGCAGCCGGAGTTCGACTACGCCAACGGAAAGCAAACGCTTCGGGGCTACCTTGCGAGGAACTCCGTTGAGGTGAAGGTCGACGACGTCAGTCGTGCTGGCGACGTGCTTGACGTGGCGGTTGCCTCAGGCGCAACCAATGTCAGCGGCGTCAGATTCGACCTGAAAGACCGCGGGGCACCGGAGCGTGAGGCGCTACGCAGTGCCGTCGCGGACGCGCGCCGGCGGGCCGATGCGGCGGCGGCTGGCGCGGGGATGAAGGTCGACCGCGTCGTACGGATTGAAGAACATCGGATGATGACGCCAGAACCGCGCCCAATGATGATGGCACGTCAGTCGATGGTGGCCGACGCCGGGACTCCGCCGATTGTGCCAGGTGAAATCGAAGTCAGGGTCAGCGTGACGCTGACCTCGAGCATCAAGTAATCACTCCGAGGGGCGTCGCCCCTCGGACTCCCCACACGCTCTCTCGCGAGCCGCTTCGCCGGCTCGCTCCGTTCGCGTGGCTCGCTTCGCTGCGCTCGCTCGCGTCTTCCTTCGCCTTGGCGTCGGCGGGCCGTTCGCGGGGCTCGCTTCGCTGCGCTCGCGCGGGTCTTCCTTCGCCTTGGCTCGGCGGGCCGGTCGCGTGGCTCGTTTCGCTGCGCTCGAGCGCGTCTTCCTTCGCCTAGCCTTGCCGCGCTCCGTTCGCCACGGTCGCGCCGAAGTCCGCGGTCGATTCATCGAGCGAAGGCGGCTTGATGATTTCCGCTTCGACCAGAAGCGATTCCTGCGTCGGCACGCGAAGCTCGGCGGCGCGCGGCTCTCGGATTTCGAGTTGGACCGCTGGCACGGCGTCGGGAAGATCGCGTGGAGCGCTGACTCCCAGTTCGCGGAAACGCCGCGCCGACACGAGGACGCGCGCATCGAGCGATCCCACGAAATCATCGTAGGCGGCACCCGCCCGCTTCAGCGCGCTTCCGACCTGTGCCACGTGGTCCGCCATGGTTGTGAGCCGTTCGTACAACTCGCGGCCGAGCGCCTGGATCTCTTCCGCGTTTTCGGTCAGGCGCTGTTGCTGCCAGGCGGTTGCGACCGTGCGCAAGAGTGCCACCAGCGTCAACGGTGAGGCAGGAATGACGCGCTGATCGATGGCGAACTCGAAGAGTGACGGATCGGTTTGCAGAGCCGTACTCAGCAGCGGGTCGCCGGGCACGAACATGACGACCAGTTCCGGCGTCGGGGAGAAACGCGACCAGTAGCTCTTTGCCCCGAGCGTCCTGATGTGATCGCGCACCTGCCGCGCGTGTTCTTTGAGCAGGGCCTCGCGCGCAGTGTCGTCGGAGCTGTCGGCGGCGTTGAGATAGGCATCGATCGGCACCTTTGAGTCAATCACGATGCAGGCGCCATTCGGAAGACGCACGACCATATCTGGCGTCAAGCGCCGCCCGTCGCTCGAGACCGACTCCTTCTCGGCGTAGTCGCAATAGGCGACCATCCCGGATCGCTCAACCACATTGCGGAGCTGGACTTCACCCCACCGCCCACGCTGGTTGGGAGAGCGCAGCGCACGTACGAGCTTGTTGGTTTCGACCTGAAGCGACTGATGCGTGTGAGCAAGGATTCGCAACTGCTCGTCGAGCCTGGCACTCGATCCCACGCGCTCCTTTTCGACGTCGTGGAGCTTGCCATCCACTCGAGCCAGCGATTCCTTGAGGGGCTGGACCAACTCGGCGATCGCGTTGTGCCGGCCTTCGAGATCGACCTTGGCTGATTGCTGAAATTCCCCCAGCTTTGTCTGGGCGAGGTCGAGGAATGTCCGGTTGTTCCGTTCGAGGGCGTCTTGCGACAGCGCCGCGAAGGACTCGCGAAGGATCGTTTCCCGTTCGGTCGCCGCGCGGCGCTCGATCGAAAGCTCCGCGCCGATTCTGGCCCGATCTTGTTGAGCTACCGACAGCTCCTGTTGCGTCCGGACGAGCGCAGATTCGCGGGCGGCAAGGTCAGCATCTCGTCGTCTGAGGTTGGACCGGGCGAACACCCATACCAGCAGGACGCCCGAGGCGAGTCCTGCCAGGAAGGAGGCGATCGACGAGATGTCCACGTTGGACGAAGTTTAGGCGAAAGGTCCAAAAAGCTCAAGGGTTTACTTCAGTTGAGCTCGAGCTTGCACCGCGGTTCCTTCAGCGACTAAAATAGGACTGTTCTGGTCGTAGATATGCCGGACAAAGTAGGTCCGGAATCCATCCGACCCTGGGTCCCGCGAGATGCTTCAAATCAGTGAAAACGCCGCAGCGCTGATCAAAAAGATGACCGCAAAAAACGGCCTGCCCGACGGTGGTCTGCGCATCGGGATCAAAGCCGGCGGCTGCTCGGGTTTGAGTTACACCTTCGCGTGGGAGGCTGCGCCGCGAGAAGGCGATCACGTCTTCGAGGGTGCCGAAGGATCGAAGGTGTTTGTCGATCCGAAGAGCTATCAATTCATTCAGGGAACGACGCTCGACTACGACACCGCCCTGGTCAGTCGCGGGTTCATCTTCAACAACCCGAATGCGAAATCAACGTGCGGGTGTGGAACGAGTTTTAGTATCTGAGGATCAGTTGCTGGTTTCCAGCCTCCCAGTTTCCAGAGAATCGGAAACTCTAGCAACGAACTGGAAACTGGAAACTGGCAACTGACAAAGTTACATGAGCACATCAACCGAAACCATCGAAGAACTTGCAACTCGCGAATACAAGTACGGCTTTGTCACCGATGTCGAGAGCGAGACGATCCCCAAGGGTCTCAACGAAGACGTCGTCAGGCTCATCTCGCAGAAGAAGAACGAGCCCGAGTGGTTGCTCGAGTGGCGGCTGAAGGCGTACCGGCTGTGGCTCACGATGAAGGAGCCGACCTGGCAGAACGTCAAGTTCGACCCGATTAACTATCAGGACATCGTCTACTACTCGGCGCCGAAGAAGAAGAAGGTGCTCAATAGCCTGGACGAAGTTGACCCTGAGGTGCGGGCGACGTTCAACAAGCTCGGCATTCCCATCGAGGAGCAGCTGCAGTTGGCCGGCGTCGCGGTTGACGCGGTGTTCGACAGCGTCTCGGTCGCGACGACGTTCAAGGAGACGCTGGCCAAGAAGGGCATCATCTTCATGTCCTTCTCGGAGGCGGTCCAGCATCATCCGGACTTGGTGAAGAAGTATCTGGGTTCGGTGGTTCCGCACACTGACAATTTCTTTGCGGCGCTGAACTCGGCCGTCTTCAGCGATGGCTCGTTCGTGTATGTCCCGAAGGGCGTTCGCTGTCCGATGGAGCTGTCGACCTACTTCCGCATCAACGCCAAGGACACGGGTCAGTTCGAACGGACGCTCATCATTGCCGACGCGGGCTCGTTCGTCAGCTATCTGGAAGGCTGTACGGCGCCGATGCGCGACGAGAACCAGCTGCACGCGGCCGTCGTCGAGCTGATCGCGCACGACGATGCGACGATCAAGTACTCGACGATTCAGAACTGGTACCCCGGCGACAAGGACGGCAAGGGCGGCATCTACAACTTCGTCACCAAGCGCGGCATGTGCGCGGGCCGCGGGTCCAAGATCACCTGGACGCAGGTCGAGACCGGCTCGGCGATCACGTGGAAGTACCCAAGCTGCATTCTGCAGGGAGATAACTCGATCGGCGAGTTCTACTCGGTCGCGACGACGAACAACTGGCAGCAGGCCGACACCGGCACCAAGATGATCCATCTTGGCAAAAACACGCGCAGCACGATCGTGTCGAAAGGGATCTCGGCCGGCCACGGTCAGAACACGTATCGCGGCCAGGTGCGCATCGGCAAGAACGCGAAGCACGCGCGCAACTATTCCCAGTGCGACTCGCTGCTGATCGGTGACAAATGCGGGGCCCACACGTTCCCGTATCTCGAAATCCGCAATACGTCGGCTCGTGTGGAGCACGAAGCGTCGACGTCGAAGATCGGCGAAGACCAGATCTTCTATTGCCGCCAGCGCGGCCTGACGCTCGAGGACTCGGTCAACATGATCGTGAGCGGCTTCTGCAAAGAAGTGTTCCGCGAGCTGCCGATGGAATTCGCCGTTGAAGCACAGAAGCTGCTGAGCGTGAGCCTGGAGGGCTCCGTCGGTTAGCGAGTTTCGCCCGAATGGGTGTAGCCGCGGGCCGAGCGACAAGCGACCTTTCGACAGGCTCAGGGTCGTCCTGAGCGAAATCGAAGCACGAGGCCTGGCAGGTCGCGGGTCCGCCGTCGCCAAGGCGGAGGGCGCCTGATCAAGTGAGAAGAAGACAATTGAACATGCTGAATATCAAAAATCTCCAGGTCAAGGCCGAGGGCAAACAGATCCTCAAGGGGATCGATCTGCACGTCAATCCGGGTGAAGTCCACGCCATCATGGGCCCGAACGGATCCGGCAAGAGCACGCTGGCGCGTGCGCTCGCTGGACACCCCGAATACGAGGTGACCGCGGGCGAGGTGACGTACGACGGCAAGGATCTCCTCGACATGGACCCGGACGAACGTGCGCGCGACGGCGTCTTCATGGCCTTCCAGTACCCGGTCGAGATCGCCGGCGTGAACAACGCGTACTTCCTGAAGGCGGCGGTCAACGCCAAGCGGAAGCACGAGGGCATTCCCGAGCTCGACGCCATGGAATTCATGCAGCTGATCAAGGAGAAGTCGAAGCTCCTCGACATCGATCAGAGCATGCTCAGCCGGGCCGTCAACGAAGGCTTTTCGGGCGGTGAAAAGAAGCGCAACGAAATCTTCCAGATGGCGCTGCTCGAGCCGAGGCTGGCGATTCTCGACGAGACGGACTCCGGCCTTGATATCGACGCGCTGAAGCTGGTGGCCGCCGGGGTGAACGCGATGCGTGATCCGAAACGCGCCATCATCGTGGTGACGCACTACCAGCGATTGCTCGACTATATCGTCCCCGACTTCGTCCACGTGCTGAGCGGCGGGCGGATCGTCAAATCGGGCGGCAAGGAACTCGCGCTCGAGCTCGAGAAGAAGGGCTATGGCTGGATCGAAACCGGCGCGCAGCCGGTTGGGGCGTAACGCTGATGACGCAGGTCATGGAAAAGCTTCATCCGTGGTTGGCGGCGCTCACCTCGCGCCCTCAGGGCGGTCCGCGATGGTTGCAGGATCTCCGCGATCGCGGCGCCGCGCGGTTCAGTGCGCTCGGATTCCCGACGGTGCGCGACGAGGAATGGCGATTCACCAACGTCAATCCGATCGCCAACGCGGAGTTTGCGCCGGCTAACGGCAGCGGGACCCAGCTGACGGAGGAGACGCTGTCCGGATTCCTCTATAGCACCGCTCCATCGCGCGTCGTCGTGGTGAATGGCCGGTTTGCGCCGGAACTTTCGCGCCTCGACGGGCTCGGGCACGGTGTGCGTGTCGGGTCGCTGGCAACGGCGGTGACCGAACAGGCCGATGTCGTGCAACGTTACCTGGGGCAGCTGGCGGAGTTCGGCGGCAAGGCGTTCACGGCGCTCAACACCGCGCTCGCCTTCGACGGCGCCTACGTTTACATTCCGGACGGAGTGATCCTCGATCGCCCGCTTCAACTGTTGTTCGTCGCGACTGAGGGTGACTCCTCGCACCCGACGATGTCGAACGTGCGGGCGCTGATCGTGGCTGGCGATCGCAGCCAGGCTCGTGTGATCGAAACCTACACGGGGCCGCGGGGCGCATCGTATTTCACGAATGCCGTCACCGAGATCTTCGTCGGCGAAGGAGCGGTCGTCGATCATTACAAAGTCCAGCACGAAAGTATCGCAGGCTTCCACGTGGCGAGCATGCACGTCCATGCCGGGCGGAGCGCGAACTTCTCCTCGCACTCGTTCTCGCTGGGCGGCCAGATTGTTCGCAACGATGTCACTGCGGTGCTCGACGGCGAAGGCGGCGAGGTCACGCTCAACGGCCTGTATCTGGCCGACGGCAATCGCCTGGTCGACAATCACACGTCGATCGATCATGCGAAACCGCATTGCCCGAGCCACGAGATCTACAAGGGGATCCTCGGCGGCAGGGCCCGGGCGGTATTCAACGGCAAGATCGTGGTCCGGCAGGACGCGCAGAAGACCGATGCCAAGCAGACCAATCGCGCGCTGCTCTTGTCCGACGACGCGTCGATTAACACGAAGCCGCAGCTCGAGATCTTTGCCGACGATGTGAAGTGCACCCACGGCGCGGCGATCGGCCAGCTGGACGAGGATGCGATTTTCTACCTGCGCGCGCGGGGCCTGACCTACTTCGAGGCGCGCGACATGCTGATTCACGCCTTTGCCGGCGACATCCTCGATCGGGTCAAGATCGAGCCCTTGCGGCTTGCGCTCGAGGGTGAGTTGTACGCGCAGCTGGCGAAGGACCTCGCGGAGATCGACGCGGCATGACACCTCCAGCTGCTTCCGCCACGACCGACGCCCGCACCGCGTTCGACGTGCAGAAGGTGCGGCGCGACTTCCCGATTCTGTCGGAACGCGTGCACGGCAAGCCGCTCGTCTATCTCGACAGCGCCAACACGAGTCAGAAACCGCAGGCGGTGCTCGATGCGATGGACGAGTACTATCGTCACGCGAACGCGAACATCCATCGCGCGACGCACCTGCTGAGCGAGCGCGCGACGGCATTGTATGAAGGCGCGCGAGCGAAAGCGGCGTCATTCATCAACGCGCCGGATCCGACGTCGATCGTTCTGACGAAGGGGACAACCGACGGCATCAATCTGGTGGCGCAGAGTTACGGCCGCTCGGTGCTGCGGCCAGGCGACGATGTCGTGCTGTCCTGGCTCGAGCATCACTCGAATATCGTCCCGTGGCAGCTGGTCTGCGAGCAGACCGGCGCGCACCTGCGAGTGGTTCCGATCAACGACGCTGGGGAAGTCGATATCGACCAGTATCGATCGATGCTGTCGCCGCGGACGCGAATCGTGGCGATCGGCCACGTGTCGAATGCTCTCGGAACGATCAATCCAGTCGCTGAAATCATCACCCAGGCGCACGCGCGGGGTGCGGTGGTTCTGATCGATGGGGCGCAGGCGATTCCGCACTTCAGCGTTGATGTGCAGGCGCTCGACTGCGACTTCTATGTCTTCTCGAGCCACAAGATGTTCGGGCCGACCGGCGTCGGTGTGCTCTATGGACGGCCGTCGCTGCTCGAAGCGATGCCACCCTATCAGGGCGGCGGCGACATGATCGCGTCGGTCACGTTCGAGAAGACGTGCTACAACGTCGTTCCGTACAAGTTCGAAGCCGGTACGCCGAATATTGGCGGAGTGGCAGGATTCGGCGCCGCGGTCGACTACCTGATGGGCATCGATCGCGCGGCGGCTCTCGCCCACGAGGACGACGTGCTGGCCTACGCGACCGAACGGGTGCGCGCGATTCCCGGCACGCGCATCGTCGGTGAGGCCAGGCACAAGACGGGCGTGCTCTCGTTTCTGCTCGAGGGTGTGCACCCGCACGACGCCGGCACGATTCTGGACAACGAAGGCGTGGCGGTCAGGACGGGGCAGCACTGCGCCCAGCCGGTGATGGATCGCTTTGGCATCGCCGCGACGATTCGCGCGTCGTTGGCCATTTACAACACGCGTGAAGAAATTGACGTGCTGGTTCGCGCGCTCGAACGTGTGCGAGGCGTGTTTGGGTAAGGGCGTTTTAGCGTTCGTTTTCTAGTTTGTGGTTTTGAGTTTTTGGTTTCCAGTTTTTGGTTCTCAGTTGTCGGTTTCATGGCGCTCTCGACGCAAACCGAGTACCGCGAACCGAAAGCTGAAAACCGAAACCGAAAACGGAAAACCTAAAACCAAAGACCGATGAAACCATGTCCGATCTGAACGATTTATACCAGGAGGTCATCCTCGACCATAACAAGCGGCCGAGGAACTTCCGGACGATCCCCTCGCCAAGCCATCACGCCGAGGGCTACAATCCTCTCTGCGGCGATCGGCTGAATCTTTACGTGCAGGTTGACGGCAATGTCATCACCGACGTCGCC
Source organism: Acidobacteriota bacterium (assembly GCA_046732715.1). Taxonomy (GTDB): domain Bacteria; phylum Acidobacteriota; class Vicinamibacteria; order Vicinamibacterales; family 2-12-FULL-66-21; genus JALZOC01. The sequence goes on along the minus strand of JBKPNQ010000120.1, from coordinate 20,131 downwards.
TTTCAAGGGTCGGGGTGCGCGATCTCCAAGGCATCGGCGTCGCTCATGACCGACGCCGTCAAGGGTCAGACCGTCCACGAGGCGCGGGCGCTGTTCGAGCGCTTCCACCACGTCGTGACCACTCCGCCGGATCAACCGGTTGAGGATCTTGGAAAGCTATCGGTGCTTGCCGGCGTGCGGGAATTCCCGGTGCGCGTGAAATGCGCGAGCCTGGCGTGGCACACGCTCAAAGCTGCGCTGGAACGCGAAGAGTACGCCTCAACGGAATGAGATGAAGCCATTGCCCATGATCCCGGATGCCGCGCTGCCCGTGCCGGAATCGACGCGAACCGAATTTGTCGCTGACGCGGACAAGACCGCTGCGCTGAAGCCGGCGATCGTCGACGCGATCTCGACCGTCTACGACCCGGAGATTCCAGTCAACATCTGGGAACTGGGCCTGATTTACGAGGTCGCCGTCGACGCGGCCGGCGCTGCGCTGGTGACGATGACGCTCACGGCTCCAGGGTGTCCGGCGGCACAGTCGCTGCCGAATGAGGTGGAATCCAAGGTTCGCAGCGTGGCCGGCGTCACCGACGCAAAGGTCGATGTCGTGTGGGAACCCGGGTGGACGAAGGATCGGATGTCAGAGACGGCGAAGCTGCAGCTGGGCCTCTGGTAAGAACTCGTCATCCGAACTCGTGTAGCTTCCGCGTTCAGGCGGAAGGATGTGAACAATGCTCCGACTGTCGAAAAAAGCCGATTACGCGCTGATGGCGATGAAGCACCTCGCCACCCGCACCGATCTGGCATCGGCGAGCGCGCGCGAGATTGCGGAGCAATACGACATTCCCGTCGAGTTGATGGCGAAGGTGCTGCAGCGTCTGGCGCGACGCGGCCTGCTGACGTCGCACCAGGGCACGCGCGGCGGGTACCGCCTGTCCCGCGGCGCGAGCGCCATCTCCGTCGCCGACATCATCCAGGCGATTGACGGTCCGCTGACCGTGACCGCGTGCTCGACCGATGCGGAAAACTGCGGCCAGTACGCCAAATGCAGCGTGCGCGATCCCCTGTGGCGCATCAAGGATCGCATCCTCGCCGCGCTGGCAACATGCTCGCTCCAGGAAGTCTCGACCGAGCCGCCAACGGAAGAGCCTCCGGCACCGATGGCGTTCACCCGCAGCTCGCGCCGGTAACCATGCCTCGTCCTGTCTATCTCGATTTTCACGCCACGACCCCTGTCGATCCGCGGGTGCTCGAGGCGATGCTGCCGTATTTCACCGAGCAGTTCGGCAACGCCGCAAGCAAGCAGCATGCGTTTGGCTGGGATGCGCAGAAGGCGGTTGATCTGGCGCGCGGCCAGGTCGCGGCGCTGATCGGCGCCAGCGCGAACGAGATCGTGTTCACCAGCGGCGCGAGCGAATCCAACAATCTCGCGATCAAGGGAATCGTCCGGGCGCGACGCGATCGCGGCGACCACATCATCACCGCGCCCACCGAGCACAAGTCCGTCCTCGACTCGTTCAAGACGCTCGAGAAGGAAGGCTGCCGCGTGACGCGGCTGGCCGTCGACTCCTGCGGATTCATCAATCTCGACGAGTTGCGCGCGTCAATTACCGATCGCACGGTGCTCGTCTCGATCATGGCCGCGAACAACGAAATCGGCGTCCTGCAGCCGCTTGCCGAGATCGGCGCCATCGCTCAGGAGCGAGGCGTGATCTTCCACACGGATGCTGCGCAGGCGGCGGGGAAAGTTCCCATCGATGTGGCCGCGTGCGGCGTCGACCTGCTGTCGCTGACCGCGCACAAGTACTACGGACCAAAGGGCGCCGGCGCGCTCTACGTGCGCCGCCGCAAACCGAAGCTCGAACTGCAATGCCAGATCGATGGCGGCGGGCACGAGAATGGATTCAGGTCTGGCACGCTCAACGTTCCGGGCATCGTCGGGCTCGGCCTGGCAGCCGAGCTGTGCCGCCAGGAGATGGCATCGGAATCTGCGCGGCTGTCGGCCCTGCGCGATCGGCTGTTCGACGGCCTGCAGCAGCATGTCGATGGCGTGCGACTCAACGGACCGTCTGGCGATCGACGTTTGCCGCACAACCTGCACGTCAGTTTCGATGATATCGAAGGAGAGGCGCTGCTGATGGCGCTTGGCGATCTTGCGGTCTCCACCGGATCGGCCTGCAGCTCGGGCAGCCAGGCTCCGTCACACGTGTTGCAAGCCATCGGCGCCATTGGTGATCGCGCCGGCGCATCGATCCGCTTCGGACTCGGCCGTACGACCACCGACGCCGACATCGACTTCGCCATCGAGCGCGTGTCGGGTGTGGTTCGGGCGTTGCGTGCTCAAAACGTCCGCGCCTGACCCGAATTCAATATTCCTCCAGTTTCCAGCGGGGAGCTGGCAGCTGGCAGCGGGAAGCCATGACAACAAAGATCACCGTCGCCCATAGTCCCGATTCAGACGACGCGTTCATGTTCTACGGGTTGGCGAGCGGCAACATCGACACTGGCGGCATCGTCGTCGATCAGGTGTTGTCGGACATCGAGACGCTCAACCGCGCCGCGTTCGAAGGAAAGTACGAGGTTACTGCTGTCTCGTTCCACGCCTACGCGCATCTCGTCGACAAGTACGCGCTGCTTCCGCACGGCGCGAGCATGGGAGACAAGTACGGTCCCATTGTCGTCGCGCCGGTGATTACGCCAAGGGAGCCCGACGAACCCCAGGTCAAGGCGGTCAAGGGACGTCGCATTGCCATCCCCGGGACGCTGACCACGGCATATCTCACGCTGCGTTTGTACGAACCAGACTTTCAGTACGTCATCGTTCCCTTCGATCAGATTCAGCAGGCGGTGCTCGACGGGCAGGCGGATGCTGGTCTCCTGATCCACGAAGGCCAGCTGACATATCAGGACGAGGGACTGCGGAAGATCGTCGACCTGGGCGAGTGGTGGTCGGAGCGGACCGGCGGGCTGCCGCTCCCGCTTGGCGGCAACATCATCCGGCGCGATCTCGGCCCGGAGATGATCGCGCAGGTGTCGAAGATGCTGCACGACAGCATCGCTTACGCGCTCTCGCACCGGGCCGACGCGGTGGAGTATGCCCTGCAGTTTGGGCGCGGCCTGGATCGCGCAAAGACCGATCGCTTCGTGGGCATGTACGTGAACGACCTGACGCTGGCGTACGGCGAGCGCGGCCGCCAGGGTCTAGAACGCCTGATGGCCGACGCGTTCCAGCACGGTCTCATCCCGCAGCGCGTCCCGGTAGAATTCGCAGCCTGAGCTGACGGAGGTTGCGGAGCAAACGGAGAAGATTCACAACGAAGGAACGAAGCTAACGGAGACGTACGAAGAAGACACTTTTTGGTTTTGAAAACAATTAACTTCGTTCGTCCTTCGTTGCTTCGTTTCTTCGCTGTGAATCTTCTCCGATCTCTTCGCAGCCTCCATTGACCTTCCCCTGCAGCCTCAGGTCCGCGAAGACGAACCCGTCGCGTTCGACAACGATTCCTCGCTCCACGCTGATGCGCTTGGTGAACATCGGCCCTGCGACCGCGCAGGTGTGAAACTCGCCTCGTTCGCCGCAAGGATCCACGTTCGCCGGCAGATCGGTCAGAAGCGCCCGGTCGAACCGCCGGCCGGCGAATGACGCGGGCAGCACCCGCGGATCGACGCAGCTGAGGAACGCCTCCAACCCGCCATCCTGCATTTCGCGCGCGAGTGTGGCTGTCGGCCGCAGCCAGAGCGGAAAGATCGGCATCATCCCGGTACTCTGCATCCGCTCCTCGCGGTAACGGCGAATGTCTTCGAGGAAAAGGTCGCCGAACGCCACATGCGTGAATCCTGCTGCTCTTGCCTTCTCGATGGCGCCCGACATGCGCGTCTCGTAGATGTCGTTCGGACAAGGGTGGGGAATAGGGACGGTCAACAGCGGCAGCCCGGCCGCGTCGGCCTGTGCCTGAAGCACCTCGGCTCTGACCGCGTGCATCGCGACCCGATTCACCGATTCGTTGACCGTCGTCAATAGCGCGCCGACTTCGCCGAGTCCTTCGCTGCGGATCACATGCAGCATCCACGCGCTGTCCTTGCCACTGCTCCAGGAGACGAGAATCTTCATGGCGCATTGCGACCCGCGAATTGCGAACGGCGAGTCATTTGAACGCCTCCGGGTGCAGGGCGCGCGCGATCAATTCGACCGCCTCGCCGACGCGCGGCCCGGGGACGACGGTGGCCTGCTGGTCGATGAAGTAAATCCGGTGGTTCTGCACGGCGGGAACGGCGGGGAGTGCCTGCCACACCGCGATCTCGCGCGTGCGCACGTCTGCCGGAACCGGATCGCCTCGCAGCTCGAGGATCACCTCGGGCCGCCTCGCCAGGATCAGTTCAGTCGTCGCCTGAACGGCTTCTTGTTTGACGTCGGCGAACACGTCCTCTCCACCTGCGGCTTCGACCATGTCGTGGATGAACCCGTAACCGCCGCTCGCGTAGATCCCACGAAGCGCCAGCGACTCGCGATCGAAGACGATCAGCGTGCGCGGCCGGGCCTGACCGGCAACACGCGTGCGAACCGTGGCAATCCGCGACTGAATCCGTCCGCGGACTTCGGCCGCTTCCTTTCCCTGGCCGACGCGCTCGCCAAGTTCCTGTAGCGTCATCGTCACGTCGGCAAGGCCGGCGTGGCGATAAACATAGATGGGAATCTTCGCGCGGTCGAGCTGTGTTCGGAGATCGGATTGGCTCGCGTAAACGACCACGAGGTCCGGTCGGAGCGACAAGATGCGCTCCACGTCCGGGTCGAGCAGGGCACCGACGCGCTGAAGCCTGGCGACCTCCGGCGGGTAACGATCGAAGCTGCTGACCGCGACGACCTGCGGTCCCGCGCCGATGGCGAAAAGCATCTCGGTCACGGCGGGGATCAGGGAGATGATGCGCTTCGGCGCATTGAGAGGAAGCGCAGGCGACTGAGGCAACAGAGATAGCCTCACCACAGAGGTAGCAGAGGTAACAGAGGACAAAGAATCAACCCTGCTAACTCCGTTAACTCTATGGTGAGAGACAACTCTTCGGTCTCCCTCTACTCCGCTGACTCCAATAGCGAGTAGCACGATAAGCGTCGCGACTGTCTTCACCGCTTCCTCACCAGCAACCACAGGAAGAAGGGCCCGCCGATGAGCGCCGTGATCACCCCCACCGGCAGCTCGACGGGCGCCATCACGGTCCGCGCGATCACGTCGCACGCCACGAGGAACGCCGCACCAAAGAGCGCCGACGCCGGTAGCACCAGCCGGTGATCGGGCCCCACCATCAATCGAACCAGATGGGGCACGACGATGCCGACGAACCCGACCGGCCCGCCGACCGACACCGCCGCGCCCGTTGCCACCGACGCGCTCAGGAATGCGGCTCGCTGGGCGCCCACCACGTTGAGCCCGCGCGTGCTGGCGCTCTCCCCGCCAAGGCTCAGCAGGTTGAGCGGACGCGCCAGCCACGCGAACGCCGCCAGCGAGATGACGACGAGCGGAAGGGCCGTCAGGATCGGCTGGTAGCTGCTGATGTCGAGATCGCCCATCAGCCAGCGCAGGATGCGAAACGTCTGCGAGAAATCCGCGAAGTACTGCACGAACAGAATCAGCGCCGAGAAGAACGCATTCATCGTGACGCCGGCGAGCAGCAGGACGTTGGTCGACAAGCCGCGGTGTCGAGCGCGTGCCAGCGCGTAGACGATACCCACGGCGGCGAGTGAGCCGATGAAACTTGCGGCGGCAGCTGCCGAGACGCCCGCCCAGGCGAACGACCAGCTGAACGTGATCGCCAGCATCGCGCCAAGCGCGGCGCCCGCCGACACACCGAGCGTGAACGGTGTGGCCAGCGGATTACGCAGCAGTCCCTGGAACACGACGCCGGCCGACGCGAGCATCGATCCCACCAGCGCGCCGGCAAGCGTTCTCGGCAGCCGCGCGATGAAGAAGATCTGCGCGTCGACATTCTGGGCGAATGGCACCGAGCGATCGAACGCGCGCCGCAGGCTGATGGGCGTCGATCCAATCAGCGGTGCCAGCAGGACCGCGCCCGCGGCGAGCAGACCGAAACCGAGCAATGTCCCGGCGAGCCGTCGCGCGAGCGTTGGCCTCATCCCGGTCCTGCCGCAGATGTACGACGTATGGGCACGACGACCATTCGGCCGGTTGCGGGGTGCCGCGTGACCTCGGCGTCGACCTCATAGAGCGTTCGGATGTTGGCGGCGGTCAGCACTCCGTCGGTCGGCCCTGCGGCCAGCACGCTCCCGTTCTTCAACAGCACCAGCGATCGGCACAGGCCGGCCGCGAAGTTGAGATCGTGCGTCGATACGGCGATGGCGATCGGCACGCGACGTTGAAGCTCGAGAAGCAGCGTGCCCAGCTCGAGTTGATAGGCCAGATCGAGCGCCACGGTCGGCTCGTCGAGCAGCAGGATGCCGTTACCCTCGGCGGCAGCGATCTGCGCAAGAGCGGCGGCAACGATCACGCGCTGCTTTTCGCCGCCGCTGAGGCTGTCGAACGGGCGATCTTCGAGGTCAGCCGTTCCGGTCGCCGCGAGCGCCTCGCGCGCCATGGCGAAATCCCCCGGCCCCTCAATCTCGAAGGTCCCAAGATGTGGATAGCGTCCCATCATCACCACCTCGAGGACCGTGTAGTCGAACGCGAGGTGGGTTTCCTGCGGGACGACCGCCATTCGGCGGGCAAGTGTCTGTCGCGAGATCGACGCCAGATCCTGGTCGTCGAGTCGAACGTATCCGCGCGCCGGCCGGACTACGCCGGCCAGCGCGCGAAGGAGCGTGGTCTTTCCAGATCCGTTGGGGCCGAGAATGCCGACGAAGCCGCCGTCGGGTAGCTCCATCGAGACACCGCGCAAGACCGGCGACCGCCCGGCGTACGCGAAGAAAAGATCAGCGGCCTGCAGCAATCCGCATCCCTATCATCCCGCCACGCCCCAGCGCGGGAAACCCGAACACTTCTTCGTAATCGCGATCGAAGAGGTTTTCGATTCGCCCGAACACTTCGAGCTGGCGCGACACCTGCCACGACGCACCGGTTGACCAGACGTTGTATCCCGCGGCATCGAACAGGCCGCCGAAGCTGCCATACGATGGTTCCACCGCCAGAACCCGACCTCTCCCGCCGCCTCGAATCCACGCAGTGACCGCCGATCTGGAGACGCCCGCATCCAGGAACCACTGATGGCGCGGCCGATTGAGCAACGGGTCGCCTACCTTGAACGGAGACGGTGCCGCATCCGCGTGATCGACGGCGAGGATCTCGCTATCGAGAAAGGTGTAGCCGACGCGTCCGCGAACGTCCAGTCCAGAGGCGCGCCCACGAGCCGTCGTCGCAAGCTCCAGTCCCTGGGCTCGCGCGTTCGAGATGTTGTCGGTGAGGTATCGGCTGGACTCGGCGAACGAGCCAACCGCAACGATGAGATCGTCGAAACTGTTGTGGAACCAGGTCGCTTCCAGCAAGCCGTGACCGGACCCAAACCCCTGATCGATTCCGGCCTCGAAGCTGCGGCTGCGTTCAGGTTTCAGCGACGGGTTGTTCGTGAACGCCAGCTCGAACCCATCCGGTGGACGAATGCCGGTGCCTGCAGCGCCGCGAACCTTGGTTTCGGCGCCGTGCGCGGTCGAGAGGTAATACGCGGCGGCGATCTTGGGATTGAAAGACACGACGGAATCCGACGCCATCGCAGGGCGAGGGCTGTTTGGGTCGTTCAATGCGGAAATCGCGTCACGCTGAATGTGTTCGAGCCTCACGCCCGCGGTCGCATAGAGTCGGCTCGCCGCGCTCCAGCGCGCCTCGCCAAAGTACCCCTGAATCGATCGCTCGATCGGCATCTCACCCTGATCGTCAACGATGTAGGTGCTCGTGGCTTGCTCGCCTTCGAATTCCGCACCAGCAGAAACGTCCAGGCCAGGTCTCGCGGCGATGTCGGTCTGGAACCGTGCCGTGGCGCGTCGAGATCCCGACGCAGACGGACCAAACTGACCGACGAAGTCGCCGTCGTCTCGCATCCACGTTGCCTGGGCGCTGGTCCGCACCTTTTGTCCCGATGGCAGCGATCCGCCGAGACTCAGTCCCCACCGATGGCTGTCGCCGCTGGATACGAGATCGACGCCGCTGAACGCGCCGATTGGATTCGAGCCGAATGGGCCGGGGAAGCCCCGCGAATCTCGCCCAAACCGAAATTCCCCGCGCACCGTCGCGCCGGCAGCGTTGCGCCACCCGCCGCCGCCGGTGACCTCGTCGCGTGTGTACCGATCGTTCTGAATTTCCTCTCCTGTCGAGGTGTGTTGTCCGTTGAATCCATCGCTGACCAGACGATCGTAACCGCCATTCCACGACCAGTTGTGCAGAGAACCGGAAGTCGACGTCATCATCCGCAGCGTGCCGAAGCTTCCTCCCTCAATCGATGCCTCCGCCGCCGGTGGACCGTCGTTTTTGGTCACGATGCGGACCACGCCGCCAATCGCGTTGGATCCGTAGAGCGCGCTCTGCGACCCCCGGGCGATTTCGATTCGGTCGATGTTGCTGGACGACAGATGCGCGACATCAAAGCCGCCGCCGAAGGCGTTCATCTGAATGCCGTCGAGGTAGACGAGGGTGTAGTCCGATTCTCCCCCGCGGGGGAAAATGCTGGTCAGCGCGCCCATGCTCCCCGAGCGCGCAACCGTCAACCCGGGAACCTGCCGCAGCGCATCAGCGACCGTTGTCACCTGACGATCGCGCAACTCCGTTCCGGTAATCACCGACACCACCGACGCAGCCTGCGACTGCGGAACCTCAACCTGCGATGCCGACACGACCAGCGTTTCCGATACGGCCGATACCATCAGCGCGATCGAGCCGACGTCGCGGGACGAGGGACTGCCCTCGTAGCTGACCGGATCGGCACGGAAGCCGTCAACGGCGACTCGCAGCTCGTATCGCCCGGTGTCGGGTGCGAGCATCGAGAATTCGCCGCGCGCATCAGTCGTGGTCGAACGCACGGAAGAGCCGCCCGCAACCAGCAGCACACGCGCCGCCGGAACGGATCTCTTGTCGGGATCGACGACGCGACCGTTGATCGGCCCCGCGGACACGGAGCGGGCGAGCAGAGCGGACGCGATGATGAAAAGAGAAATGCAACAGGATCGATATCGCACGGGACTCCTTCTCGGCGTGTTCGCGCGCCGATGCCTCCTGGGGCGGAGGCGGAAAAGGACGGCCCGGCGTCAGGTATCCTGGCTCGCGGATCTCGTCTCCCGAGGGGCGTGGAGAACAGCGCCGCATTCCACGCCTTCCCATGCTTTCGCACAGTGACTGCCGGTGAATCCCGGCTGAGGAATGCAGCTTTCCGCTTACAGTGGCGGTACCGCGTGGGACTTGCACCCACTTCGCGTGACCGCCGGGCAGAGCCGATGATGCGATTCACCAGCTCGACGTCAGTTGTTTCGCGAGTATAACATGCGGTCCGGGGCCCGCCCTCACCGCTCGGGTTGCGGTAAGATCGAGTGTTCGAGCGGTGGGATCACGAGACGCGAGCGAGCGTAGCGACGCGAGCCAGCGAGCGGAGTGGGTCTTTCGCGGCCCCGAGAGCGAGCGTGCGGGGGAGCCCGAGGGGCGAAGCCCCTCGGAGTGTATCGATGAGCAAGAGTTCCGCCTTGAACAGCTCGGGTGTTTCTTCAGCGACGTCAGCTGGCAACAGCGGCGGGTTTGTCGTGCGCGGCGACACGCTGACGATTCAGACCGAAGAGCGCATCGAGCTGACTGACGTCACCGATCGCATCGTCGCCATTGTCCGAACCGCCGCGGTCCGCGACGGCATCGTCAGTCTCTGGTCGCTGCATACGACGTTTTCGGTGTTCATGAACGAATCGCAGAAGGCGCTGCACGCGGACATCAAGCGCCTGCTCGAAACGATCGTCGATCGCGACGCCAACTGGATGCACAACGATCCCGATCATTCGGACTGCGATCGCCTGAACGCGGACGCGCACCTGCGCGCGATGTTGCTCGGCCACAGCCTGACGCTGCAGATCAGCGGCGGCGAGCTGGTGCTCGGGCAGTGGCAGCGCGTCCTCGTCGCCGAGCTCGACGGTCCTCGCTCGCGTACGCTTCGGGTGCAGGTGATGGGAATTGCTTGATTGCTGATGGTTGATTGATGGAGTGCCTTCAATCAGCAATCGACAAATCAGAAATTCACGCCATGCATCAACGCCTCCGTAGCCTCGGCCTCGGCGATATCGCGGACAAGCTCGCCGCCGGCGAACGGCTGTCGTTCGACGACGGCGTCCGGCTGTTCGACTGTCCGGATCTGCTGGCCGTGGGCTGGCTCGCCAATCGCGAGCGGGAGAAACGGCACGGTGCCCTTACCTACTACAACTTCAACATCCGGCTCGAAGCGACGAACGTCTGCGTTGCGAGCTGCCTGTTCTGTTCCTTCGCGCGGCTCCGTCCGGGAGATGCCGGCTCATACACGATGTCGCTCGAGCAGGCGTGGGACAAACTTCGGGAGCGCTCGCACCAGCCGCTGACGGAAATCCACGTCGTCAATGGCCTTCATCCCGATCTGCCGTTCGAGTACTACCTGGAGATGCTGCGCGGATTCAAAAGGATCCGGCCGGGCATTCATCTCAAGTGCTTCACTGCCGTCGAGATCGCGTTCTTTGCCGATCTCTACAGGATGACCGACGAGGAAGTGCTACGGCAACTGCAGGACGCTGGACTCGATTCGTTGCCCGGCGGCGGCGCCGAGATCTTTGCCGAGCGCGTGCGGCGCAAGATCTGTCACGACAAGTGCGGCGCTGATCGGTATCTGGCGATCCACAAGCTGGCGCACGGGCTCGGCCTGCGAACCAACGTCACGATGCTCTACGGCCACATCGAGACGAAAGAAGAGCGAGTGGACCACATGATTCGCGCGCGCGAGCTACAGGACGACAGCGGAGGCTTTCAGGCGTTCATACCGCTGGCGTTCCATCCCGACAACAACCAGATGCGCAAGCTCCCGGCTCCAACCGCGACGGACACATTGCGCGTGCACGCCGTGTCGCGCTTGATGCTCGACAACATCCCGCACGTGAAGGCGTTCTGGATTGCGACCGGGGTCGATGTGGCGCAGGTGTCGCTCTGGTTTGGCGTGGACGACCTCGACGGGACAGTCCAGGAGGAGAAGATCTACCACATGGCCGGCGCCCGGACACCCGAAGCCATGACCACGAACGCGATTCGCCGCCTCATCCGGCTTGCGGGCCGGGATCCCGTGGAAAGGGACACTCTTTACAACGTCGTAACTGGCCCCGAAGCCCCCGATGACGCCCCCGCCTTGGTACAATGAGTGTATCCAGTCCCTGAGCCGAAATCGGGGAGCTGGACGCTGACATGGACATCAAGCTTTTGACCGACGTCGAGAAGGAGAGTATCGGCGAGCGCCAACCGCTCCCCGAGCGATACCTGCGCCTTTCAGACGACGAGATGGATGAGCGGATTGCCGCGGCGAAGAAAACGCTCGGCGAGCGTGTCGTCATCCTTGGGCATCACTATCAGCGCGACGAGGTGATCAAGTTTGCCGATTACATCGGCGACTCGCTGAAGCTCTCTCGCGCCGCCGCCAGCCGGGGCAAGGCAGAGTTCATCGTGTTCTGCGGCGTGCACTTCATGGCCGAGAGCGCCGACATCCTCCGCGCGCCGCACCAGAAGGTCGTTCTGCCCGATCTCGCCGCCGGTTGTTCGATGGCCGACATGGCCGCGCCGGATCAGCTGGACATCTGCTGGCGAGAGCTCGGCGAAATGGGAGTCAGAACCGATGCGGTTGAGCAGAACCGCGCCGGCGTGATTCCGGTCACCTACATCAATTCGTCAGCCGCAATCAAAGCATTCGTCGGCCGGCACGGTGGCATCGTCTGCACATCCACCAATGCGGCGGCGGTGATGAAGTGGGCCTGGGAGCACGGGGAAAAGCTGGTGATGCTTCCCGATCAGCATCTCGGACGCAACACTGCGTTCAAAATGGGGGTCCCGCTCGATGAGATGGTCGTCTGGGATCCGGACGAAGTGTGGGGAGGGGTGCAGCCTGAGCAGGTGAAGAAGGCGAAGCTGATCCTCTGGAAGGGCCACTGTTCGGTTCACACCCGCTTCACCGTCGCGCAGATCGACGCCTTTCGGAAGAAGCACCCAGACGGCAAAGTGGTCGCGCATCCCGAGTGCACCTTCGATGTCGTGCAGGCCGCCGACAAGAGCGGCTCAACCGAATACATCATCAATACGGTAAAGGACAGCCCGGAAGGTTCCGTCTGGGCCGTGGCAACAGAAGTGCACCTCGTCAATCGTCTCAGGCATGACGTCGCGCCTGGCCGAACCGTTGAAACGCTCGATCCGTTCGGCTGTCTCTGCTCGACCATGTTCCGCGTGTCGCCCAATCACCTCCTCTGGATCATGGAAGGACTCGTCAACGGCGAGATCCACAACCAGATCATCGTCCCCGACGACATCAAGCGCGACGCGAAGCTGGCGCTCGATCGGATGCTAGAGATCAAGAGCTGAGCTGGTTTCCAGTTTCCGGTCTCCAGTTCCCAGTTCAGTCCCGCAGCCAGGGCCAAAAGCCGGCGGCCGGATCGCGGATCCCGTACGAACCACTGATATACAATCAGCTGTTTGGAAGGAGACAGCAGCAATGGCGCATGAAGTCCCACCGCTCCCTTACGACTACAACGCCCTCGAACCGCACATCGACGAGCAGACGATGCGGATTCATCACGACAAGCATCATGCGGCGTACGTGACCAACCTGAATGCCGCGCTCGAGAAAGCACCGAACCTTCAGCAGAAGAGCCCGGACGATTTGATCAAAGGTATCAACACTGTGCCGGAGGAAATCCGCACTGCGGTTCGCAACAACGGCGGCGGTCACATCAACCACACGATGTTCTGGCAGGTGATGGGTCCCGGCAAGGGAGGCCCGGCGACGGGCGCCGTGGGCGACGCCATCAAGTCGTCATTTGGCAGCTTCGACAGTTTCAAGGAGCAGTTCGCGAAAGCGGCGACGACACGGTTCGGCAGCGGCTGGGCGTGGCTGCTCGACGTCGGCGGCAAGCTGGTCATCGAGAGTACGGCGAACCAGGACAGCCCGCTGATGGAAGGAAAGAAGCCGATTCTCGGCCTCGATGTCTGGGAGCACGCCTACTATCTGAAATATCAGAACCGACGGCCCGATTACATCACCGCCTGGTGGAACGTCGTCAATTGGGACGAAGTGAATAGGCGGTTCAAGTAATTGGTGAATTGGCGGGTTGGTGAATTGAGCTTCGCACGCGCTACCGCGCGTGCTGTAAATGCGCGGCGGTAGCCGCGCGATGCAAATTCACCAATTCACCAGCCCACCAACGCACCCATTCATTGAGCGTTCAGCATTTCTTCTATCGCCCTGGTCACATCCTGAGGCGGCGGATATTGACTCTGCCGGCTCGCGATAAAAGAGTAGTGAATCTCGCGATTGGAATCGATGAGGAACACTGCAGGCCTGGCGATGTTGTACGCGTCGAGTCCCCAGGCATGCCACACACCGTACTGCTTGGCCACGTCGCGAGTTTCATCGATCAGAATTTCGAACGGTAGGCCGACCTCTTCTATGTAGCGGCGCACCGCGTCAGCCCGTTGCGCCACGATTGCGACCAGCCGTACGCCGCGGCTTCGATAGATGTCGACGTGTCGTGCCAGTTCACCGAACTGGCGGCGGCAGTTTGGTCACCAGGTGCCGCGATGGAAGGCGAGGAGCACTGGCCCGCCCTCGAGAAACTGCGCCATCGAGCGCAACTCACCCTTGTGGTTCCGAAGCTCGAACAAAGGCGCCAGGCGGAGCGGCGATTGACTGGCCATCAGAACAACTTGACTTGCACCAGCTCTCCCGCTTCGACGATGTCGGTCTGTGCCGCAATCTCGATGTAGCCGTCGGCGTGCGCCATGCTCGTGATGTCGCTGGACCCTTTGAACGCGGGAACCGCATGACCGTCGATCAGGCGAACCGTATAGATCTGATGGCGCCCCGTGGTCGAGACGACGCGTCGCGACAGCGGAACCGTCACGGTGTTCGGTGCGTACTCCGGCAGTCGAGCCATCTTGCGCAGCATCGGGATGAGAAGCACATACGCGTTTGACAGGCATGACGTCGGATTGCCTGGCATGCCGAGGACCGGCTTTCCGTCTGCCTTTCCGAGGATGGTGGGCTTTCCCGGCTTGACGGCGATGCCGTGAAACACCACTTCGCCCGCCTCTTGCAGCGCATCGACGATCAGATCGCGCTCGCCAACCGAGCTGCCGCCGGAAAAGATGATCAGATCGGCTGATGCTGCCGAATCGATTGCTCGCAGCAGGTCCGGAAGAGTGTCCGCAACCGTCGCCGAGCTTGCGATCGTTCCTCCATGCGCCTGAATGATTGATGACAGTGTGTAGCGGTTGATGTCGTAGATCTGGCCGGGCGCCAATGCCTGTCCGGGCTCGATAATCTCGTTGCCCGTGGACAGGATTGCGACCCGCGGCTTGTCGTAGACGTCGACTTCGAGGGCGCCGATGGCGGCCAGCGCGCCAAGGCGTGCCGGGTTCAACCGGGTTTCTCCGTAGAGCACCGGTTGTCCGGCGGCAATGTCCCCTCCACGTCGTCCGACATGCTGTCCTGGGTAGACCGGAGTGAAAACGCGAACCCCGGCGTCCATCCGTTCCGTTTCTTCGACCATCACCACAGCGTCGGCGCCCGCGGGAAGCGGAGCACCGGTTGCGATCTCGGCGCATTCGCCGGTGGAGATTCGACACGACGGCGCGCTGCCGGTGTAGATCGTCTCGACTGATCGGAGAACTCTCGCATCGTGCCGGCTGGCTGCGAACGTGTCCTGCGCGATGACGGCATAGCCATCCATCGCCGCACGATCGAACGGGGGCACGTCGATGGTCGAGCTCACCGGGGCGGCGAGGACTCGACCCGCGGCCTCGTCGATCGGCAGGCGCTCGAGGCGATCGATCGGCACGGCCGCTTCCATCAGGAAGCGCCGGGCGTCTTCAATCGGGATCGTTTCGCGAATCGGACGCATCGTGTTGGTCATTGGTTAGATCCGGGGGCTTCGCCGCGCCGGTCCCCCTACTCGCTCTCTCGCTCGCTGCTGCGCCACGCTCGCTCCGGTCGCGAGGGTCACTCGCATTGCTTGCTCGTTCGCCGCGTCATCGACTGAGCTCGCGAACGACGTGGCCAATCTCCGGGAGGATCAGCTTCTCCATGGCGAGTTTGACGGCGCGTTCGGATCCCGGCAAGGCGAAAATTGCCGTCGAACCAATCGTGCCGGCGCAGGCGCGACTCAACATCGCGGCCGACCCAACATCGTCGTAGCTGAGCATGCGGAAGAGCTCGCCGAATCCATCGAGCCGCTTGTCGAGCAGCGTGACGAGGGCTTCGTAGGTGCTGTCGCGCGAAGTAATGCCAGTGCCTCCTGTCGTCACGATCAGCGGAACATTTGCCGCTGCGGCGCGAACGACATCCCGCACCGCTTTGGGATCGTCACGCACTATGCGGCGGCCGACGACGTCGTGGCCGCCGGCGGTCAGGGCTTGCGCGATCGCGTCGCCGCTGGTGTCGGTGTCCGTGGTCCGGGTGTCGCTGATCGTCAGCACGACGCAGCGCACGCGCGCCGGTGCATCCTGCTTGTGGGTTTCGACTGACACGAATCGATTATAGGGCCTCGGAATCCCTAATCACTGATCACTGATCCCGAATCACTCATCCTCGAATCGCCAATCCTTTGAATCACTGATCCTCGAATCGTTGAATCCTTGAATCGAGTAGATCGAGCACCTCGCCGTTTTGGCGACCTCCGGGTTCGTTTCAGCATCGCCAGCAGCGCTCCTTCAGCGGTTCGGGATTGATGCTTCGACGAGTCAGGGATTCGAGAAGATGGGGGTGATTCGAGGATTCGTGATTCAGGCTCAGTGATTAGGGATGAGGAATTCAGATGGTATAATAACGGTTTGCGCGCCCATAGCTCAGTTGGATAGAGCGTCTGGCTACGAACCAGGAGGTCGCACGTTCGAGTCGTGCTGGGCGCACCAAATCAACAACTTACACCGACGCGTTTTCGTGTCAGAACCCGGTTGTGAACAATTGGTTCGCAACGGGGTTCCGGACGGGGGCACAACGCAGATCGCACGTCCAGAAATCGGGCGAATTCTCCCTGATCCGCCTCCGCAAAATCCCGTGAGCGTCTGGTCCGAAAACAAATGGTCTCGTTGGCGTTCAATCGCGCCGCGTCGTCTTCAGCACCATGGCGTCTGGTTCCACCGGCGTCGGGTTGGGAGCGCTCGATAACCGACGACGCTAGGCTGGTTATGGCTTCCAACAAGACGAAGGTGATTGGCGAGCGGGACGGGAGACCGCACGTTCGCTCTTGATGTCCATCTGACTTGAAGCTCTGAGCAGTCTCGGCGTACTCTGTGAAGACGCTGCCGCCAATTCGTCTGGGCCGACGATTGTCCGCGCAATGGTTCTCGCGTTGAGCACATCCACAGGGCGCCGCTCGTATTCAGTCTCCTTCGTCCATCGCGAACCCGTTACCGAGCTGATGCTGGCGGCGCATCCCAACCCGCCTCTGACCGCGGCGTTGCAGCATGTCCCATTCGAGCGCGGATGGCTGGTGCAGTCGCTCGAGATTGCCACCGGCGCCACTCGGAATCTCGAGGTGGAGAGCGTCACTGTGGACGCCGCGTTGCCGGTGTTGACGCTGCAGCTTGCGCCGGTGGATTCCACGTGGCTGGATACGGTGACTCACACCATCAGCGTCACGTTCCTGCGGAGCGCGAATCTTGCTCGCGCCGTCTCGATGCCAACCGCGGCCGCACCCACGACCGTCGCCTCCAGCACGCGGCCCCGCAGAAGGACGAATGGGCGCAGTTTCGCGGCAACATTTGCCTGACAGGCGTCGTCGCCGCAAACGCCGCGCCCGTTCCGCCACTCCGAGAGTGCTCTGGACCTGCGACGCCGGCGACGCCATCGAATCGTCGGCCGCCATCGCCGGCGATCTCGTCTTCGTCGGCGCCGCCGCCGGCGAACTCGTCGCGTTGAATTTCAGCGACGGCAACAAGCGCTGGACCTACATTTTCGGTCTTGCTGCCGGCCGTTGCGCCGCGTATATGACCCGCGGCAGAGTCCGTCGTCGGTTTTCCGCTAATATGTGCGGACATCGGTTGTCATCGATGCGCGTTAAGGAGAACAGCGGGCAGGGCGACCCGGCGATGGACGTCAACACGTACGTCTTCGTCAGCTATGCCGACGAGGATCGGTTCGTGGCTGAACGTGTGGTGCGCGCGCTCACATCACTCGGTTGGCGAGTCTGGTGGGACCGCGAGATCGCTCCCGGTAAAACGTTTGACGAACGAATCGGGGATCGACTCCGGAGCGCTGCCGCGGTCGTCGTCCTCTGGTCACAGCACTCGGTGGCTTCCGAATGGGTACGGGAGGAGGCCTCCGACGCGAAGCGGCGTGACGTTCTCATTCCCGCGCTCGTCGAACATGTCGAGCCGCCGTTCGGGTTCAAGCTTCGCCAGGCCGTCGACCTGACATCGTGGAACGGGACCGCGTCCGCCCCCGAGTTCTCCCCGCTTGCCGCCGCACTCCGCGCCCTCCTCCCTCCGGTTGTCCAGCCGGCACCGACACCAACGGCGCGAACACACGAACATGGCGACCGGCACAAGATCTTCCGGCATCTCACGCCCGCCTCATTGATGCTGTCGGTGCTGGTGGCAGCGGGTGCCGCAAGCGGTCTGTGGTTCTGGGACGCGTTTTATCGACTTCAGGTGGAACACTTCGCAAGTATCCAGACTCGCTATGGGTTGCCGGAAGGCGTCGGTCCTCTCAGTTGGACGCAGTTCGCACGCCGCAATACCAGCCTCGAGTTCGTCAGACACGGACGACGCAATCCGGTAGAGGAAGTACGCCTCGTAAACTCGAGCGGGAATACGCCACCGGCGACTACCTACGTCGCGACTTCGCCACTCAGTGATCTGAATCCGCTATCGTCGTACGATATCAACAACCCTTTGGCGTCCGACATGATGACCGTGACGCGAGTGACATTTACCCGCGATGCGCGCGGAGGGATTCTCGAGCAGAACTGGTTCACAGCTGCCGGCCGGCTCGTGTACAGCCTGCGTTTCGCAAACCGCGAGACGGCCGAGTACAAGATGCACGGGTTCACACGTTCAATACGTGCATCAGGGATCGCGTACCTGCGATTCAGCTTTTTGGAATCAGGCCCGAACGCAGGTCTGGTCTCCAAAGTGGTGTTCCTGGACGCCGCGCAGCAACCACAGCCATCTGAGGACGGCGCCTTTGGAGTTCGCCGCACGTTTGACGAACGGGGGCTGACTCGCGAGGCGTTTCCACTGGGTCCGCGGCTGGAGGACCGTCCCAACAATTGGGGGCTGTTCAGGACGGTCATGTCTCACTCGCAATTTGGCGACGTCACCGAGGAAGCGAACTTCGACGACAAGGGCGCGCGAGTCGCCGACCGGTTTGGCGTCGCCATCGCGCGTTCGCAGTACGATGCGGCAGGAAATCTCAGTCAGGTGACGTTCTCCGACCGGAACGGGGAGCCAGTCGCGTTGTCAGCCGTCGGTGGGGCCAGAATGGACGTCGCGTACGACAATGATGGACGCCTGACGAGTCTGACCTTCTTCGGTACCGATCAGCGGCCGGTCCTCAGTTCGCAGGGTTTCGCCAAGAAGACGTTTACTTGGCTGACGCCGACACGTGTCGTATACAGGTTCTACGACCCCACGTCCGCTCCGACGCCTGTACTGGGATTGGTGTTCGAAGTCCTGGATACCTTCGATGAGAGAGGGCTGCTGATCGAGGAATCGTTCCACGACCACACAGGCAAGCCGACGCGCATCGAGAATGGTTGCTCGACGATCCAGCTGACATATGATGCAGCCGGAAACACCGCCGAATACCGGTGTCTGAATGAAGAGCGCCGTCCGACGGTTTCGACTGATGGTTGGTCGATAGTGCGCTCGACGTTCGACGACCGCGGCAATCAGATAACGATCGAACATCTCGATCCGAACGGCAAGCCAGGGAACGCCGGCGATTTCTACACGGCGCTGCGGCGGGAATACAACGCATTCGGCAAACTCTCGAAGGAATCTTTTGTCGATGCGAGCGGTCGTCTCCGGAAGTCACGGTCCGGGTATGCGAGTGTCACCTACACGTACGACCAAAATGGAAATCGTGTCGAGGAGAAGTACTTCGACGAGGTGAGCCGTCCGGTCGCGGTCGTGGGCGGATTTGCGATAACACGATCGCAATTCGATGGGCACGGCCAGGAAGTTCGAAGATGGTTCCTTTCGGCGGATGAACGGCCTGTTCGAACCGACGAGGGCTATTCCGCGGCCCGATTCGAGTACGACGGTCGTGGCTTCGTCAGCGTCACCACGTTTTTTGACGAGGCTGACCATCCGGTCAACTCCATCGACGGATATGCGACAGTGCGCAGCAAACGCAGTGCGGACGGAAAACTCATCGAAATCACGTACTTCGATGCCCGCGACAGTCCCGTAATTAGTAAGCGTCCAGGAAGCAGTCGCCGACGATGGACCTACGATGCGCTCGGCAGGGTCATCGAGCGTTCGGATTACGATACGAGCGGCAAACCAATAGCGAACGCGTACGGCTACTCGACGATACGGTATTCGTACGACCAGTACGGCCATGAAACCGGCCGCCAGTTGCTCGACGCGTCCAGCCGGCCAGTGACGTCGAAGGTGATCGTGGACAAAGTCACAGGTGCCTCGGTTGCAGCCGACGACGGGTTTCATGCCGGCGATATCATTCGCACCTATGATGGCGAAAGAGTCGAGACCTCCTATCAATTCTCGAACAGGTTCGAGATCTTTAAAGGGGACCGGCGCCGTGAGATCAGCGTCGAGCGTGGCGGTCAACTAATCGGGCTCGATGTTCGTCCCGGTCGAATCGCAGGATTCGAACTGCAAGAGAGCGCCGATCGGTGATTCTCGTTGCTGATGTCCCGAGGCTTCTGAGGAGGCGACGCATGCGGTAGCCGAATCAACGAGCCGTGCGCTGACAGGGCAGCGCGACGTGTGCCAGG
>JBKPNQ010000119.1:0-12379 GCA_046732715.1 Acidobacteriota bacterium | reverse complement strand
CGCCTCCGGAATCGATCGCCGCTGCCACGTCGCGCCATCGGTCGTCAACAAGACAACTCCGGCGCGGCCGACAATCCAACAGATGTCACGCGATGGCGATGAGCCGGTAGTCAGCACCATCTGAGAAGTGTCGCGTTGCGCGGCCGCATCCTTGGCGAGGACTGGATTGACAACCGACCAGGTCACACCGCCGTCAACCGACCGCTGGATAGCGGACGGCGGGACGATCCGCCAGCGATAGTCGGCCTGCGGCGATCTGATTTCGGAGGCGGTGGCGAACGCAACTCTCCCGCCTCCAGTTCCACCTCCACGGCCTGCGGCCGGCTTACTCGCGGCCTCTGACGTGATGGTTACAGCTTCCGTCACCGGTTGAACGGGAAACACCGGTGCCGCTTGTTGCTGCTGCTGAGGTGCCGGAGGCGCCACCTGCTGAGGAGCCACTGGCAACGGCTGCGCGGGAACCGGTGGCGGCGGAGCGGATGCCGCGGTTGGAGCAGCCTGGGCCCGCCGCTCGACGTCAGTGCTGCGCGCATCGAACCGTGGGCTCATCGCGTCGGCCGTCTTGCCGAGCGCATCCAACCGCTGCGGCGGCACAGCGGGCTTCTCGTCTGCGAGTGGCCGCAACGTGCCAGCGGCTCCCGCCTGACGCTCGGCCGTCTCCTTCTTTGGCATCGGAGCATCGGCTGCGACCCTCGCGCGAGAGTTCGTCTGTGCCTGGCCATTCTGGCCCTGCGCCGCTGGCGCCGACGCAGCTGCTGTGGGGACGCGCGTATCGGTCGGCGCAACAGCGGATGGTGCTGGCGGCGGTGTCGGCTTGGGAGACTGCCCGACGAAGACCCATACGAGCAGCGCGGTTGCAACTGCTGCAACCGGCACGAGCCATTTGCTAGAAAGGACCTGCCACCACGCGCGAGCGTCAGCCTCCGGCATCGTCCTGGCCATGGACGCGAGCAAGGCCTGACAGCGCGCGCAGCCTGCCGCGTGCTGTTCGGCGTCGGCTTGCGCGTGTTCGGTAAGCGTCCCGTCCACCCACGCCGCGAGGGCTTCCCCGTCGAGACACTGCGCCGACACTTCTGGTGCCTCGTCGCTCTCGCGACGTTGTCGCAGCAGGATCTCGATCGACCGGTCACGCCCTTTAGTCATTACCCCTCGAGTAGAACGAACCTCGTAGAACCTTGTAGAACCTGGCGGAACCCAGTAGAACAAGATCCTGTCTCATATTGAACGATCTGGTGCCGAATCCTTGCGCAGCATACCGCCCAGGTCCAGCGGGCCGGGATCTTCGGACACGGAGGCGAAACAGCGCTCGATCTGCGCGTCATCCAGCCGGTCTTCCTGACGAAGACGCCGTTCCACTTCCCGCCGTAGCGTCTGCCGCGTCTTCGCGAGCTGACGCGAGACTGTTGCCTCGTGCTCCCGCAGGATCCGCCCTGTCTGGGCTAGCGTCAACTCTCGTGAGTAGTAGCATGCCAGCCGCAGTCGATCCTTAGTGGTCAGCGTCGAGATGGCGACGGCGAGCGCGCGCTGGACGAGTGCGAGGTATCGATTCCGATCCGGATCTGGTGGGACATTCGATGCGCTCCCGCGCAGATGCACCGAATCGTCGTCCGGCAGCGGATCGAGGCGGCGTCCGGCACGGATCGCATCGACGTGTCGCTGCGCGAGCACTGCGCGCAGCCATGTCGCGAGCGAACTCCGCCCGTGAAAGTATCTGAACAGCGATTGCCGCTCACCATCCCGTTCGCGGACACCATAGAGATCGGCATAGAGCGAGTCCGCCAGCTCGCGTGCACTGCCGCCCGGAGCAAGGGCATCGGCGGCGCGATACAACACCGGCCGGTGCTCGCGGATGAAATACTCCCAGGCGCGTTCGTCGCCGGTCGCACAGGCGCACGCAAGCGCCAGATCATCGAGGTGAAGGCCACGCAGATATCGACCCAGGTCTGCCGGACCCGCGCGCTCGGCGCTTGCCTGCAACGCCTCCGTGAATCGTTCCGGCGGAACGGACCATTTCTCGGCGTGCGCCTCGCGATAGAGTCGGCCGGCGAGATCCTTGGGAATCGGTTTCACGCGTCTCGCTCTCGACGCTCGTCCAGGATACGCGCCCGGCTCGCTCGATGCGCCAGGACGCCGAAAGCGAACCACCCGACCGCAGCTGCGGCAACGAGCACGATCGATAGCCGAACGAGCACCGCGATCGACGCGAGGTCAAGCGCAGGCCAGGCGAACTGACGCAGCCTGCCCCATCGCTCGCCGGTCCAATGCCACGCGCTGTGGGCGATCAACGCCGACAGGATGATCGTCCCGATGCGCTCGGCGACTACGAACCGGAACAACAGGTTCAGGGCCGGGATCATGACGACCAGCACCGCCAGCTGTCCCAACTCGACCCCCAGATTAAACGACAGCAGCGACGTCAGCAGATGGGAACCGGCAAACTGCAGCGACTCGCGCAACGCAAACGAGAAACCAAAACCGTGGACCAGGCCAAATCCAAAGGCCATCGCCCATCGCGCCTGCCCCAGACGCGCGCCGCCCGACTCGGATGACGAGGCGCTGACGACAATGTTCTCGAGGGCCATGTAAACAATCGACGCGGTAATGAGCGTTTCGATGAGCGGCGGGAACCACAGTCCATCCGCACCGTGGCTCGACGCGGCGGCGATCAGCGTCAACGAATGCGCGGCGGTGAAGGCAGTGACGACCACGATGAGCGGCTTGATCCGGCGGAACGGGATGATGAGGCAGAGGAGAAAAAGGAGATGATCGGCGCCGCTGAGGATGTGGATGAAGCCGAGGCGTACGAATCGGAACGCCGCTTGATACCAACGTGGATCGAGCCGGACCATGCCGGGATCGCCGGTGAATTCGAACGCGCGAACAGCTCCGTCGGGTGGCAGAAACCGAAGACCGGTCAAGACGCGCAGCCCGAGGCGCGCAAACGCTGGACGGACCGAGAATCTCGACGTGTCGGCCGAGATTGGATACTCGAGGAGCACGTCCATCATGGCCTGGTCCCACGCGATCTCCGTGTCGCCTGACAGACGGGGACCGGACACGTGTTCGAGCGCATGGTCGTACGAGTCAAAAGATCGATCGGAGGGGAGCGACACACGCACGGCGCCCAGGCGCGGCGCAGCAAGCCGGACGTCGCCCTCGTAGATCTCGACGCTCCCCGCAATCCAGAGGACGGCGGCGTCGCGAAGGAACTGATCGGCTTTCGTCAGATCGAGAAAGCCGGGCCCTCGCAGCGGGAAGGTGACGTCGCGCATCGCCTTGAGCGGCACACGGACGACGAGCTTCAGCGATGTGCCCTGCGGTTTTACGAACGCCTGCACCGTGATGTCGCTGGGGATGTCGTGGGCCACCAGCGCAGGTGCGAGAACCGCGAGGCAGACAAGAACAAATAGACTCCGCACTGGGCCGGAGTATACTGCCCCGGCAACAGGGACGCCGATGAATCATCTTCTGCGCGCCGCCGCCGCGCTCGCGATTGGCGCGACTGTCACGCTGACCCCGCTGTCCGCACAACGCGCTCCTTCGCAGGTTCCCACGTTTCAAGTCGATCCGCTCTGGCCGAAGCCTTTGCCGAATCATTGGATCCTTGGGTCGGTCACGGGTGTGTCTGTCGACGCACAGGACCACATCTGGCTCGTGCATCGCGGCATGGACTCCCTAACCGCGCGCACGGAAGCTGGACTCGGCACGAGCCCGCCGACCGCGGAGAGTTGCTGCGCACCAGCCCCGTTCGTGCTCGAGTTCGATCAGTCGGGCACGTTGTTGAGTTCTTGGGGCGGACCCGGCCAGGGATACGAATGGCCGCGCACTCCGGCTGGCATCACCGTGGATTCGAAGGGAAACGTGTGGATCGCGGGTATCGCACAGGAACCCGCAGGGGTCGCCGGACGAGCTCCCGCACCGCCCTCCGACGCACACGTCCTCAAGTTCAGCCGCGACGGAACGTTCCTGCTGCAGATTGGCCACCCGGGAAAGATCGAGGGCAGCTTCAGCAAGACGACGTTGAATCGACCGGCGGGCTTCAGCATCGACGTGAGCGCCAACGAGGTCTACGTCGCCGACGGTATGGGCAATCGCCGTGTCGCCGTCTTCGACAGCGAGACCGGCGCCTACAAGCGTCACTGGGGCGCGTATGGTCAGCCCACCAGCGAAGCGCCAGTAAGTACGTACGAGCCGGACAAGCCAGCCGAGAAACAATTCCGAAGCGTGACCTGCGTCAGAGTCGCGAGCGACGGCATGGTCTATGTGTGCGATCGCCAGAGCAATCGCATTCAGGTATTCAAGAAGGACGGCGGATTCGTGAAGGAAGCCGTTGTCTCAAAATCGACCCTCGGGCAGGGGGCCGTGTGGGACATCGCCTTCTCGAGTGATGCCGGACAGCGATTCCTCTACGTCGCGGACGGGTCTGATCAGAAAGTATGGATCCTCCGTCGCGACACGCTCGACGTCGTCTCGAGTGTCGGTGCCGGCGGGCGATGGCCGGGCCACTTTTACGGCGTCGGCAACATCGCCGTCGATTCGAAGGGGAACCTCTATACGGGCGAAACCTACGAAGGTAAGCGCCTGCAGAAGTTCCTCTTCAAGGGTGTCGCAGCGCCGGCGGGAGACAAGCCGTGATCGGCCGGAATCTGCTCGTCGGTGGAAGCTTCGTCACGGCGCTGACCGTCCTCGGAATCACCGAGTGGACAGTCGATCGATCGCTCGAGGCGCAAGGAACCGTCCAGGCCCCTCGTTTTGAAGTCGATCCCTTCTGGCCCAAACCCCTGCCGAACAACTGGGTGCTCGGCGAGACGATCGGCCTCGGCATCGACTCGCAAGATCACGTTTGGATCGTGCATCGCGCCGATCGCGTCAACGTGATTGAAGGAGCCGCAGATCAGGATCCGCCGACGGCATCGTGCTGCCGCAAGGCACCATGGGTACTCGAGTTCGATCCAGCCGGGACTCTCGTGGGCCACTGGGGCGGGCCCGGGCCCGGCTACGAGTGGCCCGGATCGAACCATGGCATCTTCGTCGACTACAAGGACAACGTCTGGATCGGCGGCAACGACGCCAAGGATTCCCACATCCTGAAGTTCACGAAGGGCGGCACGTTCCTGATGCAGTTCGGCCGGCTTGGCCAGGGCAAGGGCAGCAACGACACCGAAAACTTCGGCCGCGTCGCCAAGATCTTCGTCGACCCGAAGGACAACGAGGCCTATATCGCCGACGGCTACGGCAACAAACGCGTCGCCGTCATCGATGCGGATACCGGCAAGTTCAAACGCTACTGGGGCGCGTACGGCAACAAGCCTGACGACACGAACCTCGGTCCCTACAACCCGAACGCACCTCCTGCACAGCAGTTCCGTACGCCGGTGCACTGCGCGGAATTGTCGAACGACGGGCTGGTGTATGTCTGCGACCGGCCCAACGATCGCATCCAGGTCTTCCGCAAGGACGGGACCTTCGTCAAGGAACAGTTCATCGCGAAGCGGACGCTTGGCGACGGCTCGGTGTGGGACATCGCGTTTTCGAAGGACCCGCAGCAGAAGTATCTGTATCTCGCCGACGGGAAGAACGAGAAGATTTACGTGATCGATCGCGAGTCGCTGCAGATCCTCACCAGCTTCGGCGACGGTGGACGCCAGCCGGGACAGTTCTTTGCCGTCCACAGCATCGCGACGGATTCGAGGGGGAACATCTTCACGACCGAGACCTACGAGGGCCGCCGCGTGCAAAAGTTCGTCTACAAAGGTTTGGCGCCGGTCACGAAGATCGATCAGGGAACCGTGTGGCCCAGGTAATGGCTCTACGCGGCCGCCGCCTTCTTCCCCAGCACCTCACCGAACACCGCAACCGCTTTCTTCATCTCCTCCATCGTCCCGAACGATAGGCGGCAGTGTGTCTTCTCGAACGGCGGGAAGTCGCGCGCCACGCGCACGCCCTTCTTGATGCACGCGTCGCGGAAGGCTTTCGCAGGACGGCCGATGTCGACGAACATGAAGTTTGCCTGCGACTCAGTGGGCTTCATGCCGCGATCGGCAAACCATTTCATCGTGAAATCGCGCACCGCCGTGTTCCGCGCGCGTTCATTGGCCGTAAATGACGGATCCTGCTGGATCGCCGTCGTCCCAGCGTGCATGGCCAGGACATTCAACGATCCGGTTCCGGATCCGCCATCCCAGTCGGCCATCTTCTTGATCGTGTCTTTGTGGCCGATTGCGTAGCCCATGCGAAGACCCGCCATGCCGTAGGCTTTCGAGAACGTCCGCGCGACGATGACGCGCGGGTTCTCGATCGCAATCGGAATATGCGTATCGTGATCGGGATCGGTGACGTAGTCGAAGTACGCTTCGTCCACGAGGATGGTTGTCTCGGGCGACTCGCGATTGACCTTCGCGAAATACTCGCGCGCGGCTCGCGCGCCGACGTAGATCGCGGTGGGGTTGTTCGGGTTGCAGAAGAACACCAGGCCCGCACCCTTTGATGCGTCGGCGAGTTTCTCCAGATCGATCCTGAAGTCCGCGTCGAGCGACACCGGCCGCACCGGATTCCCCATCATCTCCGCGTAGCCGGCGCACTCCTCGTAGGTGGGAATCGTGCCGACGAGCGGCTTGTCTTTCGCGGTAAAGAGATGCGTCGCGGAACGGAGAATCTGCGTCGAGCCGCAGCCGAGGACAATGTTCTCCGGTTTCACGCCCTGCTTTTTCGCAATCGCGTCGATGAGATCCCGCGACTGATTCGAGTACCTTCCGGGCGCCCGCCCACCCTCGCCGAAGGCCGCCTTGACCGCATCCAGCACTTTCGCGCCAGGCCCGACTGGATTCTCGTTACTGGCCAGCATGATGACGCCACGTTCAACGGCGAGCAGCGTCGGCTCGACGGCCGACCAGAGCGCGTTCTCGCGTCCGCGTGCGCCGATCCAGGAACTGGTGAGCGCTCCGGCCGCGCCGATGCCAACCGTCTGGACGAAACCGCGTCGCGTCAGCGCCATGATGCCTCCTCGATTCGCGCGCCGGTTGACGTCGAGATCGGGCGCAGCACGCTGCGAAACACCGCCGTCGCCTTCTCCATCTCCTCCATCGTCCCGATCGAAATCCGCACGTGAGTTTTCTCGAACGGCGGGAAATCCCGACCGATCACGACGCCTTGCTTCGCGCAGGCGTCGCGGAAATCCTTTGCCGGTCGTCCGACGTCGACAAAGAGAAAGTTTCCCTGCGAGTCTGCGGTCTTACCTCCGGCTTCGCCCAGCGCGTTGAGAGTGAAGGCTCGTACCTTGGTGTTGCGATCGCGCTCTGCGTCGATGTGCTTCTGGTCGCCGAGCGCGGCGATCGCCGCGACGACGCCGAACACGCTGAGGTTGAACGGCAGCTGTAGTTTTGTCAGCGGCTTTATCGTCTCGACGCGGCCGATGGCGTAGCCCACCCGCATCCCGGCCATGCCGTAGGCCTTCGAGAACGTGCGCGTGACGAAGACGTTGGGCGTTTCGAGCGCGAGCGGCACCGCACTCTGGTACGACGGTTCGGTGACGTAGTCGTGGTAGGCCTCGTCGATCAGGATGACCGTCTCCGGCGACGATTGACGAATGCGAGCGACGAAGTCGGCCACCCCCTTCGCGCCGTGAACGGTCGCCGTCGGGTTGTTCGGGTTGTTGAAGAAGACGAGGCCGGCGCCTTTCGACGCGGCGATCATGCCATCGAGATCGAGCCGAAACGCCGAGTCGACTTTGATCTCGGCGATCGGATGTCCGAGCTTCTTGGCCGTCCCGGGACAGTTCTCAAACGATGGCGAGCCCGTGACGAGTCCCCTCGTCGGCGACGTAAACGCTCGCACGGCGTTCCTCAGGATCTCCTGCGATCCGCCGCCGAGGACGATATTCTCCGGCTTGACTTTGAACTTCGCCGCGATCGCGGAGGTTAGCGTGCTGTCGCTCGGCGTGCTGTTGAAGGGATAGCGATTCGCCTCTGGGAACTTGCCGAGAATCGCATCGAGCACTGCCTTGCCCGGTCCGAGCGGATTCTCGTTGCTGCTGATGCGGATTTCCTGGACGCCCGGGGGCACGAGCGATCGGCCGCCACCCCGCCCCTGCGCAGTCTCGGCCTGGTAGGCCTCCATGCCGCGCGCGGCCATGAACGCACCGGAAAACGGTAGGACCCGTCCCTGAAGGAAGCCGCGCCGTGACA
This sequence comes from Acidobacteriota bacterium, assembly GCA_046732715.1. GTDB lineage: Bacteria > Acidobacteriota > Vicinamibacteria > Vicinamibacterales > 2-12-FULL-66-21 > JALZOC01. The sequence goes on along the minus strand of JBKPNQ010000119.1, from coordinate 4,196 downwards.
CGGACATGAGCCCACCTCTCCTTATGTGCCCGTCTGTGGCCTGGATTCTAAGGCCGGATCGCACGACCGTCAATCAAACGGCGAAGATTCCGTGGTCGTTCGCTGGCATGGTAGATTGCGCCAGCATGCGTCGAACCTGTCTCGCGGCGGCTGCCGCGGTCGCCGCGACGGCCATTCTTGCAGCCCAGGACAACCCCTATCGGACGGTCGAAGGCTGGGCCAGGATGCCCGCAGGCCGAACGTGGGGATCGACCAGCGCGGTGGACATCGATCGCGACGGCCGCTCGATCTGGGTCGCCGAACGCTGCGGCGCGAACACCTGCCTCGATCGAGCAACCGGCCAGATGTCGGTGCTGCCAACGATTCTGAAATTCGATCCTGCCGGAACCCTGGTGAAGAGCTTCGGCGCCGGGACGCTCGTCTTCCCGCATGGCATCCACGTCGATCGCGACGGCAACATCTGGGTCACCGACGGGCAGGACAACGCCCCGGCACAGCCGGGCGCTTCGACGACGCCAGCAGCCGAACGCAAGGGCCCGGCGCCCGGTGCAACGAAGGGGCACCAAGTCTTCAAGTTCAGCCCCGATGGAAAACTGTTGATGACCCTCGGCAAGCCGGGAGGCGGTGCGGAACCCGATTATTTCTATCAACCCAACGACGTGGTGACCGCGCCCGATGGGGACATCTTCGTCTCGGAAGGGCACGGCGGCGCCAATTCGCGCATTCTGAAGTTCACGAAGGACGGCAAACTCCTCACCGTGATTGGCAAGAAAGGAACCGGTCCTGGAGAATTCGATCAACCGCATGCGCTGGCCTTCGATTCGAACGGCCGGCTTTTCGTCGGCGATCGCAGCAACAACCGCATTCAGATCCTCGATCAGCAAGGCAAGTTCATCGACGAGTGGAAGCAGTTCAGCCGCCCGAGCGGGATCTACATCGACAAGAACGACACGATCTACGTCTCCGACTCCGAGTCAGGTGCGGTCGGCAACGGTCGCACCCGTGCCGAAAAGCGAGGCATTCGGGTCGGCCGCATCAGCGATGGGACGGTGATCGCGTTGATTCCCGATCCGGTCGAGGTCGCGACCAACACCAGTGCCGCGGAAGGCGTCGCCGCGGACGTGGACGGCAACATCTACGGCGCAGAGGTCGGGCCGAAAGCGTTGAAGAAGTATGTGAAGAAGTAGCTTCCGCCGTGAGGCGGACGCATCGTCATTGCTCCGCCTGAAACACGATCGCATTCAACAGGTCCGTCTGCCGCGCCAGCTCGGTCTTCCCCGCAGGGAACTTGTTCGCGCGCAGAATGAACGCGAGCACATCGGCGACCTGCTGCCGGGTCAGCGTGGCAGGCTTGTCCTGCGGCATGGACACGCGGACGCGATCGAACATCGCACCCATCGACACGCCGTTCCACGTTGACTTGAATGTTGCGCCGGTCAGCGGCAGCGCGCCTTCACCATTCCCCTGGAGTGTCGCGCCGTGACACTTGACGCAGTGCTCGCCGTAGAGCGCTTCACCGCGCGTCGCCTGCTCGTCGGTATAGACGCCATCCCACACGGTGCGCTGTTGCGCCCGACCGTCAATCGCGATGCCAAGCATCAGCAGCCACGCTGCGGCCAGGATCCCCGCGAGTTTCATTTCGCAATCGCGTCGGCGGGCAAACTGAACGCGATGTATTCCCCTGAATACGGCCCACCGCTTACCGCCACGACGATGTATTGCCGGCCGTTGACCATGTAGGTCATCGGAGAGCCGCTCTGCTGAGCGGGCATGAAGATGGCTCCAACCTCCTTGCCCGTGACCTTGTCGTACGCACGCAGCATCGCGCCGCGCGGATGTTCGGCCGTTGTCGTCACCTGCGGATCGCCCAGGATAACCAGCGTCTTCGTGATGACGAGCCCGACGCTGCTGTTCTGCCCGGTCTTCGGGATCGTCATCCCCTTCAGCAGCGGATGATTCCGGACGACGTCCGGCGTATCGCCGTGCGGCGTCCGCCATTTCACGGCGCCCTTCTCGAGATCGATGGCGGCCAGCGCGCCGTACGGCGGCTTCACAATCGAGAGACCCTGAACCGTCAGGCCTCCCTCGCCGCCGCCCCGCCCTGCGCCAGCCGCCGCGGTCGCAGCAGGCGTTGCGCCACCGGATCCAGACGCCTGACCGCGATTGCCTGACGTGTTTCCCCGGGCCGGCAGCGGCGGTGGAATATCAGCATAGGTCCCGGCGCCAGCTGCTTCACGCAGGCGAAATGGCTGCCCTACGACACCGGCCTGATACTCGAGGTCTGAGAAGCCTTTCGGCGGAGGCGCGACCGATTCCGCTGCGATGGTGGCCATCGCCGCCTGGGCGAACACTGTGTGCGTGTCGGGATCGTAGCCGCCACCCGGCCAATTGGTGCCGCCGTTAGCGGCGCCCATCGTAATCGCACCGAGCAGTCCGTTCACGTTGCCAACGATTGGCGGGGCGTAGACAACGCCCGGGGACCACTTGTAGCGCTCGAGAGTCTTTTTTGCCTGCGCGCGCAGCTCCGGCGTGAAGTCGATGAGATCGTCCTCGTTCAGCGCGTTGCGTCCGTACATCAGCGCTGCTGGCGGATGAGGCTGTGTCTGGGCGTACCATTCTCCCGGCACGTCACCCCTGGGAACCGGCTTTTCTTCGATTGGCCAGATCGGCACGCCCGTGACGCGATCGAACACGTACAACCACGCCTGCTTGCTCGGCACGGCGACGAGCTTGCGAGGCTTGCCGTCGATCGTCACGTCGGCAAGCAGCGGCGCCGACGACATGTCGTGATCCCAGATCGGATGATGCACGAACTGGAAGTGCCACTTCGGCTTGCCGGTGTTGATGTCCACGCATACCAGGCTCTCGCCGTACAAGTTGTTGCCCGGACGCTTCGCGCCGTAATAGTCGGACGTCGGCGACTCCACGGGCAGATAGACGAGGCCCAATTCTTCGTCAACGGTGATCTGCGTCCACACACCGGTGTTGCCGTTGATTGCCCACGAGTTATTGAGCCACGTCTCGCCACCAGGCTCGCCCGGCTTCGGAATGGTGTTGAAGGTCCACTTCAGCTTTCCAGTCCTTACGTCGAACGCGCGCGCCAGCCCCTTCGTGTTGTTATGCGTCGTCACCGTCATGCCTTCCTTCATGGCGGATCCGACGAGGACGACGTCGTGGACGATGGTGGGTGCCGAGTGCACTCCGATCTCACCCTTTTCAAGGTCGATTGGCGTGCCGTCGCCAGAGACGACTCCGACTTTCAGATCGACGACGCCGCTGACGCCGAATGATGGGATGGGCTGGCCGGTCTTGGCATTGAGCGCGATCAGGCGATACCCAGGAGTGACGTAGAGGATGCGTTGATCACTGCGACCGTCGCTCCAGTAGGCGAGGCCGCGGCCGGAGAGTTGTCGCGGTGCGTAGGCGCCGCGCGAACCTTCAGGGTACCGATGAACCCACAGCAACTCGCCAGTTGCGGCATTGAGCGCAACGACCGCTCGTCGCGTCCCGGCCGTCGCGTACAACGTCCCGCCGATCATCAGCGGCGTGCCTTCGAGCTTGTATTCGGGGCGAGTGCCGAGGCTGTCGGTCTTGAACCGCCACGCGACCTCGAGGTCATTGAAGTTCTGCGCGTTGATCTGATCGAGCGGCGAGTAGCGCCAGCCGCGCGTGTCGCCGGTGTAGCTTTGCCACTCGCCGTTCTTGGTCGTCGCAACGAAACTGGTCGAAGTCGATTGCGCGAAAACTCCCCAATCGACACCGAAAGCGAACAAAAGGCAAAGAAAAGGTGCCAGCCACCTTTCCGGGAAAGGTGCCAGCCACCTTTTACTGGGCGCCGGTGCCGACCGGTTTTTGCGTGCTTCGTCCCGCATCCAGATCGTTCCAGTTCAGAATCGCGTTGAAGCCGAGGAAGAAATTCCCCTGTGTCTGCCAGCGCCAGAACGGACGGTTGGCAAACATCACGACGTGTCCTTTGCCGATGGGTGCATCGATCGCTACGGCACGGCCGGTCAACGAATCGCCGCCGACCAGCATTCCCGACAGCAGCAGATCGTTCGCATTGGTCGGGAAGGAGAGCAGCACGCGGGGCGCGTTGGCGGCGACGCCACCGCCACCCGCGCCGAATCCACCGCGGCCACCACCGCCGCCGCGACCACCCGCACGTCCTCCGCCGCCCGGCGCCTGCTCTCCGGCCG
>JBKPNQ010000118.1:0-7785 GCA_046732715.1 Acidobacteriota bacterium | reverse complement strand
CGAGACCAACCAGCTGACCCCGCTCCAATGGCAGCTGATGATGAAGTGCTGGAAGATGAACCTGCGTCCCGGTCAGGCGAGTTGGTGGGCGCCGACGGTGTGGCGCCTTGGCGCGATTGTTCTGTGGGCGTGGAAGCTGAGAACGCTGAACGGACCGGGTTTCACGTGGCCGATGTTCCTGTTCGCCGGCGCCATGCCTGAATGGCTGATGGCGAGGATGGGCAAGATTTATCCGGGCAAGCCGCTCACCATCAAGACCCGGAAGGAGTTGCTCAAGACGATCAAGCCAGCCATGCGGCAGTTCATCAGAGTGGACACGGGTGACATCCCGGACGAGTTCGTCCCGCCGCCACCGGCGGCGGAGGATCGTCAGCCGATCATCAGGCTCTCGCCCCAGTTCTCCTGAGAAGTGTCACCATGGTGCGGTTCTGATCAGCGCTGTGGCGTGTGGCGCGAGCAGACTGGAGTCCGCCCGGCACCGGCTTCGGAGAGGCCCTTCCGCTCAGGGAACAGCCACTCGAGAACCTGAACGTTCGCGGGCGCTCGCCGACGTGCTCACGCGCGGCGTGCTGGTAGACCAGCGGCGTCTTCCAAAAGGACCGCGGGAACAGTACCCGAATCGTCCATCGGAAGCCACAAACAGCGCAAGCACGCCGACCCCGTGCGTAAACAACACCAGTGAACGAATCATCTCTGACCTCTCTTTCCCGCCTGGGCGCGTTCTGACGCCCGCCGCCGCATCTCTCTTGCGGGCTGGTCGCCAGCGGCGGCCGTGTGGAGCGCATGACTCTTGTCGAAGTAGTAGTACGAGACCGCCAGCAAGCCGAAGAAGACCAGCGGATCAATCACGTACAAGACGCTGAGATTGTGTGCGTCGCCGCGGCCGAAGTGGGCAATCGCGGCCGACACGAGGGTGATCGCGAAGCCGGCGTAGGCGAACTCCTTCACCTTGAATGGCACGGCCGGGATCACAAGCGCCAGCACGCCGAGAATCTTGGCGATCGTCAGTTCAACCTTGAAGTACGGCGGAAATCCAAGATGGACGAACGCACCTTCAGGGCCGTTCGGAAAAGGAAAATGGTCGTTGAAGACGAAGTTCACAATGCTGAATAGCATCACGGTCAGTACCAGTCCCGTGGTCGTGCGGTAGACCGCGCGCTCGAAGCTCGTCAATGTGCGAGTGGCTGCGAGCATGAGTCATGCCCTCCGACCGAGGCGAATGATCGCGTAGATGCCTGGAATCATCGGCAGTGCCGCTGTGTAAAGTCCGGGAAAGTAATAACGGCCGGTTGCACCTATCCAATAATTCGGCATCTCTGCGACAAGGCGTCCGTTCGACACCATCGCGGTGATGTCCGCCGGCAGTGTCGGATCGAGTGCAGGCTTCAGCAGTGGAAAAATGAAGTGCGTGAATTCCGCAACGCCGGGACCGATGAAGATGAACCAGGCGAGGAAACCGGCGAGCGAAATCCGGTAATACAAGCCGATCGCGGTCACGGCGTAGAGACAAGGCCCGACGAAGGCAAAGATCAATAGGAACGAGCGCTCGGTCCATGAGATGTCGAACAGTCGACTCATGGCGGGACCGAATCTCGCCAGATATTCCTCCGCCATGTGTACGTCAAGCGCGCCGACGGTCAGCAGGAACAGCGGAAGGATCACCGACGGATCGAGGGGGCGCCGCAAGTACGACCGTTGCCAGATGACGAATGCCACGACACCGGAGCCTCCAACGATCACGACCGGTGGCAGGCCGATCGCGGTATAGCCACTCCACATGGCGACGACCAGGAACAGTACGGCAACCACGCTGTTCCACGCCCTCGAGCGCGTTGCAGTATCGACGACCTCGGAGGTTTGCACCGGTCGCCGACCTGGCGGGCGGTGCTTGTGTGTTGAAGCTTCGATGGTTTGTTGAACGGGCATGTCGTGACTGGGGCAAGATCGGCGCCACGCCTGTGGACGCAAGACACCGCGGTATATAGATTCGCCCGCTGTCAGCAGGTTGCGCATTCCTGCGCACTGGTTAATTCTGCGCAGCGCAGTTGAAGAAATGTCGTTGATCCCGCCGGCTTCGCGAACATCGCATCTTCCTTGCCCGTTTCGAGATCGACAAAAATGCCAGGCGAACATGTCTCAAAGAACCGTTCAATCGATCATCGGGCGGCTGGTCACCGAGCCGACCCGTGGAGAGATTGCAGCGCACATCCGTTCGGGTATTTTCTACTCGCGTGCGCATGTGTAGTCCCTTGATCGCGACGCTCGCGATCGAGCAAGACTGGCACAAACTTCTTGACCGGACGTCTGTCTGCGCGTAGCGTCACGCAGAAGTCTCCGTCGCACACCGTTCGCATCGATCGCGAACTCGTGCCTCACCAAATCACAACCCGCTCGATCCCAGGAGGGCCCAATGAAAGCGATCCTTCCGCAGCTCGCTTCGAAGCGCTCGTCGGTGCTGAAGTTTGCACTGGTGGCGTGCTGCGCGGCTGCGAGTACAGCGGTGCCATGGGCATCCACGGCAGTCGAGAGCGTGGTGACGACGACCGCTCCGAGCGGTCCGTTCAATCGCAACTCACACGACGAACCGGCCATGGCCGTCGACGCCTCGCGGCCGAACGTGCTCGCGATCTCCGCTCACGAGTACATGGATCAGCAGCCGTGCTCGAAAGCCGCATCCATCGCGTCGGGCCGCTGCACGTTGCTGGTCAACGGCCTCTCCAGCAACCTGGGCGTGGGCCTTACGGGTATCTACTTTTCGTTCGACAGCGGCCACACGTGGACGCAGCCAACATACCAGGGCCTTACGGCGGCGGGCTGCGATCCGGAGGTCGAGCCATGCGTCGCGAAGGTTGGTCCGATCCACACGGTGCCGAACTACTACGAGCGCGGACTGCGAACGATCGGTGATCCAGCCGTCGCGTTCGGTCCGATTCCCGACCAGAATGGTCACTTCTCCTGGAGCAACGGGTCCCGCCTTTACGCGGGAACGATCGTCACCGACCTCACCAATGCGAGTATGCGCGACGAAGAAGAGAGCGTGAACAACGTCACAAACGTGGCGGCGTCGTTCATCGATAACGTGACGCCCCAACGGATCCAGAACCAGGCGAACTGGTCCACGCCCCAGTTCGTCGATCCTCACGTCGCGACGGCCGCTTTCCAGCACAAGCCAGCGCTCTGGGCCGACAACGCCGCCTCGAGTCCGTACTTTGGGAACGTCTACGTGTGCTATTCCGATCAGCACAGCCTCAGTCAAGGACATGCGTTCACTCTGTTCGCGAACGTTGCCAGATCAACCGATGGTGGAGTGAGCTGGTCGGCACGGAGCGTGCTGTCGCCAATCGGCAACTTCGAACAGGGAGGGCACTTTTCGTGCGCCGTGCGCACCGACAGTTATGGTGTCGTGTACGTGTTCTTCAACCGCTTTGGTTTCGGTTTCCCTGGACACGGATCACACACCATGGTCAAGTCTCTGGACGGCGGCCGCACCTGGACGCCGCCGCGGGAAATCGTCGATCAGAACGATGCGTGCTACTTTGCCGACTTTCTCGCTCCGTTCAGTTGCGTAATGGACGGATATCTTGGCGTTCGGATCGACGTCACGTCTGCGCCAAGCGTCGACATCGCTAATGGTGCTCCGACTGGCGAGAACGCCACGAACGAGCTGGTCGATGTTTGGGGCGACGGTCGATTCGGCTTTAATCATGAGGCGGCGGTGCTCTCGTACTCGACCGACGGCGGCGACACGTGGAGCACTCCCACGGCGGTTTCTTTGCCGGGAGACCGCGCATTGTTTGCCGCGGCCGCGATAGCTCCCGACGGCAGTCACCTCTACGTGGTCTATATGGGGTTCACTGCGCCGTTCCAGGTCACGACGGCGAATCCGAGACCAGTGCGCGGCGTGTTTCTGTCGAGTCCGATCGGACCGAACGGAGCACCCTCGGGGTGGACCACCGTGCACGAGGCGCCCGCCGGCGACGCACGCGCGAGCGGCGGCATCGGCTTCGGGCGCGAGTTCCTGGGCGATTACGTCTACGCCATCGCGACCCGGACGTACGGAGCTGGGACGTGGACCGATGTGCGATCGAGCGTCGATTGTCCGGCGGTCGACCAGTGGCGGCAGCAATCGCTGGATGCCGGGATCCGAGTCATCCCTGCGCCGTGGCCGCTTGCCGTGTGCCCGAATGATTTTGGCAATATCAAGATTTACAGCGTGACGACGCAGTAGGCCCTGGCTGAAGAATCGGTGCATCGACCATGGTTCGGACACATACCGAACTTCCGCCTGCCCGAAGCGATTGGCAGCGTTGGGCGAAACGAATCACCGGTGCCGATGACGATCACGCTGAAGGATTCCGGCGGTGGTGTTGCTCAGGAGAGCTGATACTTCCGCAAACGGACGTACAGCTGCGTGCGCGAGATGCCGAGTCTCGCGGCGGCCTTCGATTTATTGCCAGCGCAATCTGCAAGTGCCTGTACGATCATGTCGCGTTCCACCGTACTCAAATCGGTTGTCGACGAGGCGACGACGGTTGGCGGCGGGCCAGCGCGTTCTTGATCCAACGACAGATGCTCGAGGGTGATGAGGCCACCTTCGCAGAGGATCGCCGCACGCTCGAGTGCATTCCGCAGTTGCCTGACGTTACCCGGCCAGTGATAACGAAGCAGCGCGTCCTTGGCGTCGCGAGTGAGCCCTGCTGGCGGACGGCCGAAGAGCTGCCCAATCTCCTGCAGAAACGCTTCGCTCAACGGAAGAATGTCGCGCGGGCGCTCGCGTAGTGGAGGAAGTTTGATATCGAACACTTGCAGGCGATAGAAGAGGTCTTCGCGAAAGTCGCCGCGTTCCATCGCCTTCTTCAGGTCACGATTGGTCGCCGCGATCACGCGCACGTTCGCCTTCAAGGGACGCGTGGACCCGAGGCGCTGAAACTCTCGTTCCTGCAGCACGCGCAGGAATTTTGCCTGTGCGGACGGACTCATTTCACCGACTTCATCGAGGAAGAGCACCCCCCCGGCGGCCAGCTCAATCTGTCCGGGCTTGGCTTGTTGCGCCCCGGTGAAGGCCCCACGCTCAAAGCCGAAGAGCTCCGACTCGAGCAGCTGCTCCGGGAGGGCGGCGCAATTGAGCGCGACAAAGGGCCCGTTCGCGCGATTCGACGCATGATGGATGAATTTGGCAACGACCTCCTTCCCGGTGCCCGACTCACCGACGAGCAGCACGGTCGAGTCCGTTAGAGCGACCTGACTCGCGGCTTTGAGTACCACCTGCCACTCTGCCGAGGGTCCGACCATACGTCCCGTCTTCGCGGCGAGCTCGTCGGACAACGATTTGACGCGCGCCGCAAGTCGGTCCGCCCGTAATTGCGCCTCTGCGGCTTGCCGCTCACTCTCCGCCAGCTGCTCGTGCGAAATCGCCAGAGCGATATGGTCAGCAATGCGGCGGCCGACAGCTACCTGTCCTTCATCGAACGCGTGACCGCGTTTCGACCAGAATTGCAGGCCGAACAACTGATCACGAGCCGTCCGGTCGATCCACAACGTGGAGCGATAACCCGCCGCCCGAATCTGGTGCCAGAAGCCGGCAGGTTCGATCGCTGGAAGTTGATCGGTTGCGAGGTCGCCGATGATGCGGAACGTCTCGCCCATCGGCACCGAATCAGTCAGCTTCGCGCGGGGGAATAGCGGTTCCGACCCGTCGGACACCGCGTGAAGGACGAACTCCCCCTGTTCATTGACGAACGCGAAGGTCAGCACGTCGTGAGGCAGCACCGTCGCCGCGATCTGCGAGACTTGCGAAAACACCTGCCGAACATCGAGCACGGTTGCCAGGGCGCGCAACAGATCGTCAGATGCGTCGAGGTTTCGCTGCCGCTCTCGTTCGACGACAAGGGACTGCTGCAAGGCGCCGTAGTTGAGCGCGTCATCAATCGCGAGCGCGACCTGATTCGCGACGAGCGACAGGAACGTCACGTCCTTCGTGTCGTAAACGTGGAGCTCCGAGTCACCTGCCACCAGCATACCGATGCGGCGCCGCGGCGTCGTCAACGGCAGCGAACATGTCGATCGCACGTCTTGATCGCGGAAGTACGCCATGGCCTTTGGAAATCTGGCCTCGTCTTCGACATTGGGAATGACGAGCGGTGTCTGGTGCTGAATGGTCCAGTAAGTGAGCGATTCGTCTGGGGACAGTTCCGGTGGTGACAGCGGATTGCCGGTCGCCTCCAGGACGCGCAGATCCAGACCGTGCGTCTGCTCGTCATAGAGCCCAAGGCCGAGGAAGCTGAAACGGACGACAGGACGGAGCTCACGCGCCAGACTGCGGAACAGCGTATCGCGATCGTGATACGCCCTCAGGGCTTCCGAAACACGGATCAACGCTTCATAACGCGCGACGGTTGCCGCCTGAGTCTCGTCAATTGCTGTCAGCGCGTCCTTTCGTCCGGCGAGCACGTTTGACTCATCCATGCACGACGGACGGGCGGGTTTCCATCTCTGAATTGTCCGCTCAAGATAGGCGTCCAGTCGAGACTCTTCGTCGGCGCAGCTCAGCCGATCGAGCGCGTAGCTCTGCGGTGTCGGCATCGCCCTGCACCACCCGGAGTCGGCTGCCGACTGACCTAATCACCACGCAGACTCGACCGCTGCAAGTGCCGGTCGATGCGCTCTGCTGCATCGATCCAGAAAGCGCGGTCGGTTCGCGCGAGCGCTTCGATCTCTCCTCGAGTCAGCTCGACTCCTTGATCGCGCAACTCGTTCAGGGTTCCGAGCGGATCGTTCAGGAACCGGAGACGATACTCCTCATCGGTGACCAGCCGACCGATAATTGATTGAACCGTTTTCTGAGACATGGTTGTCCGAGGTTTTCTCGAATGCATCGTGGCGCCGTGACGAATCGAAACCGAGTCGCACAGCGCCGCAAATGCATCTCGAAGGCGTCACCTGATGGCGTTGATTAGGATTCCGACATAGACTCGGTGCCCGTATCGCGTGTCCTGACCGAAGAACGCGGGCGCGTCGTTCTTCGACTGGACTGCGGTGAACCGGTAGTCTCCGCGGAGCCCCCATCGGCCGTTCGGCGCATACCACTTGATCCCGCCGCCGACGTTGCCGGTCAGGAATGTCTGCATATCATTGACGCCGAGCTCCGCACGCTCGAACATGGTCAGCCCGCCTACGCCACCGGTTACGAACGGCACCACGGAGTGGCCGGTGTCAGCCGACAGCACGAGATTCCCTGAGTAGTTGAGAGTGTTTGGCGTCTTCAAGTTCTGCGTCGCTCCGCCGAACGCGAGATCCTGAGCGATGCCAGCCGTTCCGCTGGCCTCACCCTCCACACCGACGATGCGATTGATGTTGTAGGCGAGCGCGCCGCCGTAGGTGTAATTTCCGAAGTCCGGGTTTGAACCCTTCGATGTGAAGTACGTCCCGCCCGCCGGGATGACCGTCACTTCGAGCGTACCCGGCCCAGGTGCGACCTCCTGTGCCATAGCCTGCGTCGCGCCCATTAGCAGAAAAGCTCCCACATACGTGCCGATCGTACGAATCATCTTGCTTCCTCCTGTTTGAGAGACGAAATAATTTCCTGTTGAGAGACGGAATGATTTCTCGAGCAGTAACGGGCCCCGACCGAGTTCCCGGCCTCACGCTCTCGTTGACGAAGACAGGCCACTCGGCTGCTTGAGTCCGATCGGCAGCGCCGCGAATATCGAAACGGCAAGTGCAAGGCCGAGCACGACCGATGACACCACCGCGTCCGGCTTCGCAATCATCAGGAACACGATAGCC
>JBKPNQ010000117.1:0-19226 GCA_046732715.1 Acidobacteriota bacterium | reverse complement strand
TAAGAGACAGGCTCGAGGCCGAGGCATCCCTTTCCAATGTGCTCATGACGATCGACCCGGCTGCCACAGGGTTTCTTCGAGTCGTTCAGATGAAACACGCGAAGGCGATCGAGCCCGACGATGCGATCGAAATCGCGGAACGTGTCGCAATAGCCGGCGTCCGTGCACAAGTCGTAGCCGGAGGTCAGAAGATGGCAGGTGTCGAGGCAGACGCCGATGCGTGGCGATCCTCCGGCGTGCTCCAGAATCGCCGCCAGATGTTCGAATCGATGACCGAGGTTGGTTCCCTGCCCGGCCGTGTGTTCGAGCAGGATCCTCACGCGATGCCGCCGCCGCAGCTTGAGCAGGCCGGCTAAGGCGCGGCCAATGGCGCGCAGCCCGTCCTCCTCTGTACCGGTCGTGTACGAGCCGGGGTGCATGATCAGCGCATCGAGACCAAGCAATTCAGCGCGATCCAGTTCATCGCCCAACGCGGCAATCGATTGCCGCCGCAGCGCTGGCGCGGCCGCCGCCACATTGATCAAATAGCTGTTGTGTGCGACGACCGGGTGAATGCCGGTCTCTTCGACGCGCCGTCGAAACAACGCGACCTCGTCAGGTGGCAACTCGCGCGCGCGCCATTGGCCGGCCGACTTGGTGAAAATCTGCAATGCCTCGCACCGTGAGGCCTGCGCGCGATCAACCGCGCGCGGCAGACCGCCGGCAATGGACAGATGGGCTCCTAGGCGAGGCATTGAATTGATGATGGCTTAATCACGGTTCGCATTCTCGTCAGCGATCAGCGATTAGCGATCAGCGATTCATTCTTCTGCAAAGACTTCTGCTTCGAACCGTGAGACGGTGGCGCCGTGCTGCCACGCGTCCGGAGGAAGGCCGGCTTTCAGGCAGGTCTGACGGAGAAACTGTTCGATCGTCCATCTCCACTCGGTGGCGACCTGAGGCAGCAGCAGGCCGCGACGAGCGCCCTGCTCGACCACCAGTCCGTGCCGGCCGATCGCGATCGACTGCGGATCGCGCGGATCGATCGGCTCGAGCGGTCCCAGCACCGACACTTCGAGCGCCACATCCGAAAGCTCCGCTTGGCGGACCGGTGGGAACCTGGGGTCTTCGCGCGCAGCATCAGACGCACAGCGAACCACCTCGCGGCCGAGACCGTCGCGGCAGTTGAGCGTGCCGAGACACCCCCGCAGTTCGCCGTGACGCTTGATGGTGACGAACACGCCGCAGGCGTTCGGAAGCGGTCCTTCGGGAATGTTCGGGGACGGCGATCCGCTCACAGCGGCCACTACGGACCGTCGCGCCAAATCCAGCAGCGCCACGCGTTGTCCCTCATCGAGCATCGGTGAATGTCCCGAACGCCGCAGCCAGGTAGCCGACGACACCGTCGTAGTCTCCAGAGACCTCGCCCGAGTGCGCGTATCTCAGGACGCGTCCGCCGGTCGCGCCCAGTCCGCGTGCCGCCTTCATAACCGCAATCGCGGCTCCGCCGCCGCACGCGACGTACCGGCCCCGTTCGTGCTCCGGATATTGCTCGAACCGGTCGAGCAATCCATCGGCGTCGAACGCCGCCACATGTTCCTGGACGCGTCCGTCGAGCGTCTTCGCGGTCTCCGCATCGAAGTAATGTGAGAGATCGGTGCTCGCGATAAGCAGCGCACGCCGATCGGCAAACGCGCGAACGATGGCGTCTGCCAGCGCGTCGATTGTCTGCCGGTGCTGAAAGCCGATCAGCATGGGCACAATGGGCAGCTCCGGGTGCACTCGGCGCAGGAAGGGCAACTGCATCTCCAGCGAGTGTTCCTTCCGATGAGCCGACGGCATCGCCTGGACTATCGGCGATCGCGCCACTGCGGCCGCGCCAGCCGCATCGATTCGCGCGGCCCCCAGCGGCGAGTCGAACTCTCCATCTGGCCAGAGGGCGACACCTTCGAAGGCGACAAAATGCGACGGTCCAACGAGGACAGCGACGTCAAAGTCTCCGCGCTGCGCGGCCTTGTACGCGTACGCGCCGACGGGACCCGAAAACATCAGTCCGGCGTGGGGCGCGATGATGGCTTGGACCGTCCCCGCCGGACCGTCGGACGCCGCCGCCAGATACGCATCGACGTCACGCGTGAGCGCGCCGGCGATTCCCGGATACCAGGTTCCTGCAACGGCGGTCGGGCGAATGGCCATGTCAAACTTCATTCCGAGGGGCTTTGCCCCTCGCGCTCCCCGGCACGCTTCCGCCTCCGCGCGAAGCGCTTCGGCGAGACCTCGCCGGAGCCTTGGCGTAGGCGGGCCTCGCGGGGCCGCCACGATCCCCACTCCGCTCGCGTGGGCTCACTCGCGCGCTCGTTCGCCACTGTCGCCAAAGCGGCCGCTACAGGAAGCGAGCCGCGAACCGCGAGCCCGCGAGCCGCGAATCATTAGTGATAGCATCGCCTGATGTCCGAGACCTTTTCCCGCGCCGATGTTGAGCGCGTCGCACGCCTCGCGCGCCTCGATCTGAACGCCGAGGAAAAGGACCGCTTCGCGCATCAGCTGGCCGGAATCCTTGCCTACGCCGAACAGATCCAGCGCGTGCCGACCGACGGGGTCGAGCCGACCTCACATGCCGGCGATGCGGCGGCGATGCGTGAGGATGCGGTGTGTCCGTCGCTGCCGCGCGAGCAGTCGCTCGCTTCAGCTCCGGATGCCAACCCGGAGGCGGGACTCTTCAAGGTACCACGGGTGCTCGCCTGATGGACATCCCAATCGACGCGTCGGGAATCCGCGACGGCATCGCCGGCGGCCATCTCTCGGCCACGGCGGTCTGTCGCGCCGTCCTCGATCGCGTGGCCGCGCTCGATCCGCCGCTCAATGCGTTCCGCACGATTGCCGCCGATCGTGCGCTCGCGCGTGCCGCCGAGCTCGACAACGGCCGGGACACAGGAACCCTCGCGCTACTCGGCGTGCCAATCGCGCTCAAGGACAACCTCTGCACCAAAGGGATCCCGACGACGGCATCGTCGCGCATTCTGGAAGGCTATGTCCCGCCGTACAACGCCACCGTGGTCGGACGACTTGAAGCCGCCGGAGCCGTCATCATCGGCAAGACCAACTGCGACGAATTCGCCATGGGCTCGTCGACGGAGAACTCTGCCTTCGGACCGACGCGCAACCCGTGGGCGACCGATCGGACACCGGGAGGATCGAGCGGCGGTTCTGCCGCAGCGGTTGCCGCGCGCATCGTCCCTGTGGCTCTGGGATCGGACACGGGCGGATCAATCCGGCAGCCCGCGGCATTGTGCGGCGTCGTCGGCTTCAAGCCTTCCTACGGTCGGGTGTCCCGGTACGGTCTCCTCGCCTTCGCGTCATCACTGGACCAGATCGGTCCGCTGGCAACCTCCGTCCGTGACGCCGCGTTGATCACGAGCGTTATCGCCGGGCACGATACGTGCGATTCAACCAGCGCCGACCTACCGGTTCCGGATTTTCAGGCGGCGCTGAATGGCGACGGCGATCTTCGCGGCGTACGAATTGGTGTCCCGCGACACCTCTTTCGCGAAGGCGTCGACGGCGAAGTGATGGCCGCGTTCGATGCGGCCATCGACGTCACTCGTGAACGCGGCGCGCAGATTGTCGACGTCGTGCTGGAGCACAGCCCGGAAGCTATCCCGGCCTACTACATCATTGCGACCGCGGAGGCCAGCGCAAACCTGGCACGCTACGATGGCGTTCGATACGGCTATCGCGCCGACGCGTCGACGCTCGGTGACATGTACGACCGCACGCGAGGCCGCGGGTTCGGCCGCGAAGTCAAACGGCGGATCATCCTCGGCACCTACGTGCTCAGCGCCGGCTACTACGACGCGTACTACCGCAAGGCGCAACAGGTCCGGACGCTCATCCGGCGTGATTACGACCGCGCGTTTGGAAGCGTCGACGTCGTCGCCATGCCGACCAGTCCCACGGCGGCGTTCTCGCTTGGCGAGCGCACGGAGGACCCCGTGCAGATGTATCTGTCGGACGTCTTCACCGTGGGGGCCAACCTCGCCGGGCTGCCAGCCGTCAGCGTGCCTTGCGGGCTGACGCGGGCACGGTTGCCGATCGGATTGCAGTTCACCGGCCGGTCGATGGAAGACGCAACCGTTCTCCGGGTTGCCGATGGATACGAGCGCGCGACGTCGTGGTCCAAAGAGCGTCCGCCGGAATTGGCATCGCCGAAAATCAGCTGACGTGTTTGTCTCGAACGAACCTGGTAGAACCCCGCAGAACCCTGCAGAACCTTGTGGAACCCGTAAACCGGGCTCTTATTGAGGGGTGACGCGTCCCTGCCAGGCGTCGAAGGTTTTGGCATCGAACTCATTCGCGCGAAGCGGCGTGACCGCCGCATAACCGTGTTCGGTCGCCCACACGTCCGTGCCCTCGACATCGCCCGTCGGTTCTTTCCAGATACTCCAGAACATCCGTCGTCCTGTGGGCGACCGCTGTTCCTCGAACCGCTCCTCTCCCGTCTGCGCACTCTGCCGCGTGACGCGCACGCCTTTGATCGCGGTTGAAGGCCCGGGTGGAACGTTGATGTTCAACAACACGCCCGCATCCAGTCCGTGCTGATGGACGAGTACCGCGATTCGACGGACCATTTCCGCCGCCGCCGCGTAGTTGGTTTCATCCACGGAAAGCGACGAGGCAATCGCGGGAATGCCCATCAGCGCTGCCTCCCGCGCCGCACCGACAGTGCCTGAGACGTAGGTCACCATCCCGAGGTTGTACCCACGATTGATCCCGGATACGACCAGGTCGGGCTTGTCCGTCATGAGAGCGCGCACACCCACCTTCACGCAGCTCGCCGGCGTCGCCACGATCGAGAACGCGCGAAGGCCGTCAGTCAACGTCACTTGATCGACGAAGATCGGATCGGAGGTGACGATGGAGTGCCCTTTGCCGCTCTGGTTTTCGGCCGGGGCCGCAATCGTCACCTCTCCCAGAGACTGGAGGGCCTGCGCGACGGCGAGGATTCCAGGCGCCCTGACCCCGTCGTCGTTCGTCACCAGGATGCGATAGGGCCGCTGCGCAGCGGACACCGGGCCGGTGGGCGCCGGGGTCGTCGCCACGACCGGCACACGTGCACACGCCGCGACAAGGCAGAGAAGAAGGGATCGTCGAAAGAACGAGCGCCGCGTTTCCATGCGGCGACTGTAGCACGCGCGCCGCGAGGAAACGTCTGCGGGCCTAGCGTGCGATCGCGGTCGTGCGCGACGACCCGCGCACCACCAGCCAAATCAGAAACGCGACGACTAACAAGGGAAGGAGCGGCACGATCACCGCCGCGACGAAGGCGATCCCCGCGACCAGGAGCGCTATGATCATGACTGGAGCAATCACGGCAAACAGCAGCCCGCCGACGACTGCCTTGACGAGGAGAAGCGGTAAGAACAGCACGGCAAGGAGCAGTCGAAGTGGCAGCAGCACCGCCCACACGAGCGCTTTCACCAGCACGGCCGTGAACGTGACGACAGCGAGAACTACCATGGCCAGACCGGCCAGCAGTACCAGCTCAATCATCGATAGCCCTCCGCGCGCCCGACACGGACGCCTCTTGCGGAGTTACGCGACCTGAATTCAAGAAGTTCCGGCAGCGGAGCTGTCGGCGCGGAGAGCGGCGCCGGCCGACGCCTATTCTTTGGGGAGACCGCGAGGCGACCCTTCGTAATTGGTCGGCAGGGTGTACTGGATGACCCCGTTTCGCACTTCCTCCATCGCGACGCGCTCCAGCTTGAACGGACCGTGAGAGACAATCCCGCGCTCGAGCCGGGGCAACGCACCGCGACGGAGTTGCTTGGCGCGTTGGGCGGCCACGTCTACAAACAGAAATCGGCTGGTGATGGGCGCCGCGCGTTCAACCTCGACGACCTCGGCGGGAATGCCATCCGGCTGCTCCTGTTGAACCATGGCCAGTCAGAGTACTTGAAACCGTGCCAAAGTGCTAGCCAGGGGCAAGTCGGCAGAATTGGTGAATTGGTGAATTAGTCGAACCGCATCTCAATTCACCAATTCACCTCAATTCGCCACCTCACCAAGTCACGAATTCCCCAACCAAAGAAAAAGGGCCGGCGACATCCGCGCCGGCCCTGTGCCAACCCGTCGACTTCAGAGAGTGAACTTACTCACCCACCGTAATCTGCTTTGGCTTGGCTTCCTCACGCTGAGGCAGTCGGACCGTCAGCACGCCGTCCTTGTAGGTCGCGCTGATCTTGCCCGCGTCAACCGTCGCCGGCAGAGTGAACGAACGGGTGAACGTGCCTCGGAACCGCTCCACCCGCTGGAAACGATCGCGGGAGATCTGCTCCTCCTCTTTCCGTTCACCCTTCAGCGTCAGCACGTTGTTTTCGAACGTGACCCCGATGTCTTCACGTTTCACGTCCGGAAGTTCAGCCTTGATCACGAGCTCGTGCTGCTCGGTCTCATAAATGTCAACCGGCGGCACCCAGCCACGTGAGAGGCCTTCGCCGTAGAAATTCGAGAACATATTGTTGAGCCGATCCACTTCCATCGTGGCCAGCTCACGCATCGGATCCCAACGAACAAGTGCCATCTTTCAACCTCCTGAGCTCTATGCTTTCGGCCTCTTTCGGCCCACGGAGAGAGTGTAACTAGTATCTGAGTTTATGTCAAGCATTTTACATGAGTTTATTTGACTCATATTTTAGCCACCGCACGTCTCGAATAGCTACGGGCTG
The DNA here is from genome assembly GCA_046732715.1 of Acidobacteriota bacterium. Taxonomy (GTDB): domain Bacteria; phylum Acidobacteriota; class Vicinamibacteria; order Vicinamibacterales; family 2-12-FULL-66-21; genus JALZOC01. The sequence goes on along the minus strand of JBKPNQ010000117.1, from coordinate 12,522 downwards.
CCGGCCGTTGGCTCCTGGCTGTAGGCTGCTGGCTGCTCTTGCTGCTAGCTACTTCCTGGTGGTTCTTGGTCGCTGATCGGTACTGACTGAAAACTGGCGGCTGGCGACTGGGAACTGGGAACTAGAGATGGAGCCCACGATAGAATGCTTCCGTGGCTTCCATCTTTCTCGAACGTCGCAGCCTGGACGACGACCTGCGTCGCCTGTTCGAACAGCTCACCAGGGAGGAATCGGCCAGCACCGCGGAATGCACGGTGCCGCTGGATGTCATCGAGACCGCGGCAGCGATCGAAATCGTCATGGATCTCGTCGGCGTCCCCGCCGACGCCGTGAAGATTGTGGTCGCACACAACACGGTGCTCGTCACCGGCGAGAAGCGTCCGGCCGCCTGCGAGCATTGTGGCCAGGCGGCGTTTCACGTCGCAGAGCGCGTGTTCGGCCGGTTCACCCGCGCGGTCAGGCTGTCGGGAGCGTTCGACGTCGCGCGCGCGGATGCGCAGCTCCGCGACGGCGAGCTGCGATTGGTCCTCCCGAGGATCGACGAACGGCGCGGTCGCGAACACCGCATCCCCGTGCGGGTCGACTGACGTGCGGATCCTGTTCATCGGCGACATCTTCGGCAAGTCCGGTCGCGAAATCGCGAAGCGTGCGCTGCCCGCGATCGTCGAGCGGCAGCAGGTCGACTTCGTGATCGCAAACGTCGAGAACTCCGCCGCCGGATTTGGCGTCACGGGTGACATCGCCGACACCATCCTTGGCCTGGGCGTCGACGTCATGACGTCCGGCAACCACGTCTGGGATAAGAAAGAGGTGCTCGATTACATCCCGCGTCAGGCCAAGCTGCTCCGGCCGGCAAACTTCCCCGCCGGCGTCCCTGGGCGCGGCAGTTATCTCGGGCGGACGCGAACCGGCGAGCCCGTCGGCGTCATCAACCTGATGGGGCGGGTGTTCATGACGCCGCTTGACGATCCGTTTGCCGTGGCCCTGCGTGAAATTGAAGCGATCCGCGCAAAGACGAGGATCATCATTGTCGACTTCCACGCCGAGGCGACGTCTGAAAAAATCGCCATGGGGTGGCATCTCGACGGCCGGGTGACGGCGGTCTTCGGCACCCACACCCACGTGCAAACCGCCGACGAGCGGATCCTTCCAAAGGGCACCGCCTGCCTGACCGACGTCGGGATGACCGGACCGCATGATTCGATCATCGGTGTGACCGTTGACGCGGCGCTCGGGCGCTTTCTCACGGGCATGCCGGCAAAGTTCGAAGCCGCAACCGGCCCCGGGCGGCTCAACGCCGTGATCGTGACGGCGGATCCTGCGACCGGAAAAGCCACGGCGATTGAGCGGCTGAATCTGTCGGCGCAGGACGTCGACGCCATGGCCGGCCAGTCGGTCACGGCACGGTAGAAGTTGTCAAAAGCCCGAACGCTGGTTCGGCGGTGCGAGCGAGCGGCGCGAGCGAGCCACGCGATCGGAGCGCGCCGACGAACCGGCGCGCGAGAGCGCGTGTAGGGGAGTTCGAGGGGCAAGGGCCCTCGAAAAAACATGTCCGATCTGTTCTCGGTACCTTTCGAGGAGGACGGTGGACCGGGCGCTTCCATCCCGTCCGGCGTACGTCGAGTCTTCTCCGTTTCTGAATTGACCGCCGCCGTCCGCGGCATCCTCGAGACGACCTTCGGCGAGATCTGGGTCGAGGGGGAGATCTCGAACTGCCGGCCATGGAATACCGGACACGTCTACTTCACCCTGAAGGATCGAGATGCCCAGATCAAGGCGGTGATGTTTCGCTCCGCCGTCCGCTATTTGAAATTCAAGCCGGAAGACGGGATGCACGTGATCGTTCGAGGTCAGTTCGGGGTCTATGCGCCGAAAGGTGAGTACCAAATTGTCTGCGAACATCTGGAGCCGCAGGGACTCGGCGCGCTGCAGATGGCCTTCGAGCAGCTCAAGAAGAAGCTGCAGGCGGAAGGACTCTTCGAGCCGGCACGCAAGCGGCCGCTTCCCTCTCTCCCGCGCAAGATCGGCATCGTGACATCGCTGGACGGTGCGGCGCTCAAAGACATCATCAAGGTCCTCGGTCGTCGTCATCCCAACGCCCATCTCGTAATCCGGCCGACGCGGGTTCAGGGTGAGGGCGCAGCCGCCGACATCGCGGAAGCGCTTCGCGCGATCGCGAAGATCTCGGGGGTTGACGTCGTGATTGTCGGCCGAGGCGGCGGCTCGCTCGAGGATCTGCACGCGTTCAATCAGGAGCCGGTCGCGCGTGCCATCGCCGCCTCGCCAGTGCCCGTGGTTTCTGCGGTCGGACACGAAGTCGACGTCACGATCGCGGATTTCGTGGCGGACCTTCGGGCGCCAACGCCGTCGGCGGCGGCGGAACTGGTGGTCACCGCAAAGGATGAATTCAGCGCGCGGGTGATGCGGCTCGCGCAGCGCCTGCGATCGGCCGCGCGCGCAGATGTGCAGCGACGGCGGGGGGCCGTCCACGCGCTCACCAGCCGTCGCGGGCTGGCCGGCTGGCATGCCCGCCTGGCGATGCGCGGCCGGCATGCGGCAGAACTGGCCTATCAACTCCGCCGCAGCGCGGGCGCGCAGGTCGCGCGTCGGGAGCGCGTGTACGGAGCGTTGCGACTGCGCCTGGAGGCACGCGACCTTCGCCGACATCTATCGGCGATTCGGTCTCGCCTCACGGCGGCCGCAGGCCGGCTGGAAACCGCCGATCGCAGTGTGCGGCATCGCGCGCAATCGCGTTTCGCCTCGCTTGCCGGACGATTGGAGAACCTCAGCCCGCTCGCGGTGCTTGCGCGGGGCTACGCTGTCTGCTGGAATGCCGACCGGACCGCGATCATCCGGAGTGCGTCCGCCGTGGCCCCGGGCGACCGTGTGCGCGTGACCCTTCAGAATGGCGAATTGCACTGCGACGTGCGCGCTGAGGAAGCCAACAAGCGGTATCAGGACCCGCGCGCGCCTGGTGAACGAGACGCGCGCGGGGGAACGTAGCGGAACGAGGTGCGAAGGGCGAACGCAGCGGCGTGAGCTTGGCGGGGCGCGCGGATCCCCGTCTCTCAAAAGAAGACGCGAGCGAGCGTCGCGATGCGAGCCACGCGAACGGAGCGGGGTCGTGGGCTGCGTAACCGGGCGTCGCCTCGTCAGCTCGGCCGGTGCGACGGCGAGGCAAGGCGCTGCGATTAAAGACGCGAGCGAGCGTCGCGATGCGAGCCACGCGAACGGAGCGAGCCGGCGAGGCGGCTCGCGAGAGAGCGTGCAGGGGAGTCCGAGGGGCGCAAGCCCCTCGGAGTAATGATGGATCCCACAATCAAGGACTTTGAGTCGGCGATCGGCGAGCTCGAAACGATTGTGAAACGCCTCGAGGAAGGCGATCTGGCGCTCGAGCAATCGCTGGAGCTGTTCGAGCGCGGCGTGCAGCTCTCGCGCTTCTGTCACTCGAAGCTCGAGGAGGCGGAGCGGCGGGTGGAGATTCTGACCGAGCGCGGCGACGTCAGGCCGGCGCCGTCTTCACTGGGCGCCGACCCCGGCGACCGCGATCGATCCCGGTGACCACGGCGCCCGCGGATCTCGGCGCATGGCTGGAATCGCGCCGTCAGGCTGTCGATCGAGCCCTCGACACATACCTCCCGCATGCCACCACCGCAGCGTCCGTGGCTGGCTTTGTCCCCGCCTCGCGGCGTGCGCCATCGCGTGTCACCGAGTCCATGCGCTACAGCGTCTTTGCCGGCGGCAAGCGCCTTCGCCCCGTTCTCGCGCTCGCCGCGGCCGGTGCCATCGCGGCACGCCTGAGGACACCGGACGATGAGGCAGAAGACCTGGCGATGCCTGTCGCTTGCGCGCTGGAGCTCATTCATACCTATTCGCTCGTGCACGACGACTTGCCGGCGATGGACAACGACACGATGCGTCGCGGCCGGCCGACGGCACACGTCGTCTTCGGCGAGGGACTGGCCATCCTCTCCGGAGATGGCCTCCTGACCGAGGCGTTCGCACTGCTTTCCCGTGAACCGGCGCAGGCCCGCAGCGTTCCCGCGGACGAATTGAGCCGGCGAAAACTTCAGACCATCGGCGTCGTCGCCGATGCAGCGGGCGCGGCTGGCATGGTTGGAGGTCAGGCGATCGATCTCGACGCGGCCGCTCCCGGGTCAACCCCGCTGGGGGCCGCGGCGCTTCGCGAGATGCACATGCGCAAGACCGGCGCGCTCATCGTCGCGTCCGCACTGAGCGGCGCAATCATGGCGGGCGCGACCGAGCCGCTCGCCGAAGCGATCGGACGCTACGGTGTCGAAATCGGGCTCGCGTTTCAAATCGTCGACGACATCCTCGACGTGGAAGGGTCGTCGGCGGAGCTCGGCAAGACCGCCGGGAAAGACGCCGCCGCCGGTAAGCCGACGTATCCATCGATTTACGGACTCGATGCCTCTCGACGGCTGGCGGCCGAGTGCCTCGATCGCGCGATCGAAACACTTCGGCGTGCCGGGCTCGCTGGCCAGCTCCCCGGCATCGCGCAGTGGGTCGTCGGCCGAACCCATTGAATTGAAGAACGCCGTTCGCCTCGACACGCTGCTCGTCGACCGCGGGCTCGCCGCCTCGCGTGAACGGGCGCGTGCACTCATCCTCGCAGGCAACGTGCGCGTCAACGGCCAGCCCGCGGCCAAAGCCGGAACATCCGTCTCAGTCGATGCCGAGGTGACCATCGCGACGCCGGATCACCCATACGTCGGCCGCGGCGGGCTGAAGCTGGCACACGCGCTCGACACGTTCGGGATTCCAGTGGCGGACCGCATCGCGCTCGATATCGGGGCGTCCACCGGCGGGTTCACCGATGTCCTGCTGCGGCGCGGCGCCCGGCGCGTCGTCGCGCTCGACGTCGGGCGCGGGCAACTCGATTGGAAACTTCGCAACGACCCGCGGGTCGACGTGATGGAGCGCACGAACGCGCGAACATTGACACCGTCGGACTTTCCCGCGGATCGGACGCCTTTTCAAATCGTCACGATTGACGTGTCGTTCATTTCGCTGCGACTGATCCTGCCGGTCGTGCCTCCCCTGCTTGACCCGACGGGTGATGTGGTCGCGCTGGTCAAACCGCAATTTGAGGCCGGCCGCGCGGAGGTGGGTAAAGGCGGCATCGTCCGCGATCCCGCCGTGCAGGCCAGGGTCCTCGAAGAGGTAGGCGCCGCGGCGGATGCGCTAGGATTGAGGCGCGTCGGCAGCATCGAATCTCCCATAGCGGGGATGGAAGGCAACCGGGAGTTCCTGCTCCATCTTCAAAAGAGATAACCCCTGTCATGCCCATTACTCGAGTCGGTCTCGTCGCCAAGGGCGGTCTGGACGCTGCGGCAGGAGCCCTGGCCGAGCTCGCTGGCTGGCTCGAAGCCCGTGACGTGCACGCCGTATTCGAAACTGAAACGGCGGCGCTCGCCGGGCTCCCGGCGGGCCGCCGAACGGTCAGCCGCGACGATTTGCCGCGAGCCTGCGATCTGATCGTGGTGCTCGGCGGCGATGGCACCTTGATTGGGATGGCCGATCGGATCGCCGAGGCGGGAGCCGATGTCGCGATTCTCGGGGTGAACTTCGGCAGCCTGGGGTTCCTCACCGAAATCACCCTGCCCGAACTCTACCCTTCACTTGAATCGGTCCTCGCCGGTACGGCGCAAATCGAAGAACGGATGATGCTGCGCTCCCGTACGTTGCGCGGTGGTGCCGTGCATGCCGAACGGCTTGCGCTGAACGATGTGGTGATCACCAAAGGGGCGCTCTCCCGGATCATCGATTTGGAGGTGGAGATCGGCGGCCGTCCAGTCATGCGCGTGCGTGCCGATGGCCTCATCGTCGGCAGCCCGACCGGATCGACGGCCTACAACCTCGCCGCCGGCGGACCAATCCTCCATCCCGAAGTCGACGCGCTGCTGCTGACGCCAATCGCGCCGCACATGCTTACCAATCGTCCCGTTGTGGTGCCCGCCTCGTCCGAGATTCGCGTCAAGCCGGCCGTCAACGGATCGAACGAACAGATGTTCGTCACCATTGACGGGCAGTCCGGACACGCGGTTCAGCCCGCGGACGAGATTTGTATTACGCGGGCAGATTACCCGCTCAGACTGATCCGGGCATCGACGCGGACATACTTTGATGTGTTGAGGCAGAAGCTGAAATGGAGCGAGAGGTGAGTTGTGAAATTGCAATCAGCAATCAGCACTTTCAGTGCCTTCGCCTCTGATACTCATTCACATTCCGATTGTGCTCCTCGAGACTCGTCGCAAACACATGCGCGCCGTCGCCGCGCGCGACGAAATAGAGATAGGGAACGTCGGCGGGGTGCGCCGCAGCCTCAAGTGACGCGCGCCCTGGGTTGGCGATCGGTCCTGGCGGAAGCCCGGGGTAGCGATACGTGTTGTACGGCGAATCGATCTGCATGTTGTCACGCGTCAGGTTGCCGTGATACCGATCGGCGAGCTGCAGCGCATAGATAACGGTCGGATCGCATTGCAGCGGCATCCCGATCCGCAGCCGATTGCTGTAGACCGCAGCGACCAGTGGCCGCTCCTCGGGTTTGCCGGTCTCCTTTTCCACAATGGACGCGAGCGTCACGAGCGCGCGGACGCTGAGGCCGCGGGCGCTAGCCGCCGACCGGATTTCCGGGGTGAGCGCCTTCTCGAAGCCGGCGACCATGCGCGGCACGAGGTCGCTGGCGGTGGTGTGTCGAACCGTGGCGTAGGTGTCGGGAAACAGATAGCCTTCGAGATCGCGCGCCGCCGGATCGATATCGCGAACGAGCTGTCGGTCGCCGGCAGCTGACGAGAAATCCGCGGCGGATCCGAGGCCTTTCGATGCGAATACCGACGCCATCTCCCGGATCGTCAGCCCTTCGCGAAACGTGATGGGCACGAGATAGACGTCACCGCGCGCGATCTTCGCGACCACTTCATCGACGGTCATCGGGCGATCGAACCGGTATTCACCTGCCTGGAGTCGGCGGCCGGTGCGTGTTCGCGCGATTTCGAATCGGAAGCCGAGCGTGTCCCGAATGATGCCGGCGTCAACCAACCGTTTGCCGATCGATGCCGGACCTGCTCCCTGAGGAATCTCGACGAATTGTTCGCTCTCGGCGTACCCCTTGTACGGACGTGTCTCGGCAATGGCAATGAGCGCGATGATGCCAGCCAACACCGCAACCACGATGACGAACAGCCAGATGACAATGCGTTTCAATGCGGATCGCCCTCCGCGGTTTGCCCCGCACGCGGCCGGCCGTCCAGGTAATCCTGCAGAATCACCGCGGCGGCGGCAGCGTCGATGAGACGCTTGCGCTTGCGCCAGTCCTTCTCGTTGCGAGCGAGAAGGCTCTCGGCTTCCCGACTGCTCAACCGTTCATCCTGGAGTACGACCGGCACATCGACGTGTGATCGTAGAAGCGCGACGATCGCCTCGACGACGGCCGTCGCGTCGGTCGGCTTCCCGTTCAAACGTCTTGGATATCCGATCGCGATCGCCGCGAGCCCATCATCCTCGGCAGCGAGAGCCGACACTTCTGCCGCCAGCGTTGCCGCGACGCGCGCCGGATCCCCGCTCGCCGCGATCGTCTTCCATGGACGCGCGAGCAGGCCGGTTGCATCCGACAGCGCCAGTCCGATCCGGCGTCGTCCGTAGTCGATTCCGAGCGCACGCACCCGCAAAGCGTACACCATCGCCGTTGCTATAATCGCTGGACCCCATGCGCACGCGATCACTTGTCGCCGCGCTGCTCGCGATCGCAGCTGTAATCGCGGTCGTCGCGCTCACGCAGACGTCGCTGTTCCGGACCCGGCGTCCCGCGAGTCAGTACGCACAGCGTCTCGTCGTCCTTGGATTTGATGGGATGGATCCCACGCTCGTTGGCAAGTGGATGCGCGAAGGAAAACTGCCGCACTTCAAGCGGCTGGCCGACCAGGGCGGCATGTATCCGCTCGCTACGACGCATTCCCCCGAATCCCCGACCGCGTGGGCATCGTTTGCCACCGGTGTGAACCCAGGCAAGCACAACATCTACGATTTTCTCGTCCGCGATACCAATACGTATCTGCCCGATCTCGGAATGGTGCGCCGGGAGCCCGCGCGGTTTCTCTTCGACTACGTCCCGTACTCGAAGCCAAAGATCTTGTCGATTCGTGGTGCAACGTCGTTCTGGGTCACGGCTGGGAAAGCCGGCGTCCGTTCCAGCGTCCTGACCGTTCCGGTGACGTTCCCCCCCGAAACCGTGCCGAACGGCGAAATGCTTTCGGGCCTCCCGCTTCCCGATATTCGCGGGACGATGGGGACCTTCTATTACTTTGCGACCGACCTGAGCCGATATGAGGAAGGGAACACGGAATTCGGCGGAATCCTGAAGCGGCTGGTGGTCGAGAATGACGTCGCCCGAACCGAGCTCGTCGGGCCGCCCAATCCGATCGTCAAGCAGAAGATTCAGGCGATCCGCGCAAAAGGCTCGCCGCTGACGCCGGACGATCGGACGTCGATTGCCAATCTGCAGGCACTTGAAGATGTGCGGATTCCACTCACGATCCGGTGGAATCGCGCCGCCAAAACCGCGACGGTGGAAATCGCCGGGGAGTCGCTCCTGCTCGAGCCCGCTAAGATGAGCCGGTGGATAGATCTGGACTTCAAGGTCAACTTCCTCGTGCGGGTGCACGGAATGGCACAGCTCCTGTTGCTGAACGCAGGCAACGAGCTGCAGTTGTACATCTCGCCCGTGAACTGGAAGCCGGATCGCCCGCCGGTGCCAATGTCCTACCCGGATTCGTTCGCGGGAGATTTGTTCGAGCGCTTGGGCTACTACCGGACGCTCGGATGGGCGGAAGCGACCTGGCCGCTGAACGAGGGACGCATGGACGAAAAGACGTTCATGGCGGATCTCGACAAGGCGTTCGACGATCGCGCGCAGGTGATTCTGAATCGCGTCGACTCGCGGGACTGGGACGTGCTCGTCGGCGTCATCGAATCGACCGATCGGGTCCAGCACATGATGTGGCGCTTCATGGATCCACGCCACCCGATGTACGACGCGACGCTGGCCAAACAGTTCGGTGATTCGATCGAGCGCGTGTACAGGCGCGCCGATCAATTCGTCGGTGAAGTGCTCGAACACGTGCCACCCGGAACGCCGATGCTGATCGTTTCGGATCACGGCTTTCACTCGTGGCGTAAGGCAGTCAATCTCAATACGTGGCTGGTCCAACAGGGCTACATGGTGCTTCAAGGTCAACAACCCGGCGAGAAGAAACTCGATGATCTGTTCGGCGGCGGTGAGTTCTGGGAGAACGTCGACTGGAGCCACACGCGGGCCTACGCCATGGGCCTCGGACAGATCTACTTCAATCTTCGCGGCCGCGAAGGCAAGGGGATCGTCAGCCCCGGCGCTGAAGCGAAACAGCTTGCGGACGAACTCAGCGCGAGGCTTTTGACCATCAGGGATCCTGACGATGGGTCACCGATCGTCCGGGCGGTCTACAAGCGCGACGACGTGTACTCGGGGGAATACCTCGCGAACGCGTCCGAGCTCCAGGTCGGGATGGAGGACGGCTACCGTGTCTCGTGGCAAACGACGCTGGGCGGTTCTCCTCAAGGCATCGTCTATCCCAACATGAAGAAGTGGAGCGGCGATCACGGCGGCTACGATTACGCGACGACCGCCGGTGTGCTGATCTCGAGCCGGCCCGTGTCACGCCAGGACGGCGACGGTCCGTCAATCATGGACATCGCGCCGACCGTGCTGAAGTATTTTGGCGTGCCGATTCCTGGTGATATCGATGGGAAACCGCTTTTCTAACTCCGAGGGGCTTCGCCCCTCGGTCTCCCCGACCCGCTCTCTCGCGAGCCGCTTCGCCGGCTCGCTCCGTTCGCGTGGCTCGCTTCGCTGCGCTCGCTCGCGTCTTGCTTCGCTGCCGTCCGTGGCGATTGTCGTCGTGAGCCTGTCCGTGCTGGCCCAGGCGCAGGCGCCGACGCCGGCGACCGATCAGTCGGCCGTCGATGCGGCATCGAAGCGCGCCGCCGATCGCATTCGCGCGTTGCAGCGCGAATCTGATTCGCTGGCCTCCCAGGAGCGGACCCTGCTCGTCGACTTGCGGAAGCTCGAGGTCGATCGCGAACTGAAGTCCGAAGAACTTGCCAGCGCCGAGCGCGATCTCCGTCGCACGCGCGAGCAGGTCGCGGCCGCCAGCGCGCGCGCGGCGGCGCTCCAGAACACTGCCGCAACCGAGCGACCGGACGTCGAACGTCGGCTGGTGCAACTGTACAAGCTGGGTCACGCCGGCTATTGGCGCATGCTGCTCGATCTCGACAATCTTCGATCGCTTGGCCGCGTCTATCGCACCGCGTCGGCGCTGAATCGGCTTGATCGCGAACGCGTTCAAAAGCATGAGCAGACATTACAGGCCCTGGCGAGCGAACGGCAGGCGCTCGAAGCACACGTCCGCGACGTCCAAAAACTCTACGATCGGGCGCTCGCGGCACGCGCCGCCATCGACCGGGCGGTCGCAGCGCGAACCGAACTCGTCTCCTCAATCGATACCCGTCGGGATTTGAACGCACAGCTCGCCGGTGAACTCGAGGCTGCTCAGCAGCGCCTTCAGGGGACCGTCGCACAGCTCGACGCACGCGGCTCAAGCGTCGCATTGCCCCTCCGGCCCTTCCAGGGCGCCCTTCCATGGCCGGCACCAGGCGTCGTCATCGGCCGTTTCGGACGTCAGACCAACAACCGTTTCGGTACCGCGATCTCCCGGAGCGGCATTGAGATCTCGCTGGCGGAAGGTCAACCGGTCCGGGCGGTCCACGAAGGCACCGTCGCATTTGCCGATCAGTTCACTGGCTACGGAAACCTCGTCATCGTCGACCACGGCGATGGGGCCTACTCGCTCTACGGCTATCTGGCCTCGCTGGAGGCGGCCCGAGGGGCCCATGTCGACGCTCAGGGGACGGTCGGGGCCTCGGGACGGGACCCCAGCGGTAACCCGGCGCTCTATTTCGAGCTGCGGATCGACGGCAAACCGGTCGATCCTTTACAATGGCTTAGGCGGTAAGGGCAGGAGTCTGGATTGGTGAATTGGTGATTTGGTGAATTTGGGCGTCGCACGCGCTGCCGCGTTTCTGCTAGAGCGCGGCCGTAGCCACGCGATGCCAATTCACCAGTTCACCAATCCACGAATCCACCAATTCACCAAATTCACGGATTCACCAATTCACCGATTGCAACCATGACTCTGAAGACCCGACTCTCCATCCTGCTGCTCTCGACACCAGTGCTGATCGTCGTGGTCGTCGGTGGCCTGATCGGTCGAGCTTCGACTCCCGACGGGGACACCACCTATCAACACCTCCGCGTGTTCGAGGACGTGCTGTCGCTGGTGATTAGCAACTACGTTGAAGAGGTCAAGGTCGACAAGGCCATGGAAGGGGCGCTGAAGGGGCTCGCGGAGGGGCTCGACCCCGACAGTGCGTACTTGAACGCGCAGCAGGTTGCGGAAGTCCAGTCCGGGGCGGCGTTGCCCGACGGTGATGTGGGGCTCGAGTTGACACGTCAGTACTACCTGCGCGTCATCGCCGCACGTGATGGCTCCCCGGCCGGCAAAGCCGGGCTCCAGACCGGCGACTATGTCCGCGCGATCGACGGGAAGGCGACGCGCGACATGTCGGTCTTCGAAGGCGCTCGTTTGCTGCGCGGTCAGCCCGGGTCGAAGGTGACGCTGACGGTGATTCGCGGGAACGCCGCCGATCCACACGAAGTGGCGCTCGTGCGCGAAAAGGCGTCGGCGACGATCGTCTCCGGCAAAGCCGCAACGCCTGACGTGGGATACGTGCGGATCGCGAGCTTTCGCGAAGGTGTCGTCGATCAGCTGAAGAAGCAGATCGCCGACCTCTCGAAGAGCGGGTCCAAAACGCTGGTCATCGACGTCCGTCACACCGCCGAAGGTCCGCTCGAGAATGGGATCGCGGTGGCGCGGCTGTTCGTGAAGTCCGGCACGCTCGCGATGAAGGGTGGCCGCGAAGCCAAGGATTCCGACAAGGCCGGAAGCAAGCCGTCCGCCGCGCCAAGCACGCCACGGGAAACAATCGCCGCAAAAGCCGGAGACGGCGCGATCGATCTTCCCGTCCAGATTCTCATCACCAACGGCACCGCAGGCGCCGCCGAGGTGTTCGCCGCGGCTCTCGATGGGAACAAGCGTGCCGAGTTGATCGGCGAGCACACGCTCGGCCGCGCCGCCGTCCAGAAACTCGTGAAGCTGCCCGAAAACCGCGGCCTGTGGCTGACCTACGCCCGGTATCTCACGCCGGCTGGCGAATCCATTCAGGGCAAGGGTCTGAAGCCCGATGTGGAAGTCGAGGACGCCGACGTCGCCGAGTTCGGCGCGCCAGCATCCGACACCGATCCGATCCTCGACGCGGCGCTCGCTCGAATCGCGAAGAAGGCCGCGTAGCGGCCTGCTCAGAACTGCACAGAATTTCTTGACACCCTCTGACCCGTCGCGTATAACG
>JBKPNQ010000116.1:0-10368 GCA_046732715.1 Acidobacteriota bacterium | reverse complement strand
TCGGCGTTGATCTTGGTGTCTGCCTGCCAGAGTCTTGAGTTGCCGATGTAAACCGCATGGCCCGCCGCCCCATCGTATTCAAGGCGGTTCGACGTCACGGTCACCGGCTGGTCCTGTTTCAGGAGCGCCGGCACATGTGTTTGAGAATCGTCCTTGCCGGCACTCGTCGCCGTTGGGGTCTGACCCCGGTCTGACCCCGGTCTGACCCCAGTCTGACCCCGGTCTGACCCCGGTCTGACCCCGGTCTGACCCCGGTCTGACCCCGGTTTGACCCCGGTCTGACCCTTGTCCTGAGGCAGCATTGAACTTCGGACCTTCGTATCGGCCTTCAGCTTGCGGGAACCCAGCGAAAACTCGATGGCCCGCGCCTCTACCGTGACCCGTCCATCGCTGACGCGCGGCGCGGGAGGTCCCGGCTCCGCCGACGGGGACAGGTCGATTTGATCGCGGTCGACGTGATACAGCGCATGCGTCGCGTCGGCCACGACCTGCGGTCCATCCGTGAAGTGCACATTTCCATGAAAGTCCGCCTGCTCTAACTCGCCGAAGCCTGGCTTGGTCGCGACGATCAGGGTGATGGCACGAGCCTGCCGATCGACGGCAGGTAACGTCCCTTTTGCCGCGCGGCTTTCTCGGTAGTCGACGTTGCCGCCGAAGGTGGCACTTTGCAGGCCCGTTCCCGGGGCGCCGGAGGCTGTCAATGTCGCCGAGCGAATCTGTTTCGCAGGGCCATCGCCGTCGGGCGGAAGATCGACCTGGACGTTCTCTGCCGCGTTCAGGTTGGTGACGGTCTTGCCGTCCGGCGCCAGCGCCAGGTCGACCGTCTTGCCGGCGATGCGTTTGCCGGCGCTGTTTCCTTCTCCCGGTAATTGGACGACCGCGTTCTCGAGCAACCGCGAATGTTGCAGCGTGCGACCGTCTTCCGCGTAGGTCAGATCGATGTCGCGAGCCGACATGTTCTGCGGTCCGCCGCTCTCGCCGCTCCCGACAATCCGGCTGTTGCCACGGAGTTGCAGCAACTGCACGCGCTGATCGTCCTCGGTCAGGAAGATCATGATCTCGTCAGCGTCGATATCTCGTCCCTCCCCCTTGATGTGTGCGGCGCGCATGAGCTTCAGGTAGTGATCCGCCCGTGCCATGCCAATGGTTTCGGCGGTGGCGTCGATCGCTCCTTGCCCCTTGTCGTCGGGCGCCACCGTGACGTAGGGTTTTGCCTGCAGCCACAACACTTCACGATTGAAGTCGTAGGTCGCGCCAACGCCGGTGCCGTTCATCCGTCCGCGCTTGAATGCGACGGCGCCTGGAATCTTCAGCATGCCTTCCGACTGATCGTAGGTCGCATCCTCGGTCGTCACCTCGGTGCCTTCGCTCGTGAGCTTCACTGAGCCGACGAAGTGCCCGGTCTTGAGCTCATCGCCCGATGTCGTGATATCCGCCTGGCGGCTGTTCACCGTGTACGGCTTCCCGTTCTTGTTGAAAGTGATTTCGACGCCGTTCCCAAGCTTCGCGCGGCCATCCGGATAACTACATTGAGCACCAAACTTCATCGCCCAGACGATTTTGCCGTCCTTCGAAGACTCGACGTGACCGCCGCTCGTGTTCTCGAGGATGCAGTCCTTGTCCTGGCGCTCGGGGACGGCGCCGGCTACCGGCGGCGGCTTCCGGTTCCGCAACGCGACGACGACGATCGCCACAAAAATGACGACGAAGATCGCGATGGCGAAGCGGGCACGTTTCTGCCAGGGCATGAAGAAGTGCTGAATGCTGAATGTTGACGATTGCTGATTTTCGATTGCTGATTGTCGATTGTTATCGACCGGCCGCTGAGTTGATGGTACGGCTGGGTCGGAGACCCCGCCAAATCAGCATTCAGCATTCAAAAATCAGCATTTCTCTACTCTCCATCGCCCATCCCTTTGATATCGGCGACGCTCAGTTCCAGATACGTTTCTCCCTGGAACTCGTTCTTTTCGAGCGAGAACGCCAGGTTGACGCCGGCCCGGTTCTGGTTGAGGAATTCGGCGCGCTCCGCGGCACGCCACGCGATCGCGCGGAATCGTCGGCCGTCCTGGCTGAACGTCATCTTCAGATGCCGTTCCTTCAACGCGCGAGGTCCGTCGACGATCTCGACGCCGCTGGCGTGGAAGACCGGCCGCGGATTCGCCATGCCGAACGGCCCCATCGTGTCGAGGTCGCGCATCAAGTCCGGGGTGATGGATTTCAGGCTGAGCGGACCATCGATCCGCAGACGCGGTCGCAACTGGTCGGGCTCGAGCACCCGATCAGCGTAGGCGTTGATCCGGGCGCGGAACTCCGGAAGGCGCGCGGCCTCCATCGTCAGTCCCGCCGCCTGCCTGTGGCCGCCAAATCTGATGAAGACATCGGAACAGTGCTCGAGCGCTGCCAGCATGTCGAAGTCGGGAATGCTGCGGCAGGAGCCGTGCGCCACATCACCGTCGACCGAGAGGACAATCGTCGGCTTATGAAAGGTGTCAACGAGCTTCGACGCGGCGATGCCAATGACCCCGCGATGCCACCCGTCGCCGCCGACCACCAGCACATTGTGGGCGCCGACAGACGGATCGGTTTCAATCGCCTTTCGCGCCTGGGCGACGAGATCGGCTTCCTCCTGTTGGCGCCGGAAATTCTCGTCGTTGAGCTGTTGCGCCAGCGCGCGCGCTTCGTCGCCCATCGCTTCGTCGGTCGCGAGCAGGAGCCGCGTCGCGATATCGGGCGTGCTCATGCGTCCGGCAGCGTTGACTCGGGGCGCCAGCATGAACGCCACCTGATAGCTGTCGATGGTCTTCCCGCTCAACCCCGACGCGTCGAGCAGCGAGCGCAACCCGATCGTGTGCGGGCCGCGGCTCAGCGACGACAAGCCGAGGTGAGCGATCACCCGGTTCTCGCCGACGAGCGGTACGACGTCTGCCAGGGTGCCGATCGCGGCAATCTTGACGAAGGCCGGCAGCCACCGGTCCTTGCCGGCACGGTGACACAGCGCTTGCACCAGCTTGAGTGCGACCCCGACGCCGGCGAGATGCTTGTCGGGATACGTGCAATCCGGACGCTTTGGATTGATCACGGCGAGCGCAACCGGAAGCGTGCCGTCCGGCTCGTGGTGATCCGTGACGATGAGATCGACACCCAGTTCCCGTGCCCGCGCGGCCGCGTCGATGCTGCGGATGCCGCAGTCGACCGAGACGACCAGCGCGACGCGCTCGGCATGCAGACGTTCGATCGCTGCGCGCTGCAGCCCATAGCCGTCGCGCAGCCGTTCGGGGATGAAATGCACGACATCGCCGCCGAGCATTTCGAGCGCGCGGCGCAGGATGACGGTCGACGTGATGCCGTCCACGTCGTAGTCGCCGTGAATCGCAATCCGCTCCCGCTGCGCCAGCGCGCGTTCGAGACGTTCGACGGCGCGATCCATGTCGGCCAGCCTGAACGGATCGTGCAACTGACTGAGCGACGGGTTGAGGAACCTGGTCGCCTCATCGACGTCGGCAAGGCCGCGGAGACACAGGAGGCGCGCGATCACCGGGTGCACGCCCAGCGCGGTCGCGAGCGCTGTCGCCTGCCCGTCGTCGCACGGCAGGTGCTGCCAGAGAAGGGACTTCATTCAGGGCTCAAGGCTCAAGGCTCAAGGCTCCAGGCTCAGGGCTTAAGGGTTGAGGGCTCAAGGCTTCGGCCGATCTTCAAAGGGCAACGCGTTCTCATCGATGAACGCCGTGCGCTCGTCACCCATCCTGCGGAACTTCTCGTAGCGCGCCTTGAGCCGCGCCTCCACCGGCAGCGAGGCGATGTCACCGAGCGCTGACGTCAACGCCTGATCGACAAGCGCGGTCGCCGTGTCCGGATTGTTGTGCGCGCCGCCGGTGGGTTCCGGCACGATCGCATCGATCAGCCCGAGTGCGAGCAGGTCAGGGGCGGTAATCTTCAGGGCCTCCGCCGCCTCCACCTTGCGGTTGGCGTCTCGCCACAGGATCGCCGCGCAGCCTTCCGGAGGAATCACGCTGTAGACCGAGAACTCCTGCATCAGGACGCGATCGCCGATCGCAATGCCGAGCGCGCCGCCGCTGCCCCCCTCGCCGCACACGAGCACGACGATCGGCACTTCGAGCATCATCATTTCACGCAGGTTGAACGCGATCGCTTCCGCGACGCCGCGCTCTTCAGACTCGACACCGGGATAGGCGGCAGGCGTATCGATGAAAACGATCACCGGACGATTGAATTTCTGCGCCAGCTGCATCACGCGCAGGGCCTTCCGATACCCTTCCGGACGGGCATAGCCGAAGTTGCGGTAGATCTTCTGCTTGGTGTCGCCGCCCTTCTGGTGTCCGATGACCGCGACCGGCTGGCCGCGATAGTCGCCAAAGCCACACACGATGGCGTGGTCGTCGGCAAAACGCCGATCGCCATGGAGCTCGTCCCAGCCCGTGAACAGCCGTTCGACGTAGTCCAGCGTGCCGGGCCGGTTGGGATGACGGGCGACGAGCACGCGTTGCCAGGGCGTCAGGTTGGCATACAGCTCCGCCCGGATCTCGTCGGCACGACGCCGCAACGTATCGATCGACTTTTCGCGATCGACGGTGCGAGGCATCAGGCTCAGCGCCTCGATCTCCTTCAGCAGCACGCCGATGGGTTCTTCGAATTCCAACAGGTCAGGCATAAGGTGAATCTTGCATTGCTGATTGTCGATTGCTGACGGCTGATTACCGGTTGATCCAGCGCGGTCGTCAGACCCCGCCAATCAGCAATCCGCACTCATCGAAGCTCCACGGTTCCGCTGCCGCAGATCTGCTCCACTTCCGCGACGAGCTGGTCGGACGGTCGCACGCGCTGCGCGACGTCGGCGCGAACGCGCATCGGCGGCGGCCCGAGGACATCCAGTTCCAGGGAGACCCGACGGTCGCCACGATGCCGCGACAGCAGCTCGGCCAACGCTTCAAACGTGGTGCGTGCCTGCGATGCCTGGGTCAAATGAATCACGACTTCCCGGGTGGTCCGTTCCTTCAGTGACGCGATTGGCATCAGTTCGGTCGACACGATGCGCGCCGACTCGTCGTCTTTTTCGAGCTTGCCGCGAACGAGCAGCATGGCATCGTTCTCGACCAGCGCACCGTACTTCGAAAACGTCTCCGGGAACACCACGACTTCAACGTTCCCGGCGACGTCATCCAGCATGAAGACCGCCATGCGGTCTCCCTTCCGTGTTTTCAGTGGTCGTAGCCCGGAGACGATCCCGCCGACCCAGATGTCAGCCTCGGAGGCGATCAGGTCGGCCACGCGCCGGGCGCCGAACGCCTTGAGCTCCTCAGTGAAACGATCGAGCGGATGCCCGCTCATGTAGAGACCGAGCGCCTCTTTCTCGCCCGCCAGCTGCTGGATCTCGGTCCACGCCGGCGCATCCGGAAGCGGGACGAGCGGGACCGAGCCGTCCTCGTCGGCGTTGCCGAAGAGTTGCGACTGTCCCTTCTCGCGATCGCGCTGGTGCCGGCCGCCGTTCTCGATCGCCCGATCGACCGCGGCAAAGAGTCGCGCGCGGCGGGCCGCGACCGACCCACTCGTTTCAGCGACGACCGAGTCGAGCGCTCCCGCTTTGATCAGGCTTTCCAACACGCGTTTGTTGACCAGCCGCAGGTCCGAGTGCTCGCACAGCGCATACAGCGAATCGATGCGGCCGAGTTCACGGCGCACACCGAGCATCGACAGAATGGCGCCTTCACCGACATTCTTGACCGCGCACAACCCGAACCTCACGGCGCCGTCCACCACGGTGAAGGCCAGCTCGCTCGAATTGATGTCGGGCGGCAGAATCGTCACACCGAGGTCGCGGCATTCGCCGAGGTACATTGCCAGCTTTTCGGTGTTGGCGGCCTCAATGGTCAACAGGGCGGCCATGAAGTGTGCCGGAAAGTTCGCCTTGAGGTAGGCGGTCTGATAGGCGACCCACGCGTAGGTGGTCGAGTGCGACTTGTTGAAGCCGTAGCCGGCGAAGAACTCCATCAGGTCGAAAATCTTCGTCGCTTTCTTTTCGTTCACGCCGTTGTTGACGGCCCCGGCCATGAACGCTTCGCGCTGTTTGGCCATGACCTTGGGGTCTTTCTTCCCCATGGCCTTGCGCAGCACGTCGGACTGACCCATGGTGAAGCCGGCCAGCACCGCGGCGATGCGCATCACCTGTTCCTGATAGGCGATGACGCCGTAGGTATCCTGAAGAATCGGTGCGAGCTGATTCAGCTCGTACTTGACCTCGGTCTTTCCCTGCTTGCGCGAGATGTAGTCGTCCACCATCCCGCTCTTCAGCGGGCCCGGCCGATAGAGCGCGTTGAGCGCGATGAGATCGTCGAGCCGCTCTGGTTTCGCCTTGCGAAGCAGCTCGCGCATCCCGGAGCTTTCAAACTGGAAGACGCCGTAGGTCTGGCCGTCGCAGAACAACTGGAAGGTCTTGGCGTCGTTCAGCGGAATCGCGTCGATATCGAGCTCGATGCCGTCCGTCCGTTTGATCTCGTCGAGCGCGTCGCGAATCAGCGTCAGCGTGCTCAGGCCGAGAAAGTCCATCTTGAGGAGGCCCATCCGCTCGACCTCCTTCATCGCCCACTGCGTGACGATTTCGTCCTTCTGGCTCATGTAGAGCGGGACGAACTCCGTCAACGGGCGAGGCGCGATGACCACGCCCGCCGCGTGCACCGAGGCGTGACGGGTCATCCCCTCGAGACGGCGGGCGACGGCGAGCAGCTCCTTGACGCGCTCGTCCTTCTGCTCCATCTCCTTGAGGACGGGATTCTCCTCGAGTGCGCGCTCCAGCGTCATGTCGAGCGCCGGCGGGATGGCCTTGGCCACGCGATCGGCGTCCGCGTACGGAATGTCCATGACCCGCGCGACGTCGCGGACGACGGCCCGGGCTTTCATCGTGCCGAAGGTGATGATCTGGGCGACGTTCTCCCGTCCGTACTTGCGGGTCACGTAGTCGATGACCTCGCCGCGCCGGCGCTCGCAGAAGTCGATGTCGATGTCGGGCAGCGAGACCCGTTCCGGATTCAGGAAGCGTTCGAAAATCAGGTCGTACGCGATCGGATCGACATCGGTGATCTTCAGGCAATAGGCGACGAAGCTGCCGGCCGCCGACCCACGTCCAGGCCCGACCGGAATCCCCTGTTCGCGCGCATAGCGGATGAAATCCCAGGTGATGAGGAAGTACCCCGGGTACTTCATCCGCTTGATCATCTCGATTTCATACGTCAGACGTCGCTCGTACTCGTCGATCGTCTTCTTCAGAACGCCAGCGGCCGCCAGCTCTTTCAGCCGTGGCAGCCGATGCGTGAACCCTTCCCGAACGACGTGCTCGAAGTACTCGTCGAGGGTAAATCCGGCAGGCACGTCGAAGTTCGGCAGGTGATTGGTCGTTCCTGAGAGATCGACGTTGCACCGCTCCGCGATCCGTGCCGTCCGGGCGAGGGCCTCGGGAAAGTCTTTGAAGACCCCCGCCATTTCTTCCGGCGTCTTCAAATAGAACTGATCGCCGTGATAGCGCAGGCGCTCGGCATCGTTGACCGACTTTCCGGTGCCGATGCAGAGCAGCACGTCGTGCGGCTTGAAATCCGAGTTCTGCAAGTAGTGGACGTCATTGGTTACGACCAGCGAGAGACCGAGGTCCTTCGCGATCGGCTGCAGGCCGACATTGACGATTCGCTGCTCGTCAATGCCCTGATACTGCATTTCGAGGAAAAAGTTGTCTCGACCCAGGATGTCACGGTAGGCGCCCGCCGCCGCGATCGCCTTGTGTTGCTGCTCGGTGCGAATCCCGGTGGCGACCTCACCCTTCAAACAGCTGCTGAGACCGATTAATCCGGTCGCATGCTGGGCGAGGAGATCCTTGTCGATTCGCGGCTTGTAGTAGAAGCCCTCGGTGTAGCCGGCCGACACCAGCTTGATGAGATTGTGATAACCGGTCAGATTTTCGGCGAGGAGAACCAGGTGATTGGCTGTCTCGCCGGGCGTGCCGCTCTTGGTCCGCCGATCTCCAGGCGCGACATACACCTCGCAGCCGAGGATCGGATTCAGTCCGCGTTTGCGCGCCTGGTCGTGAAAGATCACCGACGAGAACATGTTCCCGTGCTCGGTGATCGCCACTGCCGGCATGTTCAGCTCCACCGCCCGGTCGAGCAGTTCCTCGATCCGGCACGCGCCGTCGAGCAGCGAATACTCGGAGTGCAGGTGAAGGTGGACGAAGTCGGTCATCTCGAATGGCTGATTGTCGATGGCTGATTGCTGATTGTCTTTTCCATTGGTGATCTGGCGACTCGGCGAATTGGCGAATCGTGCCTGTTGCCGAGTCGGGCACCTGCTGTCAATTCACCAACTCACCAATTTCACGGACTCATTCCCACTCAATAGTTGATGGCGGCTTGGAGCTGATGTCGTAGACGACGCGGTTGATGCCCTTCACCTCGTTGACGATCCGCGACGAAATCGTCGCCAGCAGCTCGTGCGGCAGCCGCGCCCAGTCCGCCGTCATTCCGTCGCGGCTCTCGACCGCACGAATCGCAATCGTGTACTCGTAGGTCCGCGCGTCGCCCATCACACCCACGCTCTGCACCGGCAACAGCACGGCGAACGACTGCCACAGCCGCCGATACCAGCCGGTACGCTTCACCTCTTCCGCGACAATGTGATCGGCGCGGCGGACCAGGGACAAGCGTGGCGCGGTGACCTCGCCGAGAATGCGCACCGCCAGCCCGGGCCCTGGGAACGGCTGCCGCCACACGAACTCATCGTCGAGTCCGAGTTCCTTGCCGACCAGACGGACCTCGTCCTTGAACAGAAGTCGGAGCGGCTCTACCAGCTTGAATCGCATCCGCTCCGGAAGGCCGCCGACGTTATGGTGGCTCTTGATGACGTGTGACGGTCCGATGACCGACACGCTCTCGATCACATCGGGGTACAACGTGCCTTGTCCGAGAAAGTCAAACGTCCCCAGCTTCTCCGCTTCCGACTCGAACACATCGATGAATGCCGCGCCGATGATCTTCCGCTTCTGTTCAGGATCGGTCACCCCGGCGAGCCGCGACAGAAAAAATGATGCGGCGTCGGCAAAGACGAGCGGCAGCTTCAGCCGTTCGAAGCGGCGGCGGATTTGCGCCGCTTCATCCTGACGCATCACGCCGTTGTCGACGAAGATGCAGGTGAGCCGATCGCCAATGGCGCGGTGCATGAGCAGCGCCGCCACCGTCGAATCGACACCCCCGCTGAGTCCGCAGACGACGCGCCCCTCTCCGACCTGGCGACGAATCGTCGCGGTCGCCTCCTGCACGAATGACGACATCGTCCAGTCGCCGGTGCAGCCACAAATGTCGTACGCGAAATTGCGAAGGATATCGAGACCGTGATCGGTGTGGGCGACTTCCGGATGAAAGAGCAGCGCGTAGAGCCGCCGTTCCTCGGCCACCATCGCCGCCACCGGGGCATTCGCGCTCGTGGCGGTGACCTGAAACCCGGGAGGCGCGGTCTTGACGAAATCGCCGTGGCTGGCCCATACCCGCAGGTTCGACGGGACCGAATCGAACAACGGCGCGCCCGGGTAAACGTCGATCGTGGCGAGGCCGAACTCGCGGTGCGGCGCCGGCGCGACTTCGCCGCCAAGCGCGTGCGTCATCAACTGCATCCCGTAACAGATGCCGAGAACGGGAACGCCGGCGTCGTAGACCCCCGGCTCGCAGTGCGGCGCTCCGCTTTCCGAGACGCTCTTCGGCCCACCCGACAGCACGATGCCGGCGGGCGCGCGCCGCATGATGTCGCCAAGCGGTGTATCGAACGGCAGAATCTCGGAGTAGACCGACAGCTCGCGAAGACGCCGCGCGATCAACTGCGTGAACTGCGATCCGAAATCGAGGACGACGATGGTCTGATGATTCACGGGGCGTGGACGGTACCGATCGGACGACGAGACAATCTCATTCGCGATCGCTCGAGATGCCCGACGGATGAATGACGTGCTGCTGACGCGTCAAGGTGTGTCAGGCACATTATTATAGGACGTGCTCGCACTTCGCACCACTCTTCTTCTCACGCTCGCGCAGGTCGTGCTGCCTCCGACGATCGCCGTGCAGATGTTGCCATCCGCGGTCCGATGGACGGTTCCAATTGCTGCAAGCCCTGTCGCGCCTCCGGTGATCGGCCAGGACCAGGTGTTTGTCGTCCTGCAGTCCGGAGTCGTCGAAGCGCATCGCGTCGCCGACGGGACCACGGCATGGAAAGTCGAGCTGCGGTCCGACTTCCCTGTCGCGATTGACGGCGATCAGGTCTACGTTGCGGCCGGCGAGGCCTGTCTCTTATACACATCTCCGAGCCCACGAGACGGAGAGA
>JBKPNQ010000115.1:0-29045 GCA_046732715.1 Acidobacteriota bacterium | reverse complement strand
TTGTATGCCTGGCCGAGCGCATACCAGACGGCAGGATGTCGTGGTGCCAGTGTCGACGCGGTCCGGAGCTGGGCGACGGCATCCATCGGGCGACCGGCGCCGATGTAGGCATCGGCCAACAGTTCCCGACTTTTGCTGTCGTTGGGATTGGCAGCGACGGCTTGCTCGAGCGCATCAAGGTCTGGCTGCTGGGCGCTGGGTGCCGGCGGCTGGTTCCTCGACTGCGCTCGGGGCCATCCTGAGCCTGTCGACGGGTGGCTGTTGCGATTCACGGTCGCGTGGGTTGCGACACCGTTCACGACGACCAGCACCGCAAGCGTCGCAGCGATCATGGAGCGATATAGGTCGTCTTCACCGTCGTGTAGAATTCGGCGGCGTAACGTCCCTGTTCGCGCGGCCCGTAGCTCGATCCCTTACGGCCGCCGAACGGCACGTGATAATCCACGCCCGCGGTCGGCAGATTCACCATGACCATGCCGGCCTGAGCGTGACGCTTGAAGTGCGACGCGTGCTTGAGCGACGTGGTCACTATGCCGGAGGAGAGGCCGGTGTCGGTGTCGTTCGCGATCGCGAGGGCTTCATCGTAATTCGTCGCGCGGATGACGCAGGCAACCGGTCCGAAGATCTCCTCGCGCGAGATCCGCATCGTGTTCGTCGCATCAACGAAGAGCGCCGGCGCCATATAGTAGCCGTCGGTGGCGCGTGTGACGCGTTCACCGCCGGCAACGAGTCGCGCTCCCTCGCGCTGGCCGATGCCGACGTATTCGAGATCGGTGTCGAGTTGTGGCTGCTCGACAACCGGTCCGATCTCCGTCCCGGCCGTCAGCGCGTTGTCGACTTTCAACGTCGACAGTTTCTGCGTGACGGCTTCGACGAAGCGATCGTGGATCCCCTCAGTGACGATCAGCCGTGATGAGGCGGTGCAGCGTTGGCCGGTCGAGAAGTAGGCGCCCTGGACCGCCACGTTCACCGCGGTCGGCAAATCCGCGTCGTCCAGCACCACGAGCGGATTCTTGCTGCCCATTTCCAGTTGAACCTTCGCCATGCGCGCGATGGCCTTTTTCGCGATGCCACGGCCGGTGTCCATCGAGCCTGTAAAACTGACCGCGGCGACGTCGGGGTGGTTCACCAGTGTTTCGCCGACCACCGATCCGGAGCCGATGACGAGGTTGAAGACGCCAGCCGGCACACCGGCGCCGGCCAGGATCTCGGTCAATGCCCAGGCGCAACCCGGGGTCCATTGCGCGGGCTTGAAGACGACGGTATTGCCAAATGCCAGCGCCGGGGCGATCTTCCAGGCGGGAATGGCGATCGGAAAATTCCACGGCGTGATCAGGCCGACAACGCCGATGGGCTCGCGTGTGATTTCGACGTCAACACCGGGACGCACGGACGCGATCTTCTCGCCCGATATTCGCAGCACTTCACCGGCGAAGAACTTGAAGATGTGGCCGGCGCGGACGGTCTCGCCCACACCTTCGGGCAGCGTCTTGCCTTCCTCACGCGCCAGCAGCCGCCCGAGTTCGTCCTTGCGCGCAAGAATGTCGGAGCCGACCTTGTCGAGCATGTTGGCGCGATCCTGGATCGACCCGATCGACCATGCCGGAAACGCCCGCTTGGCCGCCTCGATCGCTGCTTCGGTCTGGGCCTTGTCGGCCATCGCGTACTCGCCGATGACGTCGCCGAGATCGGAGGGGTTGCGGTTTGCCGTCCACGAGGAGCCGGCAACCCAATCGCCGTTGATGTAATTCTGAAATCTGTTGGACATATTTACTCCGAGGGGCTTTGCCCCTCGGACTCCCCTGCACGCGCTCTCGCGCGCCGCTTCGTCGGCGCGCTCCGATCGCGTGGCTCGCTTCGCTGCGCTCGCTCGCGTCTTGTTTAGCGCCGCCTCTGACTCGCTTCGCTGCGCTTGCTCGCGCCTTGTTTAGCGCCGCCTCTGACTCGCTTCGCTGCGCTTGCTCACGCCTTGTTTAGCGCCGCCTCTGACTCGCTTCCCTGCGCTTGCTCACGCCTTGTTTAGCGCCGCCTCTGACTCGCTTCCCTGCGCTCGCTCGCGTCCGTCTTTCGCACCGCCTTTAGACGCGGCCCTTTACCGCGGCGCTGGGCAGCAGGCCGCGCTGCGCAAGATTGGTCATCAACGCGGTCGCTCCGAACGTCCACGGTGCGATGCGATCGGTGTGGTTGACTCGATTGACCAGCGCACCCAGTGCTGGCGTCGAGACGGTGACGATGTCGCCGACCGCGTGGGTGAAGCCCTGGCCCGGAGCGAACCGATCGATCGTCGGCGCGAACATCGTCCCGAGAAACAACATCATGCCATCGGGATACTGATGATGCCGACCCATCGCATGTTCGACGAGGTCGAGCGGGTCGCGGCTGATTTGCGACATCGAACTCTCAGCCGTGAACTCGAATCCGTCCGGCCCCTTCACGTGCAGCGCAACCTCGCACTTGCGTACGTCGTCGATCGTGAAATGCTCGTCGAACAATCGGATGAGCGGGCCGATCGACCCTGACGCGTTGTTGTCCTTCGCTTTGCCGAGCAGCAGGGCGCTGCGCCCCTCGAAATCGCGGAGGTTCAGATCGTTCCCGAGCGTCGCACCGGCGATGCGACCGGCACTGTTGACCGCCAGGACGATTTCCGGTTCGGGGTTGTTCCACTGTGACTTGGGATGAACGCCGATCTCGGCTCCGCTGCCGACGGCGGACATGGGCTGTCCTTTGGTAAAGATCTCCGCGTCCGGCCCGATTCCCACCTCGAGGTACTGCGACCAGACGCCCTGCGCGATCAGCGCGTCTTTGACGGCTTGCGCCTGCGGCGAGCCGGGACGTATGTCGCGCAGATTGTTGCCGATGACCGCAACGATCGCCTGGCGCACCGACTCGGCCTTGCTCGCGTCACCCCGAGCCTGCTCCTCGATCACGCGTTCGAGGAGGCTCGCCACGAACGTCACGCCGCTCGCCTTGATCGCCTGAAGATCGCACGGTGCGAGCAGCCAGGGGGCTCGCGGATTGCGAGTCTCTTCGGTCGAATTGTCGAGCACGTCGCGGAAGAAGCCAACGCGCGGCAGCCCTCGCGCGGCTCGGATGGCGGCAACGGGATTCTCCAGCTCGAGCAGCTGGCTGCAGGTCGGCGCGACGCTCGAGAGATCGTAGATCTCATCCTTTTGCACGCATACGACAGACGGACCTCCTACGTCCGGGCGCCACGCGCGACCGACCAGAGTTGCGCCTGAGTGCTCATCCGGCAGACACGGCACCGAACTCAGCCAATTGGTCATCCTCTGAGAATAATCGAGAACGATGAATCCCTCATCACTAATCACTGATCCTGAATCGCTGATCCTTGGATCCCTGATCCTTGGATCCCTGGTCCTTGGATCCCTGATCCTTGGATCCCTCATCCTTGGATCCCTGATCCTGGAATCGCTGAATCAACGAGCCGACTCGAGAATTCGATCCGGGATCAGCGATCCACCAACAGTGATTCAGCGATTAGATTCAGGGATCAGTGATTCAGGATCAGTGATCAGCGATTAGGGATTCGAGAGCGAGAGCGGCTTCACCCGAGCGTCTCCACCTGAGGTGGCCCCAGGCATTTCTTCACCGAACTCCTACCCAGAGCCTGTATACTCGTCCGCTTCAGAGCGGTCGTGGACCTGCGCGGATCGTCCGCCTACGCCGCAGTCTCCGGCGAGACCTCGCCGAAGCGAACGCGAAGGCCCGCCGCGCGCTTCAAGGACGGACATGCCATGCTCACGCCGGGTCGTTCCTGCCTCCTTTTTTGCACACTGACCATCTTCGTTTCCGCATCGATGCTGTCGGCGCAGGAGTCCCGCGGCACCTTACAGGGCCGTGTGACCGATTCGAGCGGCGCCGCGGTTCCGGGCGCGACCGTGGACGTGTTGAATCTTGCCACCGGCGTGGTCACGACGAGCACGACCAACGAGCAGGGAAGCTATCGCGCGGCGTTGCTGAATCCGGGTAGCTATCGGGTGACGGTGAGCCTTTCGGGCTTCAGCAAGTTCGTCAGCGATCAGATCGAGCTGCACGTCGCGGACGTCCTGACCGTCGATGCGACGCTGAAAGTTGGAGCGGTCAGCGATGAAGTGACCGTCACCGCGACGGCCGCGAGCGTCGATCGCACGACGGCGGAACTCGGACAAGTCGTCGACGCGCGCCGGATCGCGGAGCTGCCGATCCGCGAGGGCAGCCCGGTGGAGCTCGTCATCCTCGCCCCCGGCGTTACGGTGACCACCGACCTCCGGTCGAGGAAGGCCGCGTTCAATAACGGCCTCTCTCAGTTCTCGACTGACGGCGTCGGCGAGAAGAAAAACGACTTCACCATCGATGGCGTGTCGAACGTCGCCAATGATCGCGTTGCCTACAGCCCGCCGTCCGCTTCGGTCGAGGAATTCAAGATCCACACCAGCACCTACGATGCGGCGATTGGCAACACGATGGGCGCGGTCGTGAACCTGGTCACCAAGAGCGGCACGAACACGCTGCACGGTCAGGCGTACGAGTGGTTCCGCGGCTCGACGCTCGACGCCAAGAACTACTTCGACCGCATCGCCGGCCGCCCGAAGCGTGACTACGACGACAACCGGTTCGGGGTGGCCATGGGCGGTCCCATCCGCGCGAACCACACGTTCTACTTCGGCAACTTCGAGGCGAACCCGTTCCAGGTTCCGTCGCCGAACATCGTCACGGTGCCGACCGCCAAGATGCGCAACGGCGATTTCTCCGATCTCCTTGCGCTCGGCTCTCAGTATCAAATCTATAACCCCTTCACGACCCGTCCGAGCCCAACGACGCCCGGCCGATTCGTCCGCGATCCGTTTCCCGGCAACATCATCCCGGCCGATCTGATCGATCCGGTGGCGAAGAACATCATGGATTTCTTCGCGTTGCCGAATCAGACCGGCACCGCAGACGGCCAGCAAAATTATCAGAATCCGACGGCGGTCGCGTTCGAGACGTACTACACCGCCACCGGCCGCGTTGATCACAACTTCTCAGCGAAGCACCGTCTCTACGGCCGTTTCAGCTGGGATTTCTGGGAAGAAGAAAAGGACGATCGCTTCGACAACCTCGCGACCGGCATCTTCCTGAATCGCAAGAACCGCGTGCTCGGGATCGACGACGCCTATACCGTCAAGAACAACGTGCTGCTCAACGTCCGCGGCGGCTTTACCCGTCAGATGTTCCCGGAGCGGCGTCGCAGCCAACCCTTCGATCTTTCGACGCTCGGGTTTTCGCCCAGCCTCGTCGCGCTCGCGCCGAAGAATACTGCGGCATTTCCATTCATCAACTACGACGGGTTTCAGGACTTCAGCGTTTCGGAATCTGGCGATGGCTGGTTCACCACTGACGTCTACTCGATTACCGGCAGCGCGATGTGGCTGGTCGGCGCCCACAACATGAAGTACGGCGTCGAGTACCGCACCTACATCGAGGACGCCAGCCGCTTCTCCACCGCTTCGTCCCCCCAGATCAACTTCAGCAACACGTGGACGCGTGGACCGCTCGATAACTCCGCCGCGGCGCCGTTCGGCCAGGATTTCGCGTCGTTTCTGCTGGGATTGCCGACCGGTGGCACGATGAGCCGTCCCGCCGCGTACCGCGAAGTCAGTAGCGTGACGTCGTTGTATGCGGGCGACGACTGGCGGGTGAACACCAACCTGACCCTCAATCTTGGCGTGCGATGGGAGATCGAGCAGCCGCTGACTGAAGCCGACAATCGGTACGTCAGCGGATTTGATTTCACTTCGCCGCCAGCGATTGCGACGGCCGCCGAAGCGGCGTATGCGCAGAACCCGATTCCCGAGATTCCACCGAGTCAGTTCAAGGTGCGCGGCGGCTTGCTGTATCCGGACACGGGTGGGCCGAAGCAGGCGTGGGCGATGAACGCGGCCAACATCATGCCGCGACTCGGCTTCGCCTGGCTGGCGACGCCGAAGACATCCGTGCGCGGTGGCTACGGCCTGTTCTACGACGTCCTCGGCACGAACCGGATCACGGTGAACCAGGTCGGCTACTCGCGCGACACGGCGCTGACGCCCTCCACCGACAATGGCCAGACATTCCGCGCCAGGCTCGCCAACCCATTTCCGGACGGACTCCTCGAACCGGTCGGCTCGGCGCTCGGCCTCATGACCAACGCGGGTCTCGGCGTCAGCTTCCCCTATGTTGGCGATGTCCGCAATCCGAGCACCCACCGGTGGTCGCTCGGGTTCCAGCGCGAGCTTCCGTGGCAGATGCTCGTGGAAGCCACCTATGTCGGCTCGCACTCGGAGAACCTGCCGGTCACGCGTCAGTTGAACGCGGTGCCGCAACAATACCTCTCGACGTCGCCTGTGCGCGACGATGCGACGAACAATCGG
The DNA here is from genome assembly GCA_046732715.1 of Acidobacteriota bacterium. Classification (GTDB taxonomy): domain Bacteria; phylum Acidobacteriota; class Vicinamibacteria; order Vicinamibacterales; family 2-12-FULL-66-21; genus JALZOC01. Next base: position 22,656 of record JBKPNQ010000115.1, on the reverse strand, counting down.
CTGTCGCAGCAGGTGCCGAATCCGTTCGTCGGGTTGGTGCCGACCGGCCTGACCGGCGCGAACGTCTCACGCAGCCAGCTCCTTCGTCCGTATCCGCAGTTCACGTCCGTCCAGGCGACCGAGACGAGCGGACAGGGCGATTACAAGGGGCTGCAGGCGCGGGTCGAACGGCGGATGGCCAACGGGTTCACCGTGCAGGCGGCGTATGCGTGGTCGCGTTCCATGACGGAGACCGGTTACCTGAACGACTCCGACGCCACGCTCGAACGCGTCATCAGCCCATTCGATCGCGAACATACCTTCGTTGCCAGCGGCCTCGTTGAAGTGCCCTACGGGCACGGGCGGCATTACGGAAACGGCGCCTCAGGGGTGACCAACGCGGTGTTCGGCGGCTGGCAGGTCGGCTACATCTTCAAGGCGCAGAGCGGCGCCCCGCTGGGCTTCGGCAATTTCCTGTTCGCCGAAGGCATGGGCGTGGACGACATCATGGCCGACGATCCGTCGGTCAACCAGTGGTTCAACGTCAATGCGTTCAACCGGGTGTTGGCACAGCAGCTCGTGTCGAACGTCCGCACGCAACCGAGCCGTTTTTCGGAGGTACGCGGCCCTGGCTATGCGGTGCTCGATCTGAGCCTGCTGAAGAACGTCGGCCTCGGCGGCTCGCGCCAGCTGCAATTCCGCGTTGAGGCGTACAACGCCCTGAACCGGGCCAACTTCCAAAACCCGAACACGACGACGACAAGCACCGCGCTCGGCACCATCACGGCGCAGAATGGGCTTCCACGACAGTTGCAGCTTGCGGTGAAGGTGAGTTTCTAGACGGAGTCGCTGACTGCCAGTTTCCAGGTCCCCGTCTCCAGTTTCCAGCTCTCTCTTACTGGGAACTGGGAACTGGGAACTGGCAACTGGCAACTGGAAACTGGAACTGGGAGCCGTCATCTCGCTTGCGTCTGCTTCTCCGAGCCGTTATCCTCACGCCAAACTGTCAGCTGGTAACTGGCGAGCGAAGGAGCCACTATGTGGAGCCGGAGACGCTTTCTCGAGAGTCTTGCCGCAACACCCGTCGTCGGCAGCTTCGTCCGTTCTTCAGGTGCGATCGTGCCTGAGGCCGCGGCCGCCGCTGCCAAAGGCGGGCGGGACTATTTCCGCGAGCTGGGTGTCCGGCCCTTCATCAACGCTTCGGGCACCTACACCGCCATGACCGCATCGCTGATGCCCCAGGAAGTGATGGACGCGATCAACTACGCGTCGAAGCAATACGTGATGCTCGACGAGTTGCATGACCGCATTGGCGAGCGCATTGCGAAGCTGGTGCGCGCCGAAGCGGCGATGGTGACGAGCGGCGCGGCGTCGGCACTGACGCTCGGAACGGCTGGCGTGTTGACCGGGGCGGACCGGCAAAAGATCAGCGACCTGCCAGACCTCGCAAGCATGAAGAGCGAGGTGATCATGCAGAAGGCTCACCGCTTCGGCTACGACCGCGCGCTGCGCAACTGCGGAGTGCGCCTGGTTGAAGTCGAAACCCGTGACCAGCTGGAACGCGCGGTGAACGAGAAGACCGCGATGATGCTCTTCTACAACAACAACAATAAAGAAGGGCAGATTCAGGACAAGGAATTCGCCGAGCTCGGCCGCAGGCACGGCGTTCCGACGATGAACGACGCGGCCGCCGATGTGCCGCCGCTCGAGAACCTGTGGAAGTACACAGAAATGGGATTCGATCTCGTGGCGTTCTCGGGCGGCAAAGGCATTCGCGGGCCGCAGAGCGCGGGGCTGCTGCTGGGCCGGAAACCGCTCATCGCTGCGGCACGGCTGAACGCGTCGCCGAATGGCAACGCGATCGGCCGCGGCATGAAGGTCAACAAGGAAGAAATGGTCGGCATGCTGGCGGCGCTGGAATTGTTCGTCGCCAAAGACCACGACAAGGAGGGCCGCGACTACGATCGGCGCGCCGAGATGATCCGCGCCAGCGCCGGGTCGGTGCCCGGGGTCAAGGCCGAAGTGTTCGTTCCCGAAGTTGCCAACCACGTCCCGCACGTTCGTGTGACCTGGGACGCCACGTCAAAGCCACTGAAGGCCGCGGCGGTCGTCCGCGCCATGCTGGAAGGGGAGCCATCCATCGCGATCAGATCCGAGGGGGAGTCACTCGTTGTCGGCGTCTGGATGATGCAGCCGGGCGAGGAGAAGATCGTCGCCCGCCGTCTGCGTCAAGAACTCGATCGAAGCACGTCACTGTAAACGTAAAACCAGGCTGCGAGCGGCGATGATCCGCTCGCAGACGCAGAAAGCGGGGGAGGAGAATGCTACGTCGCATCTCGTCGTTTCTGTGTCTCGGGTTGTTTCTCACCACCAGCGCGTGGGCGCAGCTGGCTTCGCAAACCGCGCTGGTCGGCACGGTCACCGACAGCGGCAATCTTGTCGTTCCGGGCGCGCAGGTCTCTGCCGTCAACGTTGGCACCAAGGACACGTACGCAGCGACGACGAACGCGGAGGGGTATTACAACATCCAGTTCGTGCGCGCCGGTACTTACGAAATCACGGTCTCGCTTTCCGGCTTCCAGACGTTCAAGGCCACCGGTGTCGAGGTCGGCAACAACCAGGTCGTACGCACCAACGCGGTGCTCAAGGTCGGCGGCCTGACCGAGTCGGTGAACGTCGAGGCGAAGGCGCAGGTGTTGAACACCGACAGCGCGACCGTGTCTGAAACGATTGGCAAGCGCGCCATCGTCGAGCTGCCGCTGAATGGCCGCAACGTGTGGAACCTCGCGGCCACGACTCCCGGAGTGCTGGCAGGCATCAACAGCGACATCGGCTTGAGCTTCCGAGGCGCCGGTCAGCGTGAGATTCAGAACAGCCTCTCGCTCGACGGGATCAACTCGTCGGCCAATCTGCTGGCGTCAACGAGTATGCGGCCCATTGCCGACGCCGTTGAAGAAGTGCAGGTCCAGACCGGCAGCACCTCGGCGGAGTACGGTTCGTACCTCGGTGTCGCCATCAACGTCGTCACCAAGAGCGGCACCAACGCGCTGCATGGATCCGCCTTCAATTTTTTCAAGGACGATTCGCTCAACGCCCGCGGGTGGTACGAGAACCCGGCGAATCCGAAAAACCCGCTGCGCAGCAATCAGTTTGGTCTCGAGGTCGAGGGACCAGTGGTGATCCCCGGAGTCTATGATGGCCACAACAAGACGTTCTTCATGGGCGCCTACGAAGGCGTGCGCGCGGAGGCGCTCAGCCCGGCGACCGCGTCAGTTCCGACGGCCCTGATGCGACAGGGAAATTTTTCCGAAGTCAGCACGCCGATCAAGGATCCATACACCGGTCAGACCTTTCCCGGCAACATCATTCCTCAGCCGATGCTGTCGCCGGTTTCGTTGAACGTGCTGCAGTACATCCCTCCGGCGAGCACCAGCGGGACCGCCAGTAACCTGGCGACGACTGGCTCGAACAAGGACAACATCGATCAATTCCTTGGCCGTGTCGATCAGAACGTCGGCAACAAGGTCCGGCTGTATGTGCGCTACAACTGGCACGACAGCCTCAACACAAACATCGGTGCGACTCCCGCCCTTGGCGTGACACAGCCGCGCGTGAACAAGAACACGCTTTTCACATATACGCACACCCTGAAGCCCACTCTCTTCAACGATTTTCGTATTGGCTACCACCGTCTCGATTTCAACACGCTGAATCCGTTCGAGGTCAATAATCAGCAGGGTGCTGGCACCGCCCTCGGCATCCCCGGGTTTGACGGCGATACGAAGTACAACAATCCAGGGATTCCGAGCTTCACGATCAGCAACTTCTCCGGCCTGTCTACGAGTGGAACGAACTGGTATCAGTTTGACACGACCTTCCAGGCATCCGACGTCCTCGCCTGGAACCGCGGCTCCCACAACGTTCGCACGGGCTTCGATTTACGTCGGCTGGCGACCGGCCGCCGAGCGGCCAACGATGCGCGCGGACTGTTCAATTTCACCGGTGACATGTCCGGATACGCCATGGCGGATTTCATGATGGGGATTCCAAGGACCGTGATTCCGCCGACCGACCAGATTCAGGGGCACGTCGGCGGCTGGCGCAACGGATTCTTCATCAACGACAACTGGCAGGCGAAGCGGAACCTGACGCTGAGCCTCGGGCTGCGGTACGAGCGGAGCACGCCGGTTCAGACCTATGCTGGCGTCGCAGACATGCTGGCTGACGATTTCCTGACGATCATTCCGTCGCCCAACCTGGCGGACTATCCGGTCAAGGGGTTCAAGTTCACCGAGCCGAACAACAAGGATTTCGCGCCTCGCCTGGGTGCGACCTATCGGCTCAACGAGAAGACGGTGGTGCGAGCAGGATACGGGATCTATTACAACCCCAACCAGATGAATTCGTTTACGTTCCTGACCAACAATCCGCCGATGGCCACGGTCTCGACCTATACCAACGATCCAAACAACCCGACGCTGTCGTTCGAACACCCGACCGGCACGCCCGGCGCGCCGGTCACCCCGGACATGATTTCACCGACGCGGAAGCTTCCGAACGCGCGCAAGGATCAGTGGAGCTTCGACGTGCAACGGGAGTTGTGGGCGTCTGGTGCGGTCAATATCGAGTACGTCGGTTCCAACACGAGCCACCTCGATCGCAGTTTCTTCAACAACACGCCGACGCCAGGCGCTGGTACCGTCGATTCTCGCCGCCCGACGTCCAAGTTCCGGAGCCGGCGCATCATCCAGAACGATCTCGTCGCTGACTACGACGCGGTGACGTTCGGACTCCGTCAACGGATGTACAAGGGGCTGCAGGCCGACGCGCACTACACGTGGTCCCGAACCCGCGACATGTCTACGCACTCGAACGGCGGCGGCCAGACGATGGACAACTACGACATCTGGCGTGATTACGGTGCGGCGAACTGGGACGTTCCGCACCGCTTTGTCGCGAGCTACCTCTATGACATTCCGTTCCTGAAATCGTCGCCACATGCGGTGGTCCGGTATCTGGTGGCCGGATGGCAGATCTCTGGCCTGACAACCATTCAGAGTGGCACGCCGCTCAACGTGACGCTCAGCACTGATCGCGCGAACATCGGGATCACTGGCCAGCAGCGCCCAAATCTCGTTGGGGCGGTGCCTTCGCTCAGTTGCGTTGACGATCCGGATCAGACCGCGCGACGGCGTCAGCTGATCAACTGCTTCGATCAGTCAGCCTTCGCGCTGCCGGATCAGTTCACCTTTGGCAACGCTCCGCGAAACGTACTGCGGGGGCCGGGGTTCGTCAGCACCGATCTGTCGTTCATGAAGAACGTGCCGATTGGCGGTGGCGCACGGTTCCAGTTCCGCGCCGAGATGTACAACATCTTCAACAACGTCAACTACGGCAACCCAAACACAACGTTTGCCTCGGCAAACTGGGGCCGCATCACGTCCGCGGGCAGCATGCGGCAAGTGCAGCTGGGCGGAAAGATTCTGTTCTGACGATGGAAAGTTAAAAGTTAAAAGGGAAAAGGCACCCGTGTCTTTTCCCTTTTTTCGTCAGCTGTGACTCTCGCCTTTCAGCCGCCGAACACCTTGTCGAGCTCGTAGGGCTTCGTGACTTCCAGCTGGTCGTACCGGCAGTCGGACGGCGGCTTGTCCGGACGCCAGCGCAGGAAGACTGCGCCATGGCGGAAGCGGTCGCCTTGCATATGGTCGTACTTCACTTCGCACACCCGCTCGATCCGCAGCGGTTCCCACGAGAGATCCTTGCCCGCGCTCCAGCGGCTCTGTCCGCCTGGCATGCGCGTCATCTCGTGCCCTTCCGGTACCGTCCACTCGCGCCACGGGTGATTGTTCCGCGCCTCCTTGCGGAGGGGCTCGAGCTCCGTGACGAGTTCTTTCCGCATCGCCATGGTGAACGACGAGGTCACGCCAACGTGATGCAGCGTGCCTTTCTCGTCATAGAGCCCGAGGAGCAGTGAACCGATGCGATCCTTGCCGCTCTTGTGCCATCGGAATCCGGCAACGACGCAGTCGGCGGTGCGGGCGTGCTTGACCTTGATCATCGCGCGCTTGCCCGGCTGATAGGTTCCGGCCTCCGGCTTCGCAATGACGCCGTCGAGCCCGGCGCCCTCGAACTCGTTGAGCCACCTCTCGGCGACCGCGCGATCGGTGGTGACCGGGGTCAGGTGCAGCGGCGGTGTCGCGGTTGCGAGCAGCTCCTCGAGCGTCGTCCGACGGTCGCGCTGCGGCTTCTCGCGCAGATCGCGGCCGCCGATCGCCAGGACGTCGAAGGCGACGAACGCCGCCGGCCTCTCGGCCACGAGCTTGGCGACGCGCGACGCCGCCGGATGCAACCGCAGCTGCAGGGCGTCGAAGTCGAGCCCCTTCGGCCCGGCGATGACGATCTCACCGTCGAGAATGCAGCCCGGCGGCAGCTGCTTCAGAAAGACGTCGTGCAGATCGGGGAAGTACCGATCGAGCGGCCGGAGGTCGCGGCTCTGGATGAACACGTCGTCTGGCCCGCGAAAGACGAGCGCGCGAAAGCCGTCCCACTTGGGCTCGTACAGATAGCCGCCGGCCGCCGGCAGGTCCTCGGCCAGCTTTGCCAGCATCGGCTCGATCGGGGGAGTGAGCGGTGAGGGCTGCGGTTCAGTCTGCGGTGTTCCAGTCGCCATGCGCGTCCAGCCATTATTCTCCAACCCGTCCCAGACGGGCGTAGGCCGAGGCGGAGTCGCTCTGACCCCGCCCTGACGTCAGGCTTGACAATCGTCCATAATATCTGTTATTTCTGTAGTAACAGAAATGACAGACGAAAAGAAACAGTTTCGCCTGACGCCGGTCCAGGAAAGATTCGTCCTCCACTGGGGTGAAATGGGCACGCGCTGGGGGATCAACCGGACGGTCGCCCAGGTCCACGCGCTCCTGTTCCTGTCGCCGCTACCGCTCCACGCGGAAGCGATCGCCGCGACGCTCGGCGTCGCGCGATCGAACGTCAGCACCAGCCTCCGCGAGCTCCAGGGCTGGGCAATCATCCGCGTCGTGCACATCCTCGGCGATCGCCGCGATCACTTTGAGAGCCTCAAGGACGTCTGGGAAATGTTCCGGATCATCGTCGACGAACGCCGGAAACGGGAGGCCGATCCGACGCTGGCCATGCTGCGTGACGCCGTCGCGGAGACGAAGAAGCCCGGCGCGGCAGATGCCTACACGCGCGAGCGGCTGTCGGACATGCTCCAGTTCTTCGAGCTGATGACGAACTGGTGCGAACAGACGCGGAAGCTGCCGACTGCCGCCGTTATTCGGATGGTCAAGATGGGCAACAAGCTGGCGCGAATGCTTGGAGAGTAGCGATGGCGTTCAATCGGCGTGGCCCCGCCAGCCTCATCGACCTGACTGCGCGGCGCGCGGGCCGGCTATCCACCCTCGTCGTGGCGTCCGTCTGGCTGATTCACGGCCTGTTCAACAAGCTCCTGCACTTTTCGCCAAGGCACCTCCAAATCGTGCAGTCGGTTCCTGGCCTCGCCGGCAGCCGCGGTGAGCTCGTGCTGATGGCGGTTGGCGTGTGCGAAGTCGGACTGGCGGTGTGGGTCGTTTCCGGGTGGGCGGCGACGATCTGCGCGGCGTTTCAGACAGTGTTTCTGTTGTCTATGAACATCGTCGAACTCTCAGTCGCCAGGTCCTTGCTGTGGTGGCCTGCCGCTCTCGTCCCGATCAACCTGGCGTTTCTTGCCGTTGCCTGGGTTGCCGCCACTTCCCGCCAGCCGGCCAGAATGGTGACGAGGCTTCGTCGTCATCCGATTGCGATCGAGGCCCACTTTCGCCATTGCCTGACGCTGACTTATGCGCTGCCTCCGGATGTGTTGCGTCCGCTGCTGCCGCCGGGCCTGGCACTGGACATCTATGACGGTCACGCCTTCGTGGCGGTGGCGCTGGTTCAGACCGAGAAGCTTAGGCCAGCGGCCCTGCCCGCGGCGCTCGGGCAGGATTTCTTTCTTGCCGGCTACCGCATCTTCACCACGTTCACGCCGCCCGGCGGGAAGACTGTGCGCGGTCTGCGAATCCTTCGCAGCGATGCCGACCGAGCGGGAATGGTCGCCGGCGGGAATCTGCTGACGCACTACCACTATCACCGCTGCCAGGCCACCGTCGTGGACTCATCGTCCTGGCTTCATTTTTCGGTGCGAACTGTCGATGGTCTGGGGGCGCTCGACGTCAGGGCGGATCGCTCGAGGGAAATGTTGCCCGCGGGATCGACATTCTGGTCGCTGCGGGACGCCCGGCGATTTGCTGGTCCGCTTTTGTTTACGTTTGACCACGAGTCGGAAACCAACTCGATGATCGTCATCCGTGCGACCCGGACGAATTGGCAGCCCGCGCCGATTGCCGTCGACGTTCGGCGCATCGCATTCTTTGATCAACCGCCGTTCAACCGGTGTACGCCAACGCTCGCCGCGGCCTTCTACGTCCACGATGTCGACTATCGCTGGGAACGCGGCGTCCGGTATGTCCTCGGCGACAGGAAGGAGTAAAGGCGCCATGCGTGGCGTTCGGCAGATCGTCAGGCTCAATTGGCCGTTCTACGCCGCCGCAGCCGGGATCGTCGTCGTGGCGGAATACGGTGCCGCCGGGTTGCGGATCAATTCCGGTGCGCGCGCAGCGCTTCACGTCGCGACCGCCCTCGCCTGTGGCTGGATGGTCGGTTCGCTCGCCGCGTCATGGATTGTTTACGACTGGTCGAGGCTGTCGAGATGGGAATGGGTCCGGGAGACTCTCGCCTTTTGTCCGAGCACCTGGCTCAACGTCCATTCAGGGTTCGACGAGTCTACGCCAGGCGTGCGTCGTCTGCTCGCTCCCTCGACCGGGCGCATCTTCGACATCTTCGATCCGGTCGAGATGTCGGAGCCGTCGATTGCGAGAGCGAGGCGCCTGTGCCGGCCGGCCGTCGATGCCGAACCAGTTGACTTTCATTGCCTGCCGGCGGAGACGTCGTCGATCGACGCCGCATTCCTGTTGCTGTCCGCCCACGAGCTCCGATCGGAAAGGGCGCGCACAGCATTGTTCGGCGAATTGCACCGAATCCTCTCGCCCGACGGCCGGGTCATTGTCGCAGAGCACCTTCGTGACCTGGCGAACTTTGCCGCCTTTGGACCAGGGTTCCTGCATTTCTTCTCGCGGCGAACCTGGATCCGCTCGTTTGAGCAGGCCCGGTTCGTGATCGAGCGGGAGTTCTCGATCACGCCGTTCATCAGGGTGTTTGTGCTCAGGAGGCCGGCATGACCATCAGCCGCGAGATGCTGGTTTTTCATCTGCACCTCGGAGGTCTTGTGATCGCCTCGCTGGTGCTCGTGAACCTGTTCGTCCCGTCGCGCTTCCGCTGGCGGGAAGAGATGGCCCGGCTGTCATTGGTAAACCGCCAGATCTTTCAGGTGCACACCGTGTTCCTGGTGCTCATTCTGGCGTTGTTCTCGGCACTGCTCCTGACCTGCGCCGGCGAGCTGCTCGAACCAACCCGTCTGAGCCGCGCGATTCTGATCGGCCTGACGATCTTCTGGGGACTTCGCATGGCCGTGCAGTGGGGGTTCTATTCGTCAGCCCTGTGGCGTGGCCATCGATTCAATACGATCGTGCACTATGCGTTCTCGGTGCTGTGGATCTACTTGACGAGCGTCTTTGCGGCGGCGCTCTGGATCAATGTGCACTAGCTAGCGATCGGCAGCTCGACTTACTTCCTCAGTCTCAGATCGATGAGTCGCGTGTCTGCGGGCGCGCCGGTGTTCGAGGGCGCCGGGAGCCATTGCGGCGGCCCCAATCCACCTCGGGTCAGAGGGCCAGAACGAGCCGTCGTAGAAATTCCGCGCCATGGCGACGGTACCGAGCTGCCGCCAGGCATGCAAGTCGGTGAAACGGGCTGTGACGTGGAAAGGCGAAGGCTAGCGGCGAACGACAGGCTCAGCAGGAACGCGACGCGATCGCGATCGACCGACGACCGCCTGGCTGCGAGCGGACGGACGGCCTGATCAAGAGCGATAGTCTGGAATGCGTGCGTCCCCTGCGATCGGCGAGGCGATAGGCATTAGAGCCGTCTCACGAGGGAGCGGGATGAGCCGCTCCCTCGTCGAACCGACCTGCGGATTCAAGTCGGCAGGGCGTCGTCGGAACCGCGTGTCTGCATGCGAATCCGCGTGTCAGAAGTAGAACTTCAACGCGAACTCGAGATTCCGCGGTGGACTGATGGTGCTCGTAATCCGGCCGAACGTGTTCGGCGCGCTGAAGTTCACCGCCGGTGGGTTGAAGCTCGGATGATTCAGGAAGTTGAAGAACTCCGCACGGAAGTCTATATACTTGCTGCCCCCGAGCTGGAACTTCTTGCCGAGCGATACATCCAGGTTGAAGTACTTCGGCGCACGCACGATTCCGACGCCGGCGTCGCCGAAGGTGCCCTGAGCCGGCATGGCGAACGCCGTCTCATCGAGCCAATGATCGATCGTCTGGTTGGCGGGCTTGCCGTCCCCAATCCGGTTGGGTCTGGCGACGCCGCGGGGGCCCTGCAACGAGACATCGGTCGCGGTCACGGTAATCGGAAACCCTGTATGCCAGCTGACAATGCCACCGAGATTCCATCCACCGAGGACGGCGTCCATGAGGCCGTTATAACCAGCATTGCGGCTGCGACCGTACGGCAGCTCGTAGATTGCGGACGTCGTGACGTTGTGCGTGGCGTCGAAGAACGCGGGACCGTAGTTGTACCCGTGCCGGTCGTAATTGTTCCCAGAGTACGCCCCCTGCGCCGCTACGCCGCCGCTGCCGTAGTATCCAAGGTTGTCGGTCATCGTCCTGCTCCAGGTGTAGGAGGCGAGGAACTCGAGGCCGTTCGTGAGACGCCGCCGGCCACCCGCCTGGAGTGCGTTGTAATTGCTGACCGCCCACGAATCGGTGCCGCTGATTTGGGTCACGAGCGGATACACGCCGTACAGCGGCCGTCGCTGCTGCAAGGGCAGCCACGTCGATGCCGGTCCAGTTCCAGGCAGCGGCTGGTTCCAGTCGGTGGGGGCCACGAGATGTGTGGCGTTGTGGCCAACATATCCGAGAGTCACGGTGCTGCGCGGGGTGAGCTGGTATTCAAACGTGAGGTTGTACTGCTGCGTGAACTGCGGCCGCAGATCGGGGTTCCACACGCGGATCTGCCCGAATATCTGACCGGTCGCGAGGAGGTCGGTAAAGCCGCTCGCGATCGAGCCAGCTCCCGACGATTTGTCGTAGGTGGTATCGGCCTCGGAGAAGAACGGCGCGTTCAGTGGGAGCCGCAGGTTCGATCCGGTGCCCTCCATGTACTGCGTGATCCCATACCCGGCGCGGACGACGAGCTTGTCGGCGAACATCTTCGGCGTCCACGCGAACCCGATGCGCGGCTCGAACCCTTTGTAGTACGGGTCATAGAGCGCGCGACTGTTGCCATCCTGTCCGGCGAACAGCTGCTTCCCGGTCGTGATGTCGAAGTTCGATTGCCGATCGTGCACTTCGACGACCGGTGAGGTGTACTCCCACCTGATCCCGAGGTTCACCGTGAGGTTCGACTTCATCTTGAAGTCGTCCTGGAAGAACACCCCGATCCGGTTCTGCCGATGTCCCCAGGTGCCAGTCTGGCTGCCGACGCCCTTGCGACTCAATCGATCGAGGAGGAAGTCGGCGAAGCCGGAGCCCGTGAAGGTCCCGTTGTATACGAACAACCCGAGGAGCCCGTTGTTGCCGGGGTAGAACCGATTCTGCTGATACCGTAACCACTGGCCGCCCATCTTCATGAGGTGGCTGCCCTTGTTAATCGTCAAGTTGTCGCCGTAGTGAAACGTGTTGGTGACGTTGTCCTCGATCACGGCGACGTTGCCGATGGCGGTGAGACCGTTCCCCATGTCGATCGAGCTCAACCCGTCATGGGCTTGAGTGCCTGCGATACCGAGGCTCGCATTCCCGGCTCCGAGCCCCGCCCAGTCGAGCACGTCGGTGATGAACAGGGCACGGTTGAAGCCGACGCGGGCTTCGTTGACGATCGTCGGACTGATGATGCGCGTCCAGTTCAGGGCGATGTTCTGCGGGCGGTTGTGACTCCTGCCCGTGAGCTGCACCGGCAGCGCACCCTGAATGCCGTTCGTGTTGAAGTTTGCAAAAGAGTATCGGGCGGAGAAGTTGTCCGAATCAGTCAGCCGCGCATCGATCCTGACGTCGAACTGGTCACCGTTGAGCTCGTCCTGGGTGCTGGAGGTGTAGTTATTGGGAATATTCGTGGTCCCTGGACGCGTGGGGAGCGGATAGAGCGACTGATTGGCGAACAGGGCTTTCGCCACGGGATTGACGATGCGCTCCGTGGGAATGCGATTGCCGGGAAACTGCACGCCCGTCACCGGATCGATAATCGGTGTCGGAATGCTCGACAAATCGCCGGCGCGCCACTCAGCCGGTGCGAGCGTTCGCAAGGCGGTCCCACCGGTCTCCTGACGTACGCCCTGATAGTCGGTGAAGAAGAAAATCCGATTCTGGACGACCGGCCCACCAAATGTGCCGCCGAAGATATTCTGCCGGAGGTTGTTCTTCGCCGCGTTGTTGCGGTTGTTTGCCCAGGAGTTCGCATCGAGCGCGTCATCGCGAATGAACTCGAACGCGTTCCCGTGCAGATCGTTGCTCCCGGACTTCAGCGTGGCGTTAACGGTGGCGCCGGTCACATTTCCGAATTCCGCCGAAGAATTGCTGGTCTCGATCTTGAACTCCGCGAGCGCGTCGATGTTCGGCTTGTAGCCGATCCGGTTATCGATCGTCTCGTCGACGGAGATCCCGTCGAGCAGGAAGGCGTTTCCCTGCTCGCGGTTGCCGTTCACGAACGGACGTCCCTGTCCACCTTGCAGGCCCGGTCCGGTGAACCCGCTCGGGTTCGGCGTGATGGTCCCCGGGATCAGCAACGTGAGCTGCTGGAAATTCCGACCATTCAGTGGCAGGCCGACCGTCGTATTGGCGGAGATGACGGTGCCGACTGTCGGATTCTCGGTCTGCAAAACCGGCGCTGAGCCGGTGACTGTCACTTCGTCCGTCACGGCGCCGAGCTCGAGCTTGAGATCGACTCGTGCCGTCTGATTCACTTCGAGCTGGATGACCTCCGAAAGGACCTTCTTGAACCCCGCCAATTCGGCGCTGATCACGTAGCGGCCGATGGGCAGAAACGAGATCCGATACACGCCCGCGTCGCTCGTTTCTACCGTATTTTCCAGTTTCGTCGCCTGATTCACCGCGACGACCTTGACTTTCGGGACGGCAGCGCCGCCGGCGTCGACAACTGTGCCAGTCACTGTGGCCGTGTAGGTCTGTCCGAAGACCGCTGACGGCAGGCAGACCGTCACCAGCACGGTCAGCGCAGTCGCCAGAGCAATTCGCGGCATCCTCATGTTTTCCCTCCAGATGCAGAATTCCGTAACCATGTCGCAGCCGTGCGCATGAGTCAAGGGAAACGAAGCGAGCGACCGGTATTCAGGGGCAGGCGATCAAGTCCTCCAATGAAAGCGTTTGCATCGACCGTTGGTGTTGTAGGTGAGCCTGCAGCAGGCACGCGTGCGCGTCGCCGCGATTGGGGAGACGATATAATCCCGCGCGCGACCATCGGACGTGTTGAAGGAGATCCCCATGAACCGCGCAGTGCTTATCGTGTGTCTGGCTGCTTCAGGCCTCGCGTTGGCTGCCAATGGCTATCATGATGCGGTGCAGACCCAAGCCTCGCCCCGCCCTCAGTTGTCCGTGAAACTCACGGAGGACTTCGAAGTGACCGGCACAGGAGAACACGCGGCCTGGAAGGGGGTCGAGTGGACGCCATTGAATAAGCGTCAGGCCGACGGCCACCCGTATGACACGCATTTCAAGGTTTTGTACTCGAAAACGGGACTGTACTTTCTGATGGAGGGCACCGACCGAAAGCTCACCGCGACGCTGAACGAGGACTTCGCGCACTTGTGGACCGAGGACGTTTTCGAAGTGTTCCTCTGGCCGGACGAGCGGTATCCCGTCTACTTCGAATACGAGATTTCACCGCTTAATCGCGAGCTTCCCATCCTGATTCCGAATTTCGGCGGTCAGTTCCTGGGCTGGCGGCCATGGGATTACGAGAAGGACCGAAAAACCCGTACGGCGACGAGCATCATGGGTGGACCCAAGCAATCCGGCGCATCGATTCAGGGCTGGCGTGCGGAGTTCGTCATCCCATACGCGCTGTTGCGACCCCTTCAGAACGTTCCCCCCAAGGCTGGCACGAAGTGGCGCGCCAACTTCTACCGCATGGATCACGACGATGGGAAGACAACCCAATGGGACTGGGCCCGCGTCGGTCCGAGCTTCCACGAATTTGAGAAGTTCGGGACGCTGGAGTTTGCGGAGAAGTAGGTCTGGTGTTACTGAGGGCGCGAAGACGAGTCACAACTCCGTTAACTTCGTTCCTTGGTTGTGAATCTTCTTCGTTTCCTCCGTCCCCTCCATCGTCCTTCGGTTCGGCCCCCACGGGCGGGGCGCGCTACTCGCTTGACTCCCCGACTTAGCTGAGCCATGTTTACCTGCTAAACGGTCCGCGCGGCTGAACTCGTTCGCTATTCTGAGCGTGATGGGGGGATGTCTCGAGCGCAGGAGGCACCATGAAGACGTCCCAGGTTCGCGTGAACTGGGAGCCCGAAGCAATTGACCGCCAACTGAAAGCCAAGCGCCAAACTGTCACGAGGATTGACCATGACGAAACCGACCATCTCCCGACGTGAGTTGTTCCGCCGTGGCGGCGTTCTCGGCACCGTGCTGGCGTTTCCAGGCGCGCTGAAGGCCGCGGTGCAATCTCCGCCGGCCACGGGTGCCGTCGCATCGGCCGGTGCGGGCGCGCTCAAGCTGGGCACCGACATCTATCAGTCGATCGGCGTTCGACCCCTCATCAACGCCCGCGGCACGTTCACGATCATCAGCGGTTCGACGATGCTGCCGGAAGTGAGGGCGGCGATGGATCAGGCGGCGCAGAAGTATGTCCACCTCGACGAGTTGAGCGAAGCGGTGGGAGCACGTCTGGCGACGCTCACCGGAGCTGAGTGGGGACTGGTTTCGAATGGCTGCTCGGCCGGGCTGACGCTGGCCACCTGTGCGTGCGTGGCAGGGGGGAACCCCGATCTGCACGTGCGCCTGCCCAACCTCAGTGGCTTCCCGAAAGACGAAGCCATCATCCCGACGCATTCGCGCAATGTGTATGACGCCGCGTTGCGCGCGGTCGGTGTTCGCGTGGTGGAAGTCTCGACCATGGCGGAGTTCGAGGCGTCGCTCGGGCCGCGTACCGCGATGATCTACATACTCGCCGGGCCAAACGCGGACAACAGTCCCCTCAACGTCAAAGCGATCGCGCCGATCGCCAAGGCCAAGAACGTTCCGATTCTGGTCGATGCGGCAGCGGAGATCCTGACAATTCCCAACGTCCACCTGCAGAACGGCGCCACGCTGGTCGCGTACAGCGGCGGCAAGTGCATCCGCGGACCGCAGACCGCCGGCCTGATCCTGGGCCGTAAGGACCTGGTCAAGGCCGCCTGGGTTCACAGTGCGCCGCACCATGGGTTTACTCGATCGCTGAAGGTGGGCAAGGAGGACGCGATTGGCATGTTGATGGCGGTCGAGATGTGGGTGAAGCGCGACCACGAAGCGGAGTGGAAGCGCTGGACGGGCTGGCTCGACCACATCAGCCAGCGCGTGTCGACCGTTGCCGGCGTGACGACGACCATCAACCAGCCGAATGGCCTTTCGAATCGAACTCCGTCGCTGACGATCTTGTGGGACCGGCAGAAGATCGCCACCACCGGCGACACGGTCGCGCGCGTTCTCCTCGATGGCGAACCCCGGATAACGCTCGACGCCGCGCGCGGTGGGGCGCAGGGGAGTCAGCCCGGTGTGCGGGTCACGCCGTACATGATGGCTGCTGGAGACGAGAAGATCATCGCCGAGCGCCTCGTCGCGGTGTTGTCGAAGCCGCCGGCGCAAACGGAATCGACCTCTCCCGCGGCGGCCGTCGCCGACGTGACCGGGCAGTGGAACGTCAAGATTCAGTATGCCGCCGCGACGTCGTCTCACACGCTGCATCTGACTCAGAAGGGGAACGACCTGGGTGGTTTCCATCAGGGTGAGTTCATGACCCGCGAGATCACCGGGACGATCGACGGAGACAGCGTCAGGATCCGAAGCGCGTATGGCGAACAGCACGGTGATTCAGTCAATTTGACGTTCGTTGGAAAAGTCTCCGGAGATCAGATCAGCGGCCCGCTCGACATGGGTGAATATCTCGGCGCGACGTGGACCGCAACCCGCCGCAGCGGCGGGCGAAGGAGTTAGGCAATGCCGAGGATCCCGAAACGCTGGTTGTTCCTCGCACCTTTTACCTGCTGCCTTTTACCTTTTGCCTTGACGGCCTCCCCGGACGCGGCGATTCAGGCCCCACCCGCCGCCGCCAAGTACGACCTGCTGCTCCGTGGCGGACACGTCGTCGACGCCCGGAACAAAATCAGCGCCGTGCGCGATGTCGCGATCGCGAGCGGCAAGATCGCGGCGGTCGACGCCAAACTGAATCCTGCCGACGCGCTGAAGACTGTTGACGTCAGCGGCTTGTACGTGACGCCCGGACTCGTTGACATTCACGCGCACACGTACACCGGCACGGGCGAACGGGGTTCCTACGCTGGCGATAACAGCGTGCCGCCGGACGGCTTCACGTTCCGAGTGGGCGTGACGACGGTGGCCGATGCCGGATGCGCGGGCTGGCGGAACTTCGAGGACTTCAAGCAACGGATCATCGATCGATCGAAGACTCGCATTCTCGCCTTCATCAATATCGTCGGCAATGGGATGCGCGGCGCGAAGTTCGAAAACGACCTGACCGACATGGAGGCGGCGCCGACCGCCGAGATGGCGAAGCGGTTTCCCGGCCTGATTATCGGCGTCAAGACCGCGCACTACTCGGGACCGGAATGGACGCCGGTTGAGCGCGCCGTTGAGGCCGGCACCAGCGCGAACATTCCAGTCATGGTGGACTTCGGCACCAACCATCCGGAACGGCCGTTAGCGGAGCTGGTTACGAAGAAGCTGCGTCCCGGCGATATCTACACCCATATGTACTCGGGACTGCGTGGGGAGCTGGATCCCTCGGGCCACGTGAATCCGGGAATGGTCGAGGGCCGCAAGCGCGGGGTGATCTTCGACGTCGGACACGGTGGCGGCAGCTTCCTGTGGCGCATCGCGGTGCCACTCGTCAAGGACGGCTTTGTTCCCGATTCGATCTCGACCGATCTCCACATCGGCAGCATGAATACAGGAATGAAAGACATGCTGAATGTCATGGACAAGTTGCTGGCGTTGGGCCTGTCGCTGGACAGCGTGGTCGCTCAATCCACGTGGAACCCGGCGCGAGAGATCAAGCAGGACGAGCTCGGGAACCTCTCGGTCGGCGCCATCGCCGACGTCGCGGTGCTGCGCCTCGAGAAGGGCAAGTTTGGTCTCACCGACATGAACGGCGCGCGCATGGATTCGACCCAGCGCCTGATGTGCGAGCTGACGGTGAAGGACGGCCGGATCGTGTACGACTTGAACGGGATCTCGAGGCCGGACTGGAAGACGCTGCCAGCGGGCTACGGCCCGATTGGCGACGGCCGGTGGGATGGGCTCAACCCTGCACGGGGCACAACACCGGGGACGCAGCGAGGCCGTTCCGGCGCTCCGCCTCGCTAGGAACATTCTTGAATGCCCCGCTGACGCGGGGATCCCTCGTCAGGAGGTAATGATGCCGAAGTCGAATGCCACGGAAGAACACAGAAGAGCACAGAATCGGAGAGCGTTCCTGAAGAAAGCGCCAGCGGCCGCGGTCGCGGCTGCGGCCGTGGCGACACCGTCCATCGCGCGCGCGCAGGGAACCGCGGACAAGCCGGTGAAGAAAGTGTTTCGCGCCGTTGGCGCCAAGCCCGTGGATCCGGCCAACCCACCGCTCTTCAACGGCACCGTCCTTTACGGAAACCTGGTGTTCATTTCGGGCATCGGATACCACCAGCCCGGCGACATCACGCTGCACACCACCAAGGTGCTCGAGCAGATGAAGTCGCAGCTCGAAGCCTGCGGGTCGTCGATGGAGAAGGTGTTGAAGGTCAACGTCTATCTCAATGATCTGAAGGATTACGACGCGATGAACGCGGTCTTCAAGGGCAAGTTCGGGCCTGAGCCTGGCGTGCGCACGACGATCGCGGCGGCCGGCGGAATACCCGGCAATTCGCTCGTTGAAATCGACTGTATCGCCTGCCTCTAACGCAAACAGGTTCTGCTGGGTTCTACTGGGTTCTACAAGGTTCTGCCGGCGTTCGTTCAGGTGCTGCCGGGTTCGGTGCCTCGAATCTCGCGAACCTTAGAACGAACCCCGTAGAACCCTGGAGAACCTCGCAGAACCCTGTAGAACCCCGAGAAGAACAACCCAAACAAAGGAGTCGTGTCATGTTTCGTCGAGTGTTTTTGGGCCTGTCCACTGCCACAGGCCTCGCAGTCGTTTGTGCGATCGGTTACTCGATTGCCCTTCACGTTTCACCATTGTCCGCGGCGGCTGCAGGAAGATGCCAGGGGTTGCCCAACGAAGCGGCACTGAAAGGATTCCTGGGCTCGGCCCCATCGAGCGGCGGGGACGCGGGCGGTCTTTTCCACGGCGAGCGGATGTGGGCGGCGGTCGTGAATCGTGACGGCGAGTTCTGCGCCGCTGCGACATCGACAGGCGATCCGACGCAAGTGTGGCCGGGCAGCCAGGCGATCGCGAAGGCCAAGGCGTACACGGCGAACGCCTTCAGCCTGGACACGCTGCCATTGTCCACGGCGCAGCTGTATACCTTTACGCAACCCGGACACTCGCTGTGGAGTCTGGGCCAATCGAACCTGTTCGAATCGAAGTTCCTGGCGCCGCCGTCAGGCCAGGGTGGCGGGAAAGAACAGATCGCCGGCGGACTCATCTTCTTCGGTGGCGGCGTGCCGCTCTATAACGGCGATGGGAAGATCATCGGTGGGCTCGGGATCAGCGGCGACACGTCGTGCACCGATCACGAGATCGCCAAGCGCGTCCGCGATCTCGCCTCGCTGAATCCGTCCGGCGGTTCAACCGCGGACGACATCTCGTACTCGTCCAAAGATGGCGCGTCGGTGTTCACCCATCCGCTCTGCCCCAACACGTGGCGCAATGGCGTGAAGATCGGTGATGAGGCGCCCGCGAGCGGATACTAAACCCTTAGGTTCTACTTGGTTCTGCGAGGTTCCACTGGCAGAAGCCTGAGCAGCCGTTTAGATGGACGGTCGTCGTCGCTGCGCCCGGTCCAGCGCGAAGCCGACGCCGAGCGCGAGCAGACCCGTGAGGATGACGGCGATCGCCCAGGAAGGCCGCTCGAACCACTCGCGGTGCGACGCGATCAGGAAGAGGGCGATCCCGAGGTTCAGCATGCCGGCGTAGTAGAAACTGCGGCGTTGACGCCGTTGGCTGAGCAGCATGATCGCGGTGGCGCAGGCGGCGTACAGCCAGTCCGCGCGCGGCGAGTACTCGTTCGTGCGAACCAGGTAGCCGAGCGGGTGCAGCAGCGCGAACGGCGACAGCGCGAAGAGCAGCTGCGCGGCGGCCTGCGACTGCAGCGACCCGAACCGGGCGACGCGATCGGCAATGGCGTAGAAGATGGCGCCGTTCAGGATCATTACCGCCACGGTGTCGAGAAGCGTCGGCTGGCTGACCGTCGGCGATTGCCACGGCGCCAGCGAAAAGCCGCCCAGCTGGCGCAATGCGCGCCCGTCGAGCGCGTAGAGCTCGAGGACGCCGACAAACAGCGCCGCGCTGCCGAAGTACAACGGGCGGCTGAACCAGGGCCGCCCGGTCCTCTCTGCTGCGGTACCGCCAATCGCATATGCCAGCACCAACGGAAACAGCCGAACCGCGAGCCGATCCCATCGCCGATCTTCAATCGCCGCGCGCAAGCCGAAGTCCGAGATCACCGCCAGCGTAAACACGAAGGCGAGGACGGTGAAGACCGTGCTGAGCGCAGCAGTTCGCGTTCGGAGTGCGAGCCAGCCACACCACGCGCAGGCGACGAGCGACGTCACCTGAAGCTGCCGGTTGGAGACGACATCGGCGCCGAGCAGCTGCCGCGGATCCCCGGCAGCCGCGACGAGGAAATGGGTTTCGTGGAACAGGATGAGCAGGAACAGCGGCAGCAGGACGATTGCGGCGAGATAGAAGGCGACGCCCACCGCCTTCTGATCGCGGCGGTAGAGGTGATGGGCGGCGACGTTCAAGCCGATGAACGGCAGGGCCAGGACGATGAACGGACGAAATACACCGTGGACGTGTTCGAACCACCGCGCCGCGACGAAATAGAACAGGCTGCCGCACAACAGCAGAAACGCGCCGAGGTAGAGCGCGATCTGCGTGTAGGTCAGCGATCGGCTTTCGACGATCCAGTCATCTTCGCGAACGTCGAGGGCGCTATACGCCGATCGCAGCCGATCGGCTTCGTGCGGATAGAGCAGCCGCAGCCGCAGCCACTCGGTGATCTGGTCGAGGTGCGACTGGACGCGCGATCCCAGCGTCGTCGCGTAAATCGACGGACGGCCGTGTACCGGCAGCCCGGACAGGTAGCGCCGGAGATCGGCGGCCATGTCGAGGGCTGACTGATATCGTCCGGCCGGATCGCGCTCCATCGCGGTCAGCGCGATCGCCTGCAGCGGCTCCGGCGCGGCGGCGGCAATCTCGACCGGCAGCTTCGGAGTGCCGGCGCGGATCGACTCCGCGACGACACGGTCGTCGCCCGTGTACGGCAGGCGGCCGCACAGCAGCTCGTAGAGAATCACGCCAAGTGCGTAGACGTCGGTCCGTGCGTCAATCGGGCGCGACGAATCCAGCTGCTCGGGAGCGACGTAGGGGAGCGTCCCGATGAAATGCCCCCTGGTCGGGTCGCTGGCGGCGAGGCCAAAATCGAGAATCCGTGGCGACAGCTTCGCGTCGAGCATGATGTTCGACGGCTTCAGGTCGCGATGCTGCAGCCCGAGCTCGTGGGCGTGATGCACGGCTTCGCAGATTTCGAGAACGATCTTCGCCCGCTGCGCGAACTCCAGCGACGGTCCCACCCGTCCGAGCTCGAAGCCGTCGACAAACTCCATGATGATGACGGCCGGCTCGTGATCGACCCGGCACTCGTAGATCTGGACGATGCGCCGATCGCTGAAGAGCGCGAGCGCCTTGGCTTCACGCAGGAAATTGCCAATCGGGGTGTCCAGGCCGCGTTGACGGTCCGTGCGCAGGACCTTAGCCGCGACGATTCGATCGAGTTTCAGATCGCGAAGCCTGTAGACCTCGCCCATTCCGCCTGCGCCGATACGTTCGATTGTCTGGAATCCGTCGAACGAGGGAAGACTCGACTCTCCGCCGGCCGATGGTGGCTCCTCGTCAGGGGCGTCCAGCGCCCTCGTCAGCGACAGATACTGCTCGATCAGGTCGCGCAGCGGCTCCTCGAGGTCGCGTCGATCGACGCACAATTCCAGGACCGGCAAGCGCTCGCCCTGAAGCACGTGATGCTCGACGAACCGGGCCAGCCTCGATTCGAGCTCCGCGGACGTCGTCGTCATCGGGGGATCTCTGACATCCTGACGGTCAGTGCCGTCATCGCTCGCGCCAGCAGCATGCGACAGGCATCGTCGCTCTTTCCCAGGCGCCGGCCGATCTCTGCGAACGACAGCTCTTCGAACTTTCGAAGCAGGATGATTTCGCGGTGGGTGGGGGACAACGATTCGAGCGCTTCCTCGAGATGCTCGGCCTGTTCACCCACGATGACGCGCGAGAGCGCGGACCGAGTCAGTGCCGGCAGCGGCGCGCTGTCATCGAGTGTCACTTCTCGCGCGGCATCGCGCCGCTGGCGATGATGGAAGTCGGCGCAGTCGCGTATCTCGTGTTCCGCAATACGAGCGAGCCACGCCATCGCCGACCGTGTCTCGTCGGCCCGCAATTCGTCCACGTGTTCGAGTGATTTCAGCAGCGTTGCCTGAAGGATGTCCCGTGACTCGAGTCGCGAGCGAAGGTCGCGCCCGAGGCGAAGGCGAATGAACGCGAGAAGCCGTCCCGCGCACCGCTCGTAGAGCTGATTGAGCGCCTCGGGGGAGCCAGACTTCGCCTGGTTCAGCAGTTCTCGACTGATTCCCAGCGACACCCCGGGGAAGTTATCACGCACATCGGTGGATTGGTGAATTGGTGGGTTGGTGAATTTGCATCGCGCGGCTACAACCGCGCTCTAACAGCACGCGCGGTAGCGCGTGCGAAGCCCTAATTCACCAATTCACCAACTCACCAGTCCCGCCCTCTGCCGTTCGGTCCGCCCCTCTGATGCCGTCTACAAGGCAGGAGCAATCGGGTTCAACGCCCGAACGCGTCGAAAGGACCGTCATCATGTTGAAAAGACTGACAATCGCGGCGCTTGTCGTCGCCAGCGCCGCCGCCGCCGGCTGCCTTCAAAAAGAGACCTCGCACACCCTCTATCTGGCGCCCGACGGCTCGGTGGAGTGGGTCGTTGCAGAAGGCAACGTCCACTCCGACGAGGCCGAGCCTGGCAAGCGGTTCATGGAGGAACGGGCCTACATTGGCCCCGCA
>JBKPNQ010000114.1:0-7224 GCA_046732715.1 Acidobacteriota bacterium | reverse complement strand
AAACAACTCGAAGAGCGCCCGCATCGAATCGTGCGGCTCGAAGACGTGGACGGCGACGGCCGTTACGACAAGAGCATCGTCTTTGCCGACAAGATGATGTTTCCCGAAGGGACGATGTGGTTCGATGGCTCGCTCTACGTGTCGGCGCCGCCCAGCATCTGGAAGTTGACAGACACTGATGGCGATGGCGTCGCGGATAAGCGCGAAGAGTGGTGGCAGGGCAAGACGCTGACCGGGTGCGCGAACGATCTGCACGGTCCATATCTCGGCCCTGACGGATGGATCTACTGGACGAAGGGAGCGTTTGCGGAACAGACCTACGAGCGGGCGGGCCGGCCGCCGCTGGTGACGCGCGCGTCGCATATTCTGCGGCGCAAACCTGGCGATCCCGCCGTCGACATCGTTATGACCGGCGGGATGGACAATCCTGTGGACGTCGCGTTCACCAGCAGTGGCGAACGCATACTGACCTCGACGTTTGTTGTGCAGCCGCAACTCGGCAAACGCGACGGGATCATTCATGCGATCTACGGCGGGCTGTACGGCAAGGTCCATGCGGTCATCGACGGCCACACGCAGACCGGCGACCTGATGCCAATCCTCTCGCAGCTTGGGCCCGCGGTCCCGGCGGGGCTCGCGCACTATTCGTCGCGCGCGTTCGGCGACGACTACCGCGACAACTTCTTCGCCGCGATGTTCAACATGCGCAAGGTGACGCGGCACGTGCTCCAGCCGTCGGGTGCCACCTTCACGATCCGTGATTCCGACTTTCTCACTTCGGAGGATCGCGACTTCCATCCCACCGATGTCGTCGAAGATGCGGACGGTAGCCTGCTTGTCGTCGACACCGGCGGCTGGTACAAGCTCTGTTGTCCGACCGCACAGCTGGCGAAGCCTGATGTACTCGGCGCGATCTACCGCATACGACGCCAGGGCGCGCCCAAGGTGCAGGATCCGCGCGGTCTCTCCCTCGCGTGGAAGACGATGACTCCATCGAGCCTTGCGCCACTGTTGAAGGACGAGCGGATCGCCATTCAGAATCGCGCGATTCGCGAACTGGCGAGTCGAGGGGTCAATGCAATCACCGCCGTGAGCGATGTACTGAGGACTTCTCCGTCCGTAGATGCGCGACGCAATGCGGTGTGGACGCTGACGCGTATTGATGGCATCGAGGCGCGGAACGCAACTCGCGCTGCGTTTACCGATGCGGACGAAAGTGTGAAGCACGCGGGGATTCACGCCGCTGGTCTGCTCCGCGACACTGGCGCCGTGGCACAACTCAGAGACGCGCTGAAATCGAATGTGCCCTCCATTCAGCGCGCCGCAGCGGAGGCGCTTGGACGTATCGGCGATGCAACGGCGGTGACCGATCTGATCGCGCTCGCGGCGTCGCCG
This sequence comes from Acidobacteriota bacterium, assembly GCA_046732715.1. Lineage (GTDB taxonomy): Bacteria > Acidobacteriota > Vicinamibacteria > Vicinamibacterales > 2-12-FULL-66-21 > JALZOC01. The sequence continues at coordinate 5,829 of JBKPNQ010000114.1, read as the reverse complement.
CTCGATCGCGTCCTTGAACACTCGGTCACCTACGCGCTCATCGAGATCAACGACCCACAATCGACGGCGGCCGGGCTTCAGGCCCCCGCCTCCCGCTCGCGTCGGGCCGCACTGATCGCGCTGGATCAAATGGAGCACCGAACCCTGCAGCCCGACGCTGTGGTCCCACTGCTCGATTCCTCAGACACGGTGCTCAAGGAGACCGCATGGTGGGTCGCGGGCCATCACCCGGAATGGGGCGACGCACTCGCCACCTTCTTTAATGCCCATCTTGCACGCAGCAACCTCAATGCAGCGCAGCGAGAGGAACTGCAGCAGAAGCTCGTTCAATTCGGCGACAACGCGTCGATCCAGTTATTAATCGGGACCACGGTTGGTCGCGCCTCTTCCAAAGACGAGCGAGTTGCGGCTCTGGGCATCATGAACGCCATGGCGCGGACACGCGTGAAATCCTTGCCACCCAGCTGGGTCGCGCCGCTCGAGTCTGCGCTCGGCAGCACGGACAACGACATTGTTGCGCTGGCGATTTCCGTAGCGCGCTCCGTACCCGCAGTGAAGGATGCACGTTCACCACTGCAATCGTCTCTGCTCCGTATCGCGCGCGACACCACACGTCCGATCGAGACGCGGATCGATGCGATCGCGGCGCTGCAGGATCCTTCGGTCGCGACGCAGCCGGACATGTTCGAGCTGCTGACATCCGGCCTGGAGGCCAATCGATCCGTCGCCGTTCGTACCACGGCGGCAGCCCTCCTCGAGAAATCGACGCTTGATCGATCGCAACTGCTGTCGCTGACGTCGCCATTAGGAAGCGCCGGCCCGCTCGAACTCCCCCGGTTGCTTCGCCCTTACGCAGGCAGTAACGACGAGGCGGTCGGGCTTGCCATGATCGATGCCTTGAAGCAATCGAAAGTGAAATCGAGCGTTCGCGGCGACGTGCTGCGGCCTGTGCTCGCGAAATATCCGGAACCAGTGCGGAAGGAAGCAGACGCGCTGCTCGAGTCGCTGACGCTCGATACCGCGAATCAAATTCGAAACCTCGAGACTCTTCTGCCAACGCTGCAGGGAGGCGACATCACGCGCGGGCAGGCGATCTTCAACAGCACGAAGGCGACCTGCTATTCCTGCCACGCGATTGGCTACATGGGTGGCCGTATCGGACCAGACTTGACACGGATTGGTCAGGTCCGCAGTGAACGCGATCTGCTCGAGGCGATTCTCTATCCGAGCGCCAGCTTCGCCCGCGGCTACGAGCCGGTCGTCATCAGAACGCGCGCTGGAGAGGTGCATAACGGCGTGCTTCGAAACAACGACCTGCCCGACGAAATCGTCCTCGCGACCGAACGCGACGAAGTCCGCATCCCCCGTCGCGACATTGTCGACATGCAGCCCGGCACGGTGTCGCTTATGCCGCAGGGCCTGGCCGATCAACTCACGCGCGATGAACTCGCTGACTTGCTTGCATTTCTGAAGGCGACTCGTTCAGGCGCATAAGAAAAGGGAAAAGGGAAAAGGGAAAGTAAAATCATCGAATGCGATTCGCAATGTGCAACGAGCTGTACGAGAACTGGAAGTTCGACGACGTCTGCAAGTTTTTGAAGCAGTCGGGATACGACGGTGTCGAGGTAGCGCCGTTTACAATCGCGCCTCGAATTACCGACGTCTCGTCTGAACGTCGAGCGACGCTTCGCGCGCAAGCGGCACAGGCCGGCATCGAGATCATCGGGCTGCACTGGCTGCTGGCGGGAACCGACGGTCTCTATCTGACGTCACCGGACGCAACCGTCCGAGCGAATACGGCCGACTACATTGGCGAGCTCGCAGAGGCGACGCGCGATCTCGGTGGCGACCTGATGGTGTTCGGATCGCCGAAGCAGCGCTCATTGCTTCCGGGCGTTTCGCGTCAACAGGCGTTCGATTGGGCTGCTGACGTGTTCCGAAGCGCGATGCAGCGGGTCGCTGATTCCGGTGTCACGATCTGCATGGAACCGTTGTCGCCCAACGAAACCGATTTCATCAACACCTGTGCCGAAGCGAAGAATCTGATCGACACGGTCGGGCATCCGAACTTTTCTCTCCACCTCGACGTGAAAGCGATGTCGAGCGAATCGACGCCGGTCACCGAGTTGATTCGCCAATACGGGGCAATCGCGCATCACTTTCACGCCAACGACGCAAACCGCCGCGGCCCCGGCTTCGGAGACGTCGATTTCGTGCCGATTTTTCGCGCGCTGCGGGACAGCGGCTACAAGCGCTGGGTGTCGGTAGAAGTGTTCGATTACAAGCCCGATCCGGAGACGATCACAACCAGGAGCATCGAATACATGCAGCGGGCGCTCGCTGCGTGATTGGCGGGGTCTGAAGACCCCGCCCTACAAGCACTTCAGATGATTCAGCTCGATCGGACCCGCACCCCAGCAGATCTTCTTCCCGGCATCACACGGCTGTTTGAGATCTCTGCAGCAAAAATCCGCTCGCTCGAGAAATCGTGGGCTGCTTCGAACGGCGCGCCGGTCTTCACAGTCGAGGGGCGCTACACAGCCCGTGGCTGGACCGAGTGGACGGAGGGCTTCCAGTACGGCTCCGCACTCCTCCAGTTCGATGCCACCGGCGAGCGCGAATTTCTTGACCTCGGACGTGAGCGGACGCTCACGCGCATGGCGCCTCATCTGACGCACATGGGCGTTCACGACCACGGCTTCAATAACGTCAGCACCTACGGGGCGCTGTGGCGGATGGCGCGCGAAGGAAAGATCAAAGCCGACGATTGGGAAGTTCGCTTCTATGAGCTGGCGCTGAAGGTCAGTGGCGCCGTCCAGGCGCGTCGCTGGACGCCAATAAAGGACGGCGGGTTCATTTATTCGTTCAACGGCGCCCACTCATTGTTCGTCGACACGATTCGCTCACTCCGAGCGCTCGCCCTTGCACATCGTCTCGGCCATCGTCTCGTCGAAGAGCAGGACGCGCAGATCAACCTTCTCTCGAGGCTTGTGCAGCATGCGAGGGCGACGGCGACCTACAACGTGTTCAGCGGCACCGGTGGCGGCCCATTCGATGTGCGGGGGCGTGTCGCGCACGAAAGCCTTTTCAACGCCGCCAACGGCACGTATCGCGGTCCGAGCACGCAGCAGGGATATTCTCCGTTCACGACGTGGACGCGCGGGCTTGCCTGGGCGATGCTGGGGTTCGCGGAAGAGCTCGAATTCATTTCCGCGCTTCCTGCATCGGCTCTGAACGAGGCCGGAGGAAGTGACGCCACTGAGTGGATGCTCGATGCGGCGCGAGCAACCTGCGATTTTTATATGGACGTCGCAGCGTGCGCGGATGGGATTCCATACTGGGACACTGGCGCGCCAACACTCCCAATGCTGGGCGACTGGGGATCTCGGCCGGCCGACCCATTCAACGATGACGAGCCGGTCGACAGTTCCGCGGCAGCCATTGCTGCACAAGGACTGCTCCGTCTCGGACACTTTCTCGACGCACGCGGTCAGGATGGCACTCGATACTGGCAGGCCGGACTGCAGGTCGTCGAGACATTGTTCGATCCGGCGGGCCCGTATCTAAGTCAGTCCGAATCGCACCAAGGCCTCGTTCTCCACTCTGTGTATCACTGGCCAAACGGCTGGGACTACGTTCCGCCCGGTGCACACGTACCGCGCGGCGAGTCCAGCCAGTGGGGCGACTACCACGCGCGTGAGGTTGCGTTGTACCTTCAGCGCATCGCAAAGGACGAGCCGTACCTCACCTTCTTCGGCCCGGAACACGGATGAACACGGATAAACACAGCCGTACGTATGCTTGATCGTTCCTTGCCTCGCTCCGCGCTGATCACTGGAGGGACCCGTGGGATCGGTCTCGGCATCGCGCGGGCGCTCGCGCGCGACGGGTGGGATTTGCTGCTCAGCGGTCAACGAAAACTCGACGACGTGTCAAGCGTGCTGCGTGAGCTCGAAAAGGTTGGCGTGAATGTCGACTACGTCGCCGGGAACATCGCCGCGGCGGCGGATCGAACGGCGATCATCGATCGTGCTCGAGCCCGCTACGGAACGGTCAACGCGCTCGTCAATAATGCCGGCCGCGCACCACGCGTACGAGCGGACCTCATCGACGCGACGGAGGACAGTTTCGAGGAAGTAGTCCGTACAAATCTCCAGGGTCCGTACTTCCTGACCCAGGCAATCGCACGCGGCATGCTCGAGCGCGTTCGCACTGATGCCACCTTCCGCTCCGCGATCGTCTTCGTCACATCCGTTTCGGCAGAGATGATTTCAGTCAACCGTGGCGAATACTGCATCAGCAAGGCCGGCCTGGCGATGGCCGCCAGCCTGTTTGCCGTCCGCCTTGCCCCCCACGGCATTCCCGTCTTCGACGTCCGGCCTGGCGTCATCGCCACCGACATGACCTCTGCCGTCAAGGAGAGCTACGACCGTCGCATCGCCGATGGTCTCGTGCCCGAAGCACGATGGGGACAGCCGGAGGATGTCGGCCGCGCTGTGTGCGCGCTGCTGCGAGGTGATCTGCCCTATGCAACGGGCAGCGTGATTCACGTCGATGGCGGGCTCTCGCTGCCGCGGCTCTGACATCCAACCCAAAAAACGGCTCGATTCAGTATGATCAAGTCGTGCTCTCCCGTCGTCTCTGCTCGGCTGCAGCACTGGTGCTGCTCGCGCTGTTCCACAGCGCCTCTGCCGCGCAGCCTCCGGCAAGCGCCCCACCTTACACCGTCGTGTCGCGTGAAGGGCGACGACCTCTCCCGGCGCGGACGATGTCCGGGCAGGAGATGTTCGCGCTCGACGATCTCGCGCGGCTCTTCAATGTGGTCGTGCGCGAGGATGCCGCCGCGGGTGGACTCACCGTCACCGCCGGAACGGAAACGATTGTTCTGTCGGCAGGTCAGAGCCTCGCGTCGCTGAACGGACGTCTGATCTCATTACCCGCGCCTCCCGTCCGCGAGGGACGGACGTGGTATGTGCCCGTTGATTTCGTGTCTCGAGCGCTGGCGCCGGCGCTCGGCCGCGTCGACCTGCGCAAACCGTCGCGGCTCATCATTGTCGGCGACATTCGTGCCCCTCGGGTCGTCGGGCGGATGGAGGCGCTTGGCACCCTGACGCGATTGACGCTCGACATCGCGCCCGCGACACCGCACACCGTTGTCCAGGAAGGCACGAAACTGACGGTTCGTTTCGAAGCGGACATGCTCGATGCGGCCCTGCCCGGCTCGACAACGCCCGATCTGGTCGCCAACGTCAGGCCGGGTGACGGACCGGCAACGATCGCGATCGATCTGGGCCCGCGGTTCGCGTCATTTCGAACAACCGATACACCAGGCGATCGCGGCACGGCGCGACTGGTGATCGACGTCATGGCGCAAACGACCGAGACGCCCGCAGCGCCGGCGCCGACGACCCCGGCACCTGAGATGCCGCCGCTCATCGATCTTGCTCCATCGGGCGGCCTTCGCGCCATTGTGATCGATGCCGGACACGGTGGTGACGAGAACGGCGCAAAGGGATTGAACGGAGCACTCGAAAAACAGATCACCCTCAATGTCGCGCGGCGATTGAAGGCCGCGCTCGAGGGACGCCTCGGAGTGCGCGTCATCCTGACGCGCGACGGCGACACCACCGTCGGGCTCGACGAACGCGCCGCGATCGCCAATAACAACAAAGCCGATCTGTTCGTCAGCCTGCATGCGAACGCGGCACCGAGAACCGCGACCTCCGGCGCTGAGGTCTTTTATCTCAGCCTCGATGAATACGGTGACGCCGCCGAACGTGTCGCCCACACCGACAGCGATCCACTGCCGGTTTTTGGCGGAGGCACTCG
>JBKPNQ010000113.1:0-7118 GCA_046732715.1 Acidobacteriota bacterium | reverse complement strand
GGTAACAACGGCGTTTGTATACGCGTCACTGGTCATTACGTTCATCTCGGCCTTCCACTACCTGATTAAAGTGGTCCATTTGGGACATTGAATCCCTAATCCCTTATCACTGATCCTGAATCGCTGATCCTCGAATCGCGGATCGTCGAATCGCTGATCCTCGAATCGCTGATCCTCGAATCGCTGATCCTCGAGTCACTGATCCTCGAGTCACTGATCCTCGAGTCACTGATCCTCGAGTCAGTGATCCTCGAATCCGCATCCGCGAATCGTCGAATCCTATGCCCGGACAGGGCTTACGGGATTCCAGGATCCAGGGATTCCAGGATCGAGGGATTCCAGGATCTAGGGATTCCAGATCCAAGGATTCGAGGATCCAAGGATTCGAGGATGAGGGATTCAAGCGATGAGGGATTCGAGGATGAGGGATTCGGGATCAGTGATTAGCGATGAGGGATTTATTGTCCTCTGTAGTCCGCTGATTCATGCGCCGATAACGTAAGAGCCCCCACAACTGGTTGCATCTGTCCGCGTTCGGCGACAGCGGGGAACCGGATCGTCGCGCTCGCCAGGAGAATCCCCATGCTCGAGGCATTCAAGAAGTCCGGGAAACCCGCGCGCAATCAAGCCGAGGAGCTGGAAGCGCTGATCGCCACGTCGCGCGAGGAACGGGCGGCGCTGAGCACGATGCTCACGCAGATGCAGCTTCAGACCACGAAGCTCGCGACCGCTGGAAAGTCCCTCCAGGAAGTCGATGAAAAGGCGGGAAAGGCCCACGCCCGCCTCGACGAGGTGGTCGAGCGCCTCGCGACAGCCGACGCCCGCGTCGCGGAGCTCGAAACCCTTGATGCGCGGATTCGCATGCTCGGGCAGTCCGTTGACCGCGCTGAACAGGAGGTCGGCGCGCTGGTAGCGCCCGGCGGCGAGCTGAACGCCCACAAACAAGCCGTGGACGCGCTCGCAGCAGAGGCGGTTGCGGCCCAGACCGGCCTCGACGCGCTCAAACAAGATCAGGAGACGCTGGCCGAGTTGCGCGACCAGTTGCAGGTGGCCCAAACCGAAGTGCGCGACTCGCGCAAGGATACCGACGTGGTCCGGGAGGAGCTGAATCAGGTCCGCGTGCAGGCGACGCAGCTGACCGGTGAAATCGTTCGTCTGCGCGATTTGTCGCGAGCGAGCAAGGAAGAAGCGAGCGCCACCGCCCAGATTGTCCAGGACGTGGAAAAGAAGCTGGGTCCGCTCACCGAGCTGCAGCAGATCAGCAAGGGCACCGAGGAGCGTATGGCCAGCCTCAACGCTCTTGCCGAGCACGTCAATCAGAAGATCAAGTCACTCGAAAACCAGAAGCACACGGTCGAACGTGCCGTCGTCGAATCCAATCGACTGAACGAAATGATTTGGGCGATGGATGTTCAGATCAGCAAGCTGAATGAGGGAGCCCTCCAGGTGACACGGACCGAAGAACTGATCGAGCGCGTCGAGACGCTGGCGCTCGAGGTCTCCGGTCAGCTGGAAACCGGGACGAAAGCCCGGGACAATTTCGCGCGCGATTTGGTCAAGCTGGAGAGCGACCGCACCGCCTTCACTGAGTTCGTCCACGGCTTTGGCGAACGCGTCACGCTCGAGCGCAAGGAACTCGAGTCCTTCGATCAGCGTGCCAGACTTTTGCAGGCCACGATCGGCGAGGTCGAGAAGCGCATGGAAGCGCTGACCACGCGCGAGCGTCTGGCTGAAACGCTGGCGCAGCGTTTCGACCACCTCTCGAAACAGCTCGAGCGACTTCATGCGCACGCCGACGATCTTCTGGTCAAGCAGACGACGCTCGACTCGCTGCAGGAGTCCCTCACCAACGTCGATGAACTGGCGAAGCGGACGAGCGCCCAGTACGACAACCTGACTGAGAGTCGCCGTGACCTGGAAGGCCTGCGGAAGGAGCTGCAGGACGTGTCCGCATCGCATGCCGCAGTGTCCCAACTCGGTGCCAGGCTTTCCAGCGATCGCGCGGCGCTCGAATCCTTCATGGAGCGAACGGCCGCCTTCAATACCGGAGTGCCGGCGCTGGAAGCCAGGCTGGAGTCGATCTCCGAAAAGCTCGCCTCGGTGGACGAAGGAGCCAGGAAGGCGACCAGCCTGACTTCGCTGGCCGACGATCTCGATCGCCAGATGGGACGGCTGTCGGCACAACAGCAGCTGGTCGAGCGGGTGGAAGCTCGCCTGAACGCGCTCAGTGCGCTGACCCTCGACGTGGACAAGAAGCTCGAAGGGCAGATCTCGCGCCGCGCCGAGATCGAGGCGCTCGGCAGCCAAGTCGATGGCGTCGCGATCCAGGTCGCCGATACGCGTCAGAAACTCGAGTCGGTCAGTGCGGTCCAGGGCAGGCTGCTGCCGTTAAGCGCGCAGCTTTCGACACTGGAAAGCCAGATCGAGACGGCCCGCTCCCGCTTCGCGGCAGCCCAGCGCGAGGAGGCCGCCCTGGTGGATCAGGAGCGCCGGCTGGCCGAACTCGACGGCCGCGCCCAACTGGCGTCACACCAGATTGCCGAGCAGTTGACCGAAGTGCTCGGCATGTCAGATGAAGTCAGCCGCTCGATTATCCTGAAGGAGGGGCTCGTCGACGAACTGGCCAGAGTTCAGGAACAGCAGCGCGACGTCGCCTGCCAGGTCGAGGTGGCCGGCGAGCAGCTGAAGCGGCTGGAAGCCATGGCCAAGCACCTCGATCAGCGGGCGACGCAGCTGACGGCAACGGAAAAACGCATCGGCGGCTTCGAGGACCGGCTGGCCGATCTCAATCAGATGGCCGACGCGATCGACAAGACGACCGATCGGCTCACCCAGCGTGAGTCGGTCGTCGAGGCCGTCCGCCGCGAGGTCGAGGGTATTCACGAGATCAGCGCCCGCAGCAAGTCCGATCTCGAGCACGTCCAGTCGCACCGGGCCGAGATTGTGACGCTGCGCGAAAAGCTGGACGGGCTTCTCGAGACGATCGCCGAAACCGAGACCCGCATCGCCGCGATTGACGGCCGGCGCAGGGTCGTCGACGAGGTTCAGATCAAGACCAACGTCATCGTCAATATGCTGGAAGACGTCCGGCTCAACATCGACACGCTCGGTGAGCACAAAACCATCATGGAACAGGCCATGGCCGACTTCACGCGGCTGACCGAGCTGGTGCAGGAATCACAGACCACGCTGCGCGCGCTGAAGGCCGAGAGAGAACTTGCCGGCCGCATCGAGCGGGGCACCAAACGTCTTCGCGCGAAGACCTCCGCGGAAGAGGCCAAGAAGTTCGCCTAAGAGATCGGGTTCTACGAGGTTCTACAGGGTTCCACCGGGTTCAGCAGGGTTCGTTCGGGTTCAGCGGCCGAGAGAGTCCGGACGAGTTGCGGAACCCGCCGGACGCCTAGTAGAACCTAGAACGAACCTAGTAGAACCCTGTAGAACCTGGTAGAACCTTGTAGAACCTGCTCTCTTTAGACTTTGGACCGGAAATACTCGAGGGTTCGCGTCAGTCCCTCTTCAAGCCCGACCTTCGGCTCCCAGCCGAGGAGCGTCCGCGCCCGTGTGATGTCGGGTTGCCGCACCTTGGGATCGTCTTCGGGGAGCGGACGATACACGATCTTGCTCTTCGAGCCGGTCAACGTGATGATCATCCGCGCGATCTCCTCGATGGTCATCTCCTTCGGGTTGCCAATGTTGACCGGCTCGTTGACGTTGGATTGCATCAGGCGGATGATGCCGTCCACCAAGTCGGTGACGTAACAGAAACTGCGGGTCTGACGGCCGCTTCCGAAGATCGTGACGTCTTCACCGGTCAGCGCCTGACTCATGAACGCGGGCACCGCCCGCCCGTCGCGCAGCCGCATTCGCGGCCCGTAGGTGTTGAAGATTCGCACGATCTTCGCGTCGAGGCCGTGGTAGCGGTGGTAGGCGGTCGTCATCGCTTCCGCAAAGCGCTTGGCCTCATCGTACACGCCGCGCGGGCCGATCGGATTGACGTTGCCCCAGTAGGTTTCTTTCTGCGGATGTTCCAGCGGGTCGCCATAGACTTCAGATGTCGACGCGATAACGAATCGCGCGTTCTTTGCTTTGGCGAGGCCGAGCGCCTTGTGGGTGCCCAGCGCGCCGACCTTGAGCGTGGGGATCGGCAACTCGAGGTAATCGATCGGGCTGGCCGGGCTGGCCCAATGCAACACCGCGTCGACCGGCCCTTCGACGTTGATGTAGTTCGTCACGTCGTGTTTCACGAACACGAAGTCCCGGCCCGCCAGGTGCGCGATATTCGCCGTGTCGCCGGTCAGAAGATTATCGATCCCGACGACGGAGTGGCCCCGATCGAGGAGCTCTTCGGACAAATGAGAGCCGATGAAGCCGGCGGCGCCGGTGATGACTATTCTCATAAGTGATTGCTGATTGTCGATTGCTGATTGCCGATTGCCTGCCTGCTGACTGGTGAATCCCAAGTCTTGCCGTTCAATCAGCAATCGACAATCATTAAATCAGTATGCGTGTTTCTGCAAGCCTCGGAGCAGGGTGAGGCACATGATCTTGATGTCGAGCGAGACGGACCAGTTCTCGATGTAATACAGGTCGTACTCGATGCGCTTTTCGAGCGACGTGTTGCCGCGCCAGCCGTTGACCTGCGCCCACCCGGTAATGCCTGCTTTGACTTTGTGGCGCAACATGTATTGCGGGATCCGGTGCTTGAACTGCTCGACGAAATACGGGCGTTCGGGCCGCGGCCCGACGATCGACATGTCGCCGCGAAGCACATTCCACAACTGCGGCAACTCGTCCAAGTCCATTCGCCGCAGCCAGCGTCCCATCGCCGTGCACCGCGGGTCATCGTCGCGCGCCCAGATCGGGCCGGTCTCGTCTTCGGCGCCAAGATACATCGACCGGAACTTGTAAACCTGGAAGGCCTTGCCGTCGAGGCCCATGCGCTCCTGCTTGTAGAACACCGGCCCTTGGGACGTGTACTTGATCAGGGCGGCAATCACTCCAAAGGGTACTGAAAAACCAAGCAGCGCCGTGGCTGAAATCATGACATCGATGCCGCGCTTGAGGACGCTGTTGAAGCCGCGTAGCGGAACGTCGTTGAGGCTGATGATCGGAACGCCGTCGAGATTCTCCAGCCGGGCGCGCAGCGCGATGAACTGCAGGAGGTCGGGGACGACGTGGACTTCAACCGCTTCACGGTTCGTCGCCTCGACGATTCCGAGCATCTTCACGTGCTCGTCGAGCGGCAGCGCGACGTAGACGTGATCGATCGACTCCTGGCGGATGATTTCGTCCGCCTGGTTGAGCGTGCCAAGGAGGGGCAGGCCACGATAGCCGATGTGATCGCCGGCGGCGCGATCATCGAGGAATCCCGTGACCTTGAACCCGAGCTCCCGGTGCTCCAGCAGCTTGTCCGCAACCGCCTTGCCGAGATCGGCGGCGCCGACAATCAGGACCCGCTTCAGCCCGATTCCAGCCTTCCACCGGCGTTCGAGAGTTTCGCGGACGAATTCGCGCGACGCGTAGCCGAGAACGATATTGATGACGAGGTAGTACGCCCAGACGAGCTGCGAGACCTCGTAGACCCCGAGGTCTTTGAGATTATCGGGCACGTAGTAGGTGTTGTAGTAGAGGGTCCCGCCGACGCCGAAGACAACCGCGAGGATGCTGCCGACGAACACCGCAAAAAAGTCGTCAACCCGCGAGCGGCCCCGCCGCAAGTGATACACGCCCTGAACATGAAACGCGAGCGGCAGCATCGCCATGACGAAGGGGAGGAGCTTTCCGTAGTAGCGGAAATCCGGCAAGCCCTTCGTCACCGGGATGAGCCCGGAGAGCCAATAGAACCGCAGCATGTAGGCGAGCGCGAAGGAAGACCCGGAGATCAACGCGTCGGTGATGACGAAGAAGAGGACGAGCAGCCGGTTGTACCGGCGCATCATCGCGCGGCCTCACGTTCTGCGAGAGCGGAGGCAATCGCGGCCTGAAAGCGCGTCATGAACTGGGCGCGTGAGAATCGTTCGGCGTTGCCTCGAATCGCGGCCCGGTCGAATCGCATCGATCGAGCCCGGTCGAGTCCATCCGCAAATGCCGCCGGCGAATCCTCCCGGACGAGCACGCCGGTGTCTCCGTCGAGAACCGTTTCGCAGGCGCCACCCTGACCGTAGGCAACCACCGGGGTCCCGCACGCCTGCGCTTCGACCGGCACCATGCCGAAGTCTTCGGTCCCTGGGAGGAGCACGGCGGTCGACTGGCCGTAAAGCTCCCGGATGTCCTCGTCTGAACACCACCCCATGAACTCGACGTTCGAATCGGCCAGCAGCCGCAGCCGGGCCTCTTCGGGGCCTCGCCCTACAATTCTGAGTCTGGCGCCAAGGCGGCGGCACGCCTCAATGGCGACCTCTACGCGTTTATAGGGCACGAGGGCTGACACAATGAGAAATGTGGGTTCGGACGGCTGAGCCGGAGACGTCGGAGGACGAAAGAAGGTGGTATCAACTGGAGGATACACAACGGTCGACCCGCGATTATAGTATCGGCGGATCCTGCCCGCAACATACTGAGAGTTAGCGAGAAAGCGGTCAACACGTGTCGAGGTGGCCGCATCCCATCGTGCCAAACCCGCCAGCACGGGCCGGAGAAGCCGGCTTCGCAGGTTGCCGACCTGGGCTGGCCCGAAATAAGAACTGAACTGATCCCAGGCGTACCGCATCGGCGAATGGCAATAGCAGACGTGCGTCGCCGCCCCGCTCGGAATCACCGACTTGACCGCGCAGTGACTGCTGCTGATCACGAGATCGTAACCGTCGAGATCGAAGAGTTCGACCATGGTCGGAAACAGCGGCAGGTATTGCCGGTAAAGTACGCCGGCCCTGGGTAAACGCTGCACGAGCGATCGCCTGATCCGGTGACGTTCGATCTCAGCCGACACGCTGCCGGGGATCTGAACGAGCGTGTAGAGCGTTGCGTCGGGATACAGCTCGCAAATCGCTTCGAGGACCTTCTCCCCACCGCGCATCCCGGTCAGCCAGTCGTGGACCAGAGCAACCTTCGACGGACGCGATTCGCGATTCGCAGCTCGCGATTCGCCTCGGAGTTCACTCACTCGATCACCATGCGAT
>JBKPNQ010000112.1:0-9687 GCA_046732715.1 Acidobacteriota bacterium | reverse complement strand
GATCAGCTCATCGACGCTGTTGCGAACCATCAGCAGGCCGAAACCGCCCGGCCGCATGCCCTTCTCCTCCCGGACCAACATGTGACCAATGGGGTCGTCGGGCCCGTGACTGATTGCCGCGTGTGGCAGTTCATCGATCTTGAAGCCTGGGCCTGGATCCGCAATGCGGTACATCAGCATGCGCTGAGTGCGCAGACAGGCAATCCGCACCTTGCGTTTCGGATCCAAACGGCCGCCCCATTCGACCGCGTTCAACAGCAGCTCGCGGAATGCGTAGCCGATCGTGTCCCTGAGATCGGAGGGGAGATCGGTGTCGAGATGAGCCATCACCGTCTGGATTCGCTCTGCCGCCTCACGTGTGCAGGGCACAACAAGCTCGACCCACTCCGGCCGCGCCGAGATCACTTCCACTGGTGGCGGTTCGGCCGCCGCGAGTACCTCGCGAACGGTCTGGAGCAGGGCGAGCGCTTCGATCGGCTTGTGCACGTACTTGAACGCCTTCTCGCGCACGGTTTCGAGAACGGTCTGCGGCGTGTCATCTGACGTCATGACGACGACGCGCGGGCGAGACTTGGTGGCACGCAGTTTGGACAGCAGCTCGAGACCGTTCATCCGCGGCATCCAGACGTCGAGCAGCAGCAAGTCGTAGCGCTTGCTCTTGAGTGCCTTGAGGCCATCGACGCCATCTTTGGCGACCGTTGCCGAGAAGCCGGCACCCATGAGCACCTTGCGCAGCACGTGCCGCGTGGTTTGATCGTCGTCGACAACGAGAATCTTCTTCATGATGCACTTCGCTTCCTGCGCGTGACTCGTGCTTTTCGCGTCGGGCCCGTCCCGCCGCGCGAGAGCAGGCCAGCCGACTGAAACGCTTCGTCGAGTCGCCGTATCACGGTGCGCAATTCGTCGCGCGCGCGCTGAGCTTCGAGCCAGTTGCTCGATCGTGCCTGCGTCTCGAGCTGGGCCGCAGCGTTGCGGCCGGCCGCCGATCCGACGGTAGCAATCGCTCCCTTGACCGCGTGGGCGGCCATCCGCAGCGCCTCGCCATCACGGTCGCGAAGCGCACGATCGATGCGTCTGAGAGACGCCGGGCTATCGGCGCGGAATAACTTGACGATCTGCTTCAAGAGCCGTCGATCGCCGCCGGTGTGTGCCAGTGCAGTGCGCTCGTCGAAGACGGAGAGCGCCTTCGCCTCAACAGACGGGCCGCCGGCGCTCGCTCGTCCGGAGGCAAGCCGCTCCACCGTAGCGATCAGGTCGTTCACTTCGATCGGCTTCGACAGGTAGCCGTCCATTCCGCCGGCAAGACACCGCTCACGATCGCCAGCCATGGCGTGGGCCGTCAACGCCACGATCGGAACGTGCGAGCCGGTCCGGGCCTCGTGCCCGCGGATCGCCTCGGTCGCCTCGAATCCACTCATTTCGGGCATCTGGACGTCCATCAAGATCGCGTCAAACGTTGCTGGTGGATGGCCGACGATCGTGTCGACCGCCTCGCGCCCGTTTTCCACCGCATCCACCTGGTGGCCACGCTTCTGGAGCAGTTTCGTCACCAGCTTTCGATTCACCGGATTGTCTTCGGCGACCAGGACGCGCAGCCGCTTCGCCGCGCGGAGTGCGGGCCGAACGGTACGCCCCGGTCGCGGACTTCGAATGGACACGCGAAACAGCGTCGCCAGCGCGTCAAGAAGATCCGAGTGCTTGACCGGCTTGGTCAAGTAGGCGTCGATCGCAACGCCGCGGCTGGAGGCTTCTGCGGCATCACCGACGGACATCAACATCACGATTGGCATTCTGGCGAGCGACCGCTCACGTCTGACTCGCCGGGCCAGCATGAAACCGTCGACGCCGGGCATTTGGCGATCCGAAATGATGACGTCACACGGCTTCCCGCCGGCCGCTGCGGCGCGCAGGGCATTCAGCGCGGACTCTGCATCGGCCACCGTGGTGGGCGTCATGTGCCAGCTTGCCAGCATCTCCTGGAGGATGCGGCGATTCGTGGCATTGTCGTCGACGACGAGCACGCGCAGTCCATCGAGCGCGCGGGACTTGTCGACGAGCGGTTCATGAGCAGCGGTCTGCGGACGATCGAAGACGGCAGTGAAGAAGAACGCGCTGCCGCGGCCGACCTCGCTCTCGACCCACATGCGTCCGTGCATCAATTCGACCAGCCGGAGGGCGATCGCCAATCCCAGGCCAGTCCCGCCAAACCGACGCGTCGTCGAACTGTCGGCCTGGGTGAACGCTTGAAAAATGTGCCGCTGCTTCTCGGCCGGAATGCCTATGCCGGTGTCGGTCACCGCGAAACGGAGCGTTACCCGCGACGGGCTGACGGTTTCGACGTCAACGCGGAGGACTACCTCGCCGGTATCGGTGAACTTGACCGCGTTGCCAAGGACGTTCAGCAGCACCTGCCGAAGCCGGCCTGCGTCACCCAGCAGCTGGTCTGGCGCGTCAGCCGCGATGTGACACGCCAGTTCGAGACCCTTTTCGCTCGCGCGAAGCGCCAGGACCTTCGCCGCGTCGCCAACGGCTTCGCGCAGATCGAATTCCGTGTGCTCGAGATCGAGTCGTCGAGCCTCGATCCTCGAAAAATCGAGAATGTCGTTGACGATGCCGAGGAGCGAGTCGGCCGATGACTTGATTGTGTCGAGATACTCCTGCTGCTCGGGCGACAGCTTCGTCTGCAGCGCCAGCGTCGTCATCCCCAGGATGCCGTTGAGCGGCGTGCGAATCTCGTGGCTCATATTGGCGACGAAGGCGCTCTTGGCTTCGGCGGCCTCCTCGGCGCGTGCCTTCGCGAGTTCCAGCTCCTTCACGAGTTGCGCCAGGCGCGCCGTCTGGTCTTCGAGCGCTTGGCGGCTCTGCTCCACATCGCGGGCGTAGTCCGCGAGCGTTTCCTCGGCAGCCTTCCGCTCCGTGATGTCGCGCGCGGCAGCGTAGATGATCTGTTGTTGCGGAAACGGCGCCGAGGTCCACAGCAGCCAGCGGATCGTTCCATCCCTGTGGAAGTACCGATTCTCGAAATAGGTAATTTCGTGACCGTCCGTCAGTCGTGCGGCGGCAGAACCTGTCGCCGCTCGATCGTCCGGGTGGATGAAATCCATGTACGGTCGCGCAAATAGCTCCGCCTCGCTATACCCGAGCAGTCGATGCCACGATGGATTGACGCGCTTGAAGTAACCGTCGAACCCGACGATGCAGAACATGTCCAGGGACAGGTTGAAGAATCGATCGAGCTCTTCCTGCGCGCGGCGGCGGTCGACGAACAAGCCCACTTGGTTCCCGACACTGGTCAGCGTCGAGAGCAGGTCCTCGTCAGGCGCACGGATCTCGCGGCTGAAGAACTCCAGCACGCTCTGCACCTGACCGCGCAGCAGGATGGGGAAGCCAAAGGCAGAGTGCAGCCCCTCCCGATCGGCGATTGAGGCTCGTGGAAAATTTGGATCGCGTACGACGTCAGGAATCCACGCCGGCTGAGCGGTGCTCCACACCCGTCCCGGGAGACCCACGCCCTGGCTGAACGTGGTTTCGCGGCTGGCTCGATCGAATTCAGGAAACGCATCGGCCGAGATGCGCCAGGTATCTACGCAACGGAGCACGTCGGCTTCACCATCGATCCGCCAGAGCGCGCCGTATTCCCAGTCCAGGGCTTCGCAAATCGCCTGGAGGATTTTCGGCGCCGCGTCACCAAAGGTGGGCGACTCGACGAGGGCGCGCGCCGCGACGTGCTCGGCGGTCAATCGCCTGGTCGCGTGGGCCTCCACGCTCGATCCGTGCGCGTCAAGGACCATGGCTGGATTCTTGGTGATTATAGGCCGGGGGGAGGAGCGGCCAGGGAAAGGAAAGGGACAAAGGTACCCTCCCTTGTCCCTTCTGACTTGTCCGTTTCTAACTGTGTGCGGGTTGCTTGCCGAAATTCTTCATGAATTCCTCTTGCCGCTGTTTCATCTCCTGCGGCGTGAATTCCTCCTTGCGAGTCGCAATCGTCCAGCGATAACCAGCCGGGTCCGTAAACGTCCCGCAACGATCACCCCAGAACTGGTCCGCCATCGCGCCCATCGGGCCCGGGGCCACCTGGCCTCCCGCCTTCACCGCGCGATTGAACAGCGCGTCCGCATCGTCGACGTAGATCCAGAGCGATGTCGGCGACCCGCCAAACGCTTTGGCTCCCTTCGCGCCCATCATCGCGTCGTTTACCATGATGATCGAGTTGCCGATGCGCAACTCTGCGTGCATGATCTTTCCGTCAGGTCCCACGGCGCGACCCAGTTCCTCGGCCCCGAGTCCCTTCTTGTACCAATCGATCGCCTCCGCAGCGTTGTCCAGAATGAGCTGCGGCGTGACCGTGTGAAATCCTTCAGGAATCGGGCTCTTTGCTTTTGCCATTTCGTTCTCCTTTCGCGATCAGGACCACACAATGCCATTGTGCTGTGACGATCCAGCGAGGGCAAGCTGGGCCCTTCACCCGTCACATAGACGAATGGCGGCAGACGAGATCGACAGTTCTACAGAATTCCGCAGAGCCTATTTATTTGGCGCGCAGGCGAAGCTGGATGCCTCGTCCGTGCTACCTGAGCCCTTGTATTTCGCAACGAGCGGATATTGGCAAAGCGGGCGGGTGCGATCGGTTGTACCGGACGTCCGATGGGATGCAACGATCTGCGCCGGCGCACTCCCCGTGCGAACCCACTCCTCGACGGCGGCAACCTTGTCGAATGAATCGGTGCCCGGGCCGCCCTGGCAGTGGCCCATGCCAGGGACGAGATAGAGCGCGATCGACCTGCCGGCGGCATTCTTTCCAGACGCTTTGAGAACGTCGTCGTAGTAGGTGATGCTGTTCAGCGGCGCCACCTGCTGATCGGACCAGCCGTGATACAAGAGCAGTTTTCCACCTCGAGAAAAAAACGGTTTCAGGTCAGCCGTCGGCGGTTTCATCCCGGTGGCCCGCTGCTCTAGTTTCGAAATGTCGGTTGAAGGATTGAGCGACGCCGGATCCCAGGTGGGATCGTTGAACACGACATATCGAAACGCTTCGAGCGCAATCGCATACGGTTGTGGCCCAGCAAGCGTCGCCCACCCGAGTTCCGATCCGGGGTGCAGCATTGGAAACGAGAGTGTCGCTCCAGTCTTCGGATCTTTTACAGGGGCATACATCGCCCGCGCGGTTTCGACCTGGGCCGGCGTCAGGCACGCAGGATTATCTGTGCCCGAACATGCCAGCCCCTTTGGATCGAACGTGCAACGATTCGGGCTGTCAATAACGCCGTCCTTCACGCCATCGAGCGCATCGCACGCCTGCAGCGCGGCCTCGTGAATCGCTGGATACTTTTCTGGCGGGATGTAGCTGTCGCTCGTCCGGTGGACCATGCGGTAGAACTGCACCCGCACGCCATGCAGGCCGGGCGTCGTCACGGGTGTGGCGCCGGCAATGATCGCATCGTAGTCCGCCGGATACATCGAGGCTTCGATCACGCCCTGGCGTCCACCGGTTGAACATCCGTTCCACAAGACAAGCTTCGGAGCGTCACCGTAAAAGGCCAGGATGAGGGCCTTCGCCTGAACCGTCATCTCGTGCACCGCGCGGTGACCGTAGTCCACGAGTTTCTCGGGGTGATTCATAGCAAACGCGGCACCAGGAGTCGAATGCCCCGTGTCCGTGCTCGCTGTCGCGTAGCCACCGGCAACCGCCGACGCCATCGCACCGTAGGAGATCGTTCCCGCCCAGCCACCGTTGCCGACCGCCTGAAACTTGCCATTCCAGTTCGATCGCGGAAGCCAGACTTCGATCTTGATGTCCGAGTCGGTCGTCGGCGTCAGCGTCGCCGCCACGCGGCAGAACTCGGGAAGCGCGGCGTATGGCGATGACGTGCCCGCCCGTCCGGCCGCACCAGGCGGCGTAAAGGCCCCGGCGGCGACAAGAGAGGCGGACGTCACGCGGCCGCCAGCGAGCGGCGCCGCACCCAGGGAGTCACATGGTACGCCGGCGCTGATCTCCACGATTGGTGCCGGCTCGCTCGCGAGTTCGAGCGGGGTACCCGACATCAGCGCAACAACCGTCAGGCAGCAGGGAGCGATACGCATGGTTCACCGTGCAAAAAACAAGTGGCCGTGATGGCCGGCCACTGTAGCACAACGCTGCCACCAGCGAGCCGCATCACGTGACGAGTCGCATCACCCCTAAAAGCTCTCTCATGAATCTGCCGGCGCCGAAAACAGCGCGGTGCGAGCGAGCTACGTGACTAGCCAGCCTCCAAGAGTCGGGCGAGATCTCGCCGCGGCGCTTCGCGCGAAAACGGAAGCGAGCCGTCGAATCGGCGAGCGAGCACGCGTGTAAGGAAGTTCCTGCTTCGCCGAGGCGACGCCGGACACCGCCGAAGCTTCAACGGAGGCGTGCCGACGGGCGAAGCCCCGCGGTTGAAATTAGAACGTTGCTCTCAACGCGACCCGCACAACGCGCGGCGAGCCGGGCGAGATATTCGTGTTGCTGTCAGCATTGACAAAGTAGCGGGTGTCGAACAGGTTTTCGACATTCGCCTGCAGCCGCCAGTTCCTGGCAAACGGGAGGTACGCGGCGACGTCTGCCCGCGTGTAGCCGGGGAGCGTGACGGTGTTATCAATTGCCGCGAACATGCTCGAACGGTGGATCAGTCCAAGCGCCGCACCAAAGCGGCGAGCGATCTCATAGTTGTTCCACAGCGAGAAGGTGTGATGCGGCACCTGGCCGCCCTCGGCCCCAGGGCGGGCCGCCACCGTGGCGCTGGTGACGAACGCATCCTGATATGCGTAGCCGCCGGCCACGCTCCAGGACGGCGAGACATAACCATTCACGCCGAATTCGAAGCCTTTGGTGCGCTGACTGCCGGTCTGCACGATACGCGTGGGGTCGTTCGGATCCGTCGAGCGCGTGTTCGTGCGATCGAGCCGATACACGGCGCCCGTCACAGACAACGCGGATAAGGCATCCCACTTGACGCCGAGCTCGTAGTTGTTGAACGTCTCCGGCTTGACCTGCTGTGTGATCGTCGTCAGCGACGAAAACTGATCGCCGGAGCTGGGCAGATACGACACGCTGTAGCTGCCATACACCGACAACGGTCGAACCGGCTTGTACACGACGCCGGCGCGCGGCGCGACCAAGTTGTCGACCCGCGAAAGATCGTCGCCGTTCCGATTGTTGTGGTACTGCAGGTCGAACCGGTCGAACCGGAGTCCGCCGAGCAACTGAACCCGGCGCGAGACTTCGACCTGATCTTGCGCGAACACTGCCGCAACGTTCGTGATCACGTGGTTGTCGGCATCCGTCGCGCTCTGCCTGAACGTCACCGGCGTATCGGTCGTCGGATTCGCCAGTGGTACGCGGATCGACGTCACGTCGTCGTTGAAGAACCCGGTGTTGCGGAAGTTGTCGGTGTCCTGATGGCCGATCTCGACTCCAGTCAGAAACGTGTGACGGATTCGTCCAGTGGTGGCGGCGAACGTCACGTCCGTCTGGCTGAAGAGATTGGTCCTGGCGGTTTCGTTGTTGTACGCCGTCAGGGTCACGAGCGTTCGATCGGCGGATACCGCTCCGGGAACGAAATTCTGATAGAAGCGATCGTAGTTGCCCAGCGACAGGCGCTCGCGCAGCAGTGCCGCCCCCATCCGCCGCTCTGCAGCCACCCATCCGACATGCACTCGGGCCTTCACATGGCTGTCGTCAGGGTCGCCGAAATACGTGGATGGATCGATGTCGAGTGGCAGGCCGGCAAACGACGAGATGCCGCGATCGGCCACGCGCGTGTCGCGCAGGTACTCGTAGCCGGCGCTGATGCGCGTGCCTGAGTCGGGATTGAAGGTGAATGTCGGGTTGATACCGGCGCGTTCCAGGTCCACGAAGTCGCGGAAGCTGTCGGAATTCTCGAACACGCCGTTGAGGCGAACCGCGACCTTGTCAGACAGCGGCTGGTTGAGATCCGCAGTGATGCGCTTGTTGGCATACCCGCCCAGCTGCACGTCAGCGCTTCGCAGCGGCTGGAAGGCCGCCTGCTTGATCACGCGATTGATGACGCCGCCACCGCCACCGCGCCCGAAGATCATCGCGTTCGGGCCCTTCAGCGCTTCGATGCGCTCGAGGTTGTAGAGATCCCGGTAGTACTGCACGTCGTCGCGCACGCCGTCGACGAAGAAGTCAGCCGACGAGCTGTTGCCCCGCATGATGATTTGATCCCGATTGTTTTCACCCTGGTGATAGCTCACCCCCGGCATGTAGCGAACGGCGTCGCCAATGCTGGTCATCAGCTGATCCTTGACGAGCTGTTGGTTGACGACTGTGACTGACTGCGGCACATCTCTGAGCGGGGTCGCCGTTCGCGTCGCGCTGCTGATCGCAGCCGTCTCGTATCCCGGGCGGGCGCTGACGCTTACCTTTTCCTGCACTCCCGAGAGTTCCAGAACGATCTGCACGGTCTCGGCTCGATCCTCGAACGCGTTGACTTCGCGAATCGCGTCGTGAAAACCGGCGGCGGCAATCGTCACCGTGTACTTGCCTGGATCGAGCAGAAGCGTGAAGGCTCCTGACTGATCGGTGACGACTGAGGCGGCAGGCCGACCAGAATTCGATGCGGCGGTGACGACGGCGTCGGCGAGCGGAGCGCCGGTGGGATCGAGGATGGTACCGTGCAGCGCGAATTGGGAAGCCGCGACCTGTGCGAAGGCTCCCGACGCGGTGGCGATGGAGACGATGCAGGACACGAGAATCAAGACGAACCGGCGCATGGCAACACTCCGAGCTGATTTGCGCGGACGCCGGCCGGTTCGTAGAATTGCGAAGTCGGACGAGTCACACGCGCGAGCGTTTGATGGGTCTGCCGAGACCACGTTCGATAGGCCCGTCGGGTGTTGCCGCACCCGGCGGGCCGTTCTGTCTGGCCGCCGCCTACCGGCGAATCACTTCCAAAACAGCGGCGAAGATGAGACAAGTCTCATTTCGGTTCCCCAGCATATATCCGACCAATTTGGTCGTCAATACTCAATCCGAGAGGCTTCGCCCGTCGGACTCCTCCACACGCTCGCTCGCGGGGACCCCGCGATCCCACGCCGCCCGCGTGGGCTCACTCGCGCGCTCGTTCGCCCAGGAGACGCGTTGCAGGAACCGCTTGTCGTACTTCGGCGGTTCTCTGGCGATGATGTGCCGGATGGGGGAGAGGTCTAGTGGCTTAGGGGAGGAGGCCGAGCCGCATCAGCGGCCCGGCCGGACGGTGCACCAACCGAACTTGGAGTTTGCCTAAAACAAAACCGCGAGGTCGACGATGGTCTGAGTGCGCGAGTTGTAAATGATCGCGTGGCCATCAATGACGCCACGCGAATAACCGCCTGGAAGTACGGTCATCTGACGCTCGACTGCGACGGGAAACGGCTGCATCTTCTTCTGCCATCCCGGTGGAAGCTGGCCTGTTCGCCGGTACTTCTTCTGCAGTCCTGGCGGAAGGGTTCGATACCGCGGTCCGTAGTACTCCCGGATGATGCGCACCTCACGCGGCTCGAAGGCAATGCGAACGGACACGCTCGTCGTGTTGCTGACCGGTTCGTACTTCGCCTTCTTGCCCTTGTCCTTGTCATTTCCAGAGGGGCCCGCGTACAGCGTGCTGGACACGAGGAGTCCGGCGATTGCCATGCACAGCGTCCGATTCATGAGTGACCTCCCGGCCG
>JBKPNQ010000111.1:0-7004 GCA_046732715.1 Acidobacteriota bacterium | reverse complement strand
CGCAAGGACTCCGATGATGAGCACATCAATCGCGCCACGTAGCACCCGTGAACCGAACGTTCTCATTGTCAACTCCGGTCAACCAGCAATCAGCATTCAGCAATCAGCATTTCACTTCGCCGTCGTGAACGGTTCACCGGCCGGAACCCACTCGACCGTCACTTCTGGCACCAGCGGTCGTAGCCAGTCCGCGACTTCCCGCATGCCCCAGTCCTCCGACATCATGTGGCCGAGCAGGATCATTCCTTTTTTCTGACCGTCGGCGGCGGCATCGAGGATGTACTCGGCGTTGCCGCCGGACTCGGCAGTCTCTCCGCCGACGGCGACGTCGATCGACGTCGTCAGCGGTGGAACGCCATAGCCAGGGCCAAGTGCCACCCGGGTCACCTTCATCTCAGGATCCCCGGCGACACGAATCGCTCGACCCTTCAACTTCGTGTTCACGTCAACCGCCAGCTCACGAAGCGTCGTCGGCGGCAACACGTATATGCGGGGCTCGGTCGGGGACGCGTATTGCGTCCATCCGAGCATGCGTGCCGATCCGGCGACCAGCGGGTCGGGCTGCAATGCGTGAGCGTGGTCGTGGAATCTGAAAACCACGATGTTGCTGTCTTTGATGAACCGCTGCTTCGCCTGATAGATGGTATCGGCCTCGAGATCGGCGGTCTGGTCCAGGTGATTGTAGAAGGTGGGCTCGTGTGTGATGACGAAGTTTCGACCGGCCGCGGCAGCGCGGCGGAGCACGTCGAAGGTTGCCATGCCGGTCGTGGCGATGGCTCGAACCGCCGTCTCGGGCGAGCCCGCCTTGAAGGTATCGACGGTCTGCGCCCGCCAGTTGATCTTCAGTTCCTGCAGCTTCTTCTGGATTCGCTCGACGACCTGTTGCGCGGTCATACGTTGACGCTCCAGTACGGGTCGGCGATGGAGATGGATTCGACGCGAACTTCAGGGAGGACCGAATGAATCCACGTTGCGCAGGCCTGTGCACCTGGTCCTTCGGATACGAGACGTCCGATCGCAATCAGCCCTTTGCCGCGCTCGGCGCTCCACGTGTCCAGGGAATATGGCACCGCCTCCCACTCGCGTGGCTCGCCGGCCAGAATCACGTCCGCTTTTTGCAGGTTGGCTACCGCGCTCGCGAGCGACGTCGTACCGGGCGAGACATAGACCGTTCGTACTCGCATTCCCGGCTGGCCAACCATCCGCAGTCCTCCACGCAGTGGCAGGCGGCTTCGCAGTTGCACGACGAGTGCGCCGAGTGTCGTCTCGCGTATGCGATAGGTTTGAGCCGCGCCGGGAACCTCGGCGTCGGCCCACTTCAGCAGTGCCGCGAGCGCTCGTGCGGCTTCATTTGGCTGGCGGGCGTTCCAGTGTTCCGCAAAGCGCCAGACCACGAGCCGATGCTCGTCGATCAGCGCCTTCTTCGCGAGATACACCGGGTCTTTCGCGCGGTTCCCCGGGTCATCGTTGTTCGAATAAAAGAGCGGCTCCTGCGTGACGATGAAGTTCTGACCCGAAGCGACGGCGCGCCTGAGCGTGTCGGTGGTAGCCATCACCGTTGTCGCGATGCCGGTCACAGGCGTGGAAGGGTCGCCGGCCTTGAAGCCGTCGGTTGTCTGCGCGCGCCAGGGAAGACCGACACTCGCCCGGATGCGATCGGCAACCTGCTGGGCGGTGAGTCTTGGAGGCTGCGCGAGCGCTCGTCCAGACAGCAGGCCCGCGGTGGTGCCGACGAGAAACTCTCGTCTGGACGTGCGAAGGCTCTGCATGGTGACGGATTGTAACCCGAGCTGATGGGGGCGGAGGTTGCGAAGGTAACGAAGAAGATTCACAACGAAGATCTCTTTGGCACCTCCTTGACTGGTTGACCATGTCTGTTGCACCCTCAACCCGATCGGCACTCTCCATCGGAGACCACATGAGCTCCATCACTCTGACCGTCAACGGCAAGCCCCACACCGTCGACGTCGATCCGGCCACGCCGCTCCTGTACGTGCTCAGCGACGATCTCGCGCTTCGCGGTCCGAAGTTCGGATGCGGGCTTGGACAGTGCGGCGCCTGCACGGTGATTGTTAATCGACGCGCCATCCGATCGTGCGTCACGCCGGTCAGTTCGGTGAGCGGCGCGGAGGTCACCACTCTCGAGGGACTGGGCACGCCAGAACGGCCACATCCGATCCAGAAGGCGTTCATCGACGAACAGGCAGCCCAGTGCGGCTTCTGCCTGAGCGGCGTGATCCTGACCGCGAAGGCGCTGCTCGATCAGAACCCGACAGCCAGCGAGGACGAGATTCAGCAGGGGATGTCGACCGTCCTGTGCCGCTGCTTCACGAACGTCCGGATGCTTCGCGCGATCAAGCGCTATCAGGCGGGAGGTGTGCGATGACCCCCGATGCGAAATACGTGTTCGATCGCGCGGGCTTCTCGCGACGTGACTTTCTCAAGACCTCGGGCTGGCTGGTGGTCAGCTTCGGCGCGGCGTCGGTGTTGCCGGGCGCGGCGCAGGGACCGTTCGACACCCGGCCTTCTCATATCGATCCGCGACGGCTCGATGCGTGGATCGCGATTGCGGGCGACGGAAAGGTGACCGCGTACACCGGTAAATGCGATCTCGGTCAGGGGATGTTGACCGCGCAGACGCAACTCGTCGCCGAGGAGTTGTCGGTCGCGCCAGCGATGGTGACGCTCATCCAGTGCGACACGTCCGTTTGCCCCGATCAGGGGACAACATCCGGGAGCCAGTCGACGCCGACAAATTTCAACGAACGCAACCTCGCGCAGGCAGCGGCGACCGCGCGCGAAGCGCTCCTCGGCATGGCGGCGACCCGTTTCGGCGTCAGCCGGGACCAGCTCACACTGGATGCCGGAGTCATTGCGGTCAAGGGCGACACGTCGAAGCGAGTCACCTACGGCGAACTGCTGTCGGGGAAGACATTCGATCTCCAGCTCGACGATCGAGCGAAGCGGAAGCCCGCGAGTGAATGGAAGGTCCTGGGCAAACCCATCCCGCGACTCGACATGACGGCGATGGCGACGGGGCAGTTCGAGTTCGTTCACAACGTCCGGGTTCCAGGCATGCTGCACGGCGCCGTCGTGCGGCCGCCCGAAGTCGGCGCGACGCTGGTCAGCGTTGACGAGGACTCGGTTCGAAACCTGCCCGGCTTCGTGAAGGTCGTAACTCGGAAGAACTTCGTCGGCATCGTTGCCGAGAAGCCGTGGCAGGCGCGGCAGGCGGTTCAGAAACTGCAAATCCAATGGAACAGCGGTCGCGGATTACCGATGTGGCGCGACTTCTACGACTTCATCCGGAAGCAGCCATCGCGCGACGCCTATGTCGTCAATTCCAAGGACGTTGACGAGCGGCTGGCGAAGGCCTCTTCGGTCGTGAAGGCCACGTATCTTCATCCGTATCAGATGCACGGATCGATGGGGACGTCGTGCGCCGTGGCTGACGTTCAGGACACCAAGGCCACGGTCTGGTCGCCGACGCAGTCCGCGTACCCAACCCGCAGCGGCGTCGCGATGCTCCTTGGTGTACCCGCCGACAATGTGAGAGTCGTATTCGTGCGCGGCGCCGGCTGTTACGGGATCAATGGCGCGGATACGGTGTCGTACGACGCGGCACTCCTGTCGCAGGCGGTCGGTAAGCCGGTGCGCGTGCAGTTGTCGCGACAGGACGAGATGGCCTGGGAGAACTACGGCTTTCCCTATGTCATCGATCAGCGCGTCGCCCTCGATGCCGACGGCACCATCGTCGCGTGGGACTGCGAATCGTGGAACGCATCGCTCGGTGGCCGTCCCGGCACGAACACGCCGGGCAACGTCGTCACCGGCATGCTCGCCGGATTCTCGCCGGCACCGTTTGCTCCACGAGCGGCCGGCGAACCGGGCGGGCGATTCAACAACGGCAGCAATGCCGCACCGTCCTACGTCATCGGACGCGTCGGCGGTGCCGCTGGTGGTGCCGGAGTCGTCGCCAGCGAGCGCGTGCTGACCCATACGATCGCCTCACCGTTCTTCACCGGGCCGCTTCGTTCTCCATCCCGTCTCCAGAACACGTTCGCGCACGAATGCCTGATGGACGAGGTCGCCGCGCAGGTGAAGGCCGATCCGGTCGACTTTCGGATGCGTCACGTCAGCGACCAGCGGCTGAAGCACACGATCGTTGAAGTCGCGAGGGCAGCGAAGTGGCAGGCGCGTCCGTCGCCGAAGCCGGGCGCCTCGCGGACAGGCGTCGCCTCTGGGCGCGGTATGGCCTGCGTCGTCTACGAAGGGGACAACGGCTACGTGGCGATCGTTGCGGACGTGGCCGTGAACACGGCGACGGGCAAGGTGACGGCGCAACATTTATATGTCGCGCAGGACTGCGGCCCGGTGTCGAACCCTGACGGCATGCGCAATCAACTCGAGGGCGGCGCGCTACAGGGTCTCAGCCGAGCGCTGGGCGAGGAGGTCACCTGGGACGAGCGAAAGGTGACCTCAATCGACTGGCGGACTTATCACAGCCTGACGCTGGGCGACGCCATGCCCACCATCGAGAGCGTCCTCATCGATCGACATGACACCGAGGCAACCGGGGCAGGGGAGACCGCGATCACGGTCATCGCGGCGGCGGTCGGCAATGCCATCTTCGACGCGACTGGCGTCCGGATCCGGCAGATCCCCTTCACCGCCGAACGGGTGAAGGCGGCGCTCGCCGAACGAACCCTGTAGAACCTCGTGGACCCCTGTAGAACCTTGTAGAATACAGCCGTCCCACCTCCCAAGGAGATCGTACTGATGGCGGTGTCACAGCGAGCGGCGGCGGTTCGTCTCGGCAAGCTTGTCGTTCTGATCGCGCTGGCCGCGACCGCGATGTCGGCCAGCGATCAGAATCCCCGCGAATGGCGGGATTACGGCGGCGGGCCGGACAATTCCAAGTTCAGCACGCTTAAACAAATCAGCAAGTCCAATGTGACGAAGCTCGATGTGGCTTGGACCTACCCGTACGGCGAAACCGGGTTCAATCCGATCGTCGCCCGCGGCGTGATCTACGGCAAGGGACGCAACAGCTCGCTGGTTGCGCTCGACGCCGAAACCGGCAAGGAGATCTGGATTCACGATGGCCTCGAAGGGATCACGCGACGAGGCGTGAACTACTGGGAGAGCAAGGACGGCAAGGATCGCCGGCTCATCTTCAGCATCAACGATTACCTGCAGGAGATCGATGCCACCACCGGCAAATCGATCGTCAAGTTTGGCCAGGACGGAGTCGTTGACCTGCGCGACGGGCTTGGGCGCGACAAGGAGAAGATTGGCCGCATCCAGTCGAACACGCCCGGCAAGGTGTTCGAGAACCTCCTGCTGATCGGATCGGCGACCGGCGAAGCGTACATGTCGCCGCCGGGCGATGTGCGCGCGTACGACATCGTCACAGGCAAACTCGCGTGGCAGTTCCACACCGTGCCGCATCCGGGTGAGTTCGGCTACGACACCTGGCCGAAGGACGCGTGGAAATACATCGGTGGCACGAACACCTGGGGAGAAATCACAATCGATGCCGAGCGCGGCATCGCGTATTTCCCGACCGGGTCCGCCACGTTCGATTTCTACGGCGCCGATCGCCATGGCGCGAACCTCTTCGCCAATTGTCTCCTCGCGCTCGACGCACGGACCGGCAAGCGGTTGTGGCACTTTCAGAATGTGCACCATGATCTGTGGGACTACGACAACACGTCGGCGCCGCAGTTGACGACGATCAAGCAGAACGGCAAGACGATTCCAGTCGTGGCCATGGCGGGGAAGACAGGATTCCTCTATGTCTTCGATCGTATGCACGGCAAGCCGGTGTGGCCGATCGAAGAGCGGCCGGTCCCGACGAAAACCGAGGTGCCAGGCGAACAGGTCTGGCCGACGCAGCCGTTTCCCACCAGCCCGCCGCCATTTGCCCGCCAGAAATACACGGTCGAGGACTTGAATCCGTACTTGCTGTCCGATGAAGAGCGCGAGCAGTTCCGGCAGCGCATCATGAAAGCCCGCAACGAGGGGCTCTTTACGCCGATTGGATTCGGCGAAGCGATCCACATGCCGGGCAACAACGGTGGATCAAACTTCGGCAGCACGTCCTCGAACCCAAGCGACGGCACCGTGTACGTCATCAGCTACGACATCCCGGCGATCATGCGGCTGCTGACGCCCGAGGAAGAAGCGGCGCGCGGCGCGCGCGGCGGCCGCGGCGGAGCAGGCGGCGCCGGCCTCGCAGTGTTTCAGCGCGACTGCCAGGCCTGCCACGGCGCCGATCGCAGCGGGACTCCGAATGGCGCGTCGCTCATCGGCGTCGCGGGCCGGCTCTCCGTCGAGGAGATGCGCTCGACGGTGTTGAACGGCAAGGGCCGCATGCCGCCGCTGCCGCATCTTTCAGCGAGCGATCTCGATGCTGTGGTCGCGTATCTGAACGCGGCGGACACACTCGGACGTGGCGGTCGCGGCCGTGGCGCCGCAGCCGGGGCGGCGCCGGCATTCCCGCCGGGACCAGTTGTCCAATCGGGACCGGCGGTCGTGCGACAAGGCGGCGGCGCTCGAGGCGGCGGAGGGCGTGGCGCCCAGCCGTACCCCGACGGAATCGAAGTGCCACCCGTACGCTACACGATGGACGGATACGGTCTGCATTCGAACATCGTCCGGCCGCCGTTCACCACGTTGACGTCATACGACCTGAACAAAGGCACGATCCGGTGGCAAGTGCCGCTCGGCGACGACCCGCGACTGGCAGACGTTGGCGTGAAGGGAACCGGCACTGCCGGTGATTTCAAGTTTGGCGTCATCCCGACCGCGACCGGACTTGTCTTTGTTGCGGGAGGGGACGACAAGCTGCACGTCTACGATGCGGAGACAGGAAAGCAGCTCTGGGAGCGCCAGCTTGGCGCGGCGAGCCGCGGCATTCCATCAATGTACGAATACAAGGGCCGCCAGTTTCTGTTGATGACCGCGTCGGATCCTGGCGTCGGCCCGAATCGGACTCCACG
>JBKPNQ010000110.1:0-8678 GCA_046732715.1 Acidobacteriota bacterium | reverse complement strand
CGATCCTCGACGCGGCGCTCGCTCGAATCGCGAAGAAGGCCGCGTAGCGCCTGCTCAGAACTGCACAGAATTTCTTGACACCCTCTGACCCGTCGCGTATAACGCGGGCACACCAAGATCCGCGCGACGCGTCGTACCGGCCGTCCTGACCCGTTCGCGAATCTTTGTCACCGGGAGGCATTTCTATGAACAAGCAGGACCTCATCACAAAGATCGCGCAGGAGACCGGGATCACGAAGTCGAATGCCAGCGCGGCGGTCGAATCCTTTTTCGACGGGATCACGAAGTCGCTGAAGAAAGGGCAGCCGATCACGTTCGTCGGATTCGGCACGTTCAAGACCGCGCAGCGGAAGGCGCGGATGGCCCGCAACCCGCAGACCGGCGCCTCCATCAAGATTCCGAAGCGGCGGGTGGTCCGCTTCACCGCTGGCAAAGCGCTGAAAGGCGCCGTCAACTAGAAAGTCGAAAGTACACGGTTAAAGGAAAAGGGAGAGGGTCCCCCCTCTCTCTTTACTGGCCTTCCTCCTCTTACGTTCTGCCTTTGGTCTTTTTGCTTTTTCTTGTTACACTGTCTGTTCGGTAAGGCCAGTGTTTTCAAGACATAGGCGCGTAGCTCAGTTGGTTAGAGCGCCTGCTTGACACGCAGGAGGTCAGCGGTTCGAGTCCGCTCGTGCCTACCATTCGACTCGCGTGAGCGAGCCGCCCTTCGGGCGGCGAGTCGAACGCTCGCTCATGGCAGGCCCATGGAGGCCTCATTGCGGTGCGGTCATGGCAGGCCGTCGTCTTGAAAAATCATTTCGCGAGCTCGCCCTGAGCGAGACCGCGTAGCGGTCGAGTCGAAGGGGCGAGGGCCACGAGACAGAGTCAGAGTGCCACGAGACCTGATGTCGGTGAACGTGCCTTCCGTAATGTAATTCCCAATGTCCGAAATCTCCGTCACGCTGCCCGACGGGTCGGTCCGTCGCGTGTCCGCTGGAATTACACCTGGCGGCGTTGCGGCAGAGATCTCTCCGCGGTTGGCCAAGGCCGCCGTCGCGGCAGTGGTCAATGGCAAGCTCGTCGATCTGACGTACCCGTTGCGTGAGGACGCCAGCGTGCACATCGTGACGCCGGAGAGTCCCGAAGCGCTCGCGCTTCTTCGCCACAGCACCGCGCACTTAATGGCGGCGGCGGTGACCAATCTTTTCCCCGGCACACAGTGCGGTATCGGTCCCGCGACCGACGAAGGCTTCTTCTACGACTTCATCGTCGGGCGTCCGTTCGTGCCTGAGGACCTGGAGGCGATCGAGCGGAAGATGAAGGAGCTCGCCGCGGCGGACCTTCCATATGAGCGCCAGATGTGGCCGCGCGAGGAAGCAAAGCGGTTCTTTTCCCAAAAGGGAGAGCCGTTGAAGGTGCAGTTGATCGAGGAGAAGACGGAAGGTCAATCTGAGGTGTCCTGCTACACGATTAAGGACCGCGACACCTTCGTCGACTTCTGCGTCGGCCCTCATGTGCCCTCAACGGCGCGCTTGAAAGCCTTCAAGCTGCTGAACACGTCGAACGCGTACTGGAAGGGAGACGCGAAGAATCAGCCGATGCAGCGGATCTACGGGACCGCCTTCGCGACCGAGTCAGAGCTGAAGTCGCATCTGGCTCGCATCGAGGAGGCGAAGAAGCGGGACCACCGCAAGCTCGGCCGAGAGCTCGGCCTGTTCTGGTTTCATCCGTGGGCGCCGGGCGAACCGTTCTGGCTTCCAAAGGGCACGACGCTCGTGCACCTGCTCGCGAATTACATGCGGAGCATCCTGTTCCCAGCCGGCTATGTCGAGGTGCGTGCGCCCCTCGTCTTCAACAAGGCGCTGTGGGAGACCTCCGGGCACTGGACGCACTACCGCGAGAACATGTTCCTGATCGAGTCGCCGGGCGACGAAGAGAAGTCGGGCCTGAAGCCGATGAACTGCCCGGGCCACATGCTGCTCTTCGGTAGCGAAGTGCGCAGTTATCGCGACCTGCCGCTGCGGATCCACGAACAGAGCGTGCTGCACCGGATGGAGGCGTCTGGCGTCCTCAGCGGCCTGACCCGCGTGCGCGAGTTCATCATGGACGACGCGCACATCTTTCTGCGCGAGGATCAGATCGGCGAGGAAGTCGAGCGCCTGCTGCGCCTGGTCAGCCGTGTCTACGACGACTTCGGTCTTACGCCGGAGATGAAGTTGTCGACTCGTCCGGCGGAGTTCCTCGGTGAGGTCGCCACCTGGGATCACGCCGAGGGCGAATTGAAGAAAGCGCTCGACGCGGTGAAGGTGCCGTTCACGATTAATGAGGGGGACGGGGCGTTCTACGGTCCGAAAATCGATTTCGCGGTCACCGACGCGTTGGGCCGGAAGTGGCAATGCGCCACCATCCAGCTCGATTATCAGCTGCCGCAGCAGTTCGCGCTGAAGTACATCGGCGCCGACAACGCGGAGCATCGGCCGGTCGTGATCCATCGCGCGATCTTCGGCAGCTTCGAACGGTTCATCGCGCTCCTTCTCGAGCACTACGCGGGAGCGTTTCCGCTGTGGGTCGCGCCGGTGCAGGCCATCGTGCTGCCGATTACCGATCGCAACGCCGAATACGCGAGGTCGGTCGTGTCAGCGCTGGCGGCCGCAGGGCTGCGAGTGGAGATCGACGAGCGCCAGGAGAAGATCGGGTTTAAGATCCGTGAGGCTCAGCTTCAGAAGATTCCCTATATGCTGGTAGTCGGCGACAAGGAGGCGGCACAAGGGACTGTCGCCGTCCGCAGCCGCTCCGGCGGCGACCAGGGAGCCCAGCCGGTGGCGGCCTTCATCGAGGCCGCAAACAGCGAAACGCGGCGGAAAAAGGACGCGGTAGCAGTTGGTGAATTGGTGAATTAGTGGATTGGTGAATGTGCCTGGCGCGGCTACCGCCGCGCTTCAATGGCACGCGCGGTAGCGCGAGCAAAGAAAGAATTCACCAATTCAGCGATCACCGAACCACCAATTTTCATTGAGGAGGTTTTTATCGCTTTCGACCGAAGCCCGCGGCGGGATGACCGCGTCAGGGTGAACGAACGGATCAGGGTGCGGGAGGTGCGCGTCATCGACGACGCGGGCCAGCAGCTGGGGATTATGCCGCCGCAGCAGGCGCTCATCATCGCCAAGCAGAAAGGACTCGACCTGGTAGAGATTGCGGCAACGGCGACCCCGCCGGTCTGCCGGATTATGGATTTCGGACGCTATCAGTACCAGGAGCAGAAGCGCGCTCGGCAGGCGAAGAAGCACCAGAAGATCATCGAGGTCAAAGAAATCAAGTTCCGCCCCAAGGTGGACGAACACGACTATCAGTTCAAGAAGAAGCACATCGAGCGCTTCCTCGCTGACGGCGACAAGGTCAAGGCGACGATTTTCTTCCGCGGGCGGGAGATGGCGCACCCGGAAATCGGGCGGCGAATCCTCGAACGGCTGATCGAAGATCTCACTGAAGTAGCGGTCGCGGAAACCTCGCCGCGTCAGGAAGGGAACCAGATGCACACCATCCTGTCGCAGCGAGTCGGCAAGAAGGCGACACCGCGCAAGGAAGCGGAGTCGAGAGAGACGGAACCGTAACGGAGTCGGTGAATTGGTGAATTGGTGGATTTGCTTCGCACGCGCTACCGCGCGTGCTGTTAAAGCGCGGCGGTAGCCCGCGCGATGCCAATTCACCAAACCACCAATCCGCCAATTCACCTTGTCGTCGTAAGGACACTAAGAGATGCCGAAGCTAAAGACACACCGGGGGGCCGCGAAGCGGTTCAAGAAGACCGCCACGGGGAAATTCCTCCGCAGCAAGGCGTTCAAGCGCCATATTTTGACGAGCAAGAGCCGCAGCCGGAAGCGCGGGCTCCGCGGGACCTTTGTCACGTCAAAGGCTGACACGGCGCAGTTACGCAAGATGTTGCCGGACTAGATCGAGAAGTTCCCAGTTGGCAGTTGCCAGTCCCAGTAAGAACTGGAAACTGGGAACCGGCAACTGGAAACTGACAGCAATAGGACAAATCACGATGCCGAGAGTAAAAAGAGGAAACGTCCGGCGCGCGAAGCGGAAGAAGCTGCTCTCACGCGCGAAGGGCTTTTATCAAACCAAGAGCAAGCTCTATCGCTCCGCGAAGGAGTCAGTCGACACCGCGCTCAAGTACGCGTACGTCGGGCGCCGCAACAAGAAGCGCGACTTCCGCCGCCTGTGGGTGATGCGGATCAACGCCGCCGCGCGCGAGAACGGTCTGACTTACGGTCAGCTGATCGCCGGTCTCAAGGCAGCGGGCAACACCGTCGATCGCAAGACCCTCGCGGACCTGGCCGTCACCCAGCCCGCCGCATTTGCACGGCTGGCAAGAGTGGCCAGCGACGCAAAGCCGAAGGTCGCGCGCCGCGCGACGGCTTAGGGCTCAAAGCTCAGGGCTCAGGGCTCGAGCATTCAGAACCCTAAGCCCTACGCCTCGAGTCCTGAGTCTCAAGCCTTTCCATGTCTGACTCGCAGATTGAAGCGCTCCGCGTTGATTTCGAACGCGACCTGACCGGCGCGACGACTCCGGCGGCGCTCCGCGCCGTACGAGACCGCTATCTCTCGCGAAAAGGCGGGCTCGTGTCAGCGCTACTCAAGAGCCTGGGGTCGGCACCTGCCGACGCGCGCCCGCGCCTGGGCAAGCTTGCCAATGATCTCAAACAACAGATCGAAACCACGCTCGACGAACGCATCGCGGCAGCCAGCGTCAACCAGCGTCCCGTTGGCGCGGTCGATCTGACGCTTCCCGGACGGCAGCCCGCGCTCGGCCATCGTCATCCCCTGACGCTGCTCAGGGAGCGAATCGAATCCATCTTCAGCCGGATGGGGTTTCTCGTCATCGAGGGCCCGGAACTCGAAGACGACTCCCACAATTTCGAAAAGCTCAACATGCCGCGCGATCATCCCGCGCGCGACATGCAGGACACGTTGTACCTCGACAAGCCGGTGCGCTCGCAGGCCGGCACGGCGGCCACGCTCCTGCGAACACACACCTCGGGCATGCAGATCCGCTATATGGAACTGCATCCGCCCCCGGTGCGGCTCATTGCGCCAGGCCGGGTCTATCGCCGGGACAATCTCGACCTCACCCACACGCCGATGTTC
Organism: Acidobacteriota bacterium; assembly: GCA_046732715.1. Lineage (GTDB taxonomy): Bacteria > Acidobacteriota > Vicinamibacteria > Vicinamibacterales > 2-12-FULL-66-21 > JALZOC01. The sequence continues at coordinate 3,548 of JBKPNQ010000110.1, read as the reverse complement.
ACGCAGGTCGAAGGGCTGGTCGTCGACCAAGGGATTTCGCTTGCGGACCTGAAGGGCACGCTCTTCGTCTTTCTGCGTGAGCTCTTTGGCCCGGATCGCCAGCTGCGGTTCCGCCCGAGCTTTTTCCCGTACACGGAACCGAGCGCCGAGGTGGACATCAGCTGCATGGCCTGCGGCGGCACGGGTTGCGCGATGTGCAAGCGGACGGGATGGATCGAAATCCTCGGCAGCGGCATGGTGCACCCGGCCGTTTTCGAAGCCGTCGGCTACGATCCTGATCGCTACACCGGTTGGGCCTTCGGCTTGGGCATCGAGCGCGTCGCGCTGCTCAAGTGGGGCGTCGAAGATATCCGGCTGTTCTACGAAAACGACCTGCGCTTCCTGGAGCAGTTCCCGCTGTGAGGCTCGTCTACAACTGGCTGCGCGAGCTGGTCGCGGTGTCGGTCGACGTGGAGACCGCCGCGCGGGAGATCAGCTTGCGCGGATTCGAGGTCGCCAGCATCGAGCACGGTCACGAACCGGTGATCGACTTCGAGATCACGGCCAATCGCCCCGACTGCCTGAGTCATCTGGGGCTTGCGCGGGAGGCGTCGGCAATCTGGGGGATTCCGGTCAAACCGGGATCCGTGGCGCGGGATCCGGGATCCGTCGAACGGGATGCGCGGCCCGGCTCTGCCCGGATCGCGGAACTTGATGTCCTCATCGAAGCCCCCGATCTCTGCCCCCGATATTGCGCCCAGGTCTTCGACGTCACGGTTGGCGCTTCGCCAGACTGGCTGCGTGCGCGGCTCGAGGCGGCTGGTGTGCGGCCGATCAACAACGTCGTGGATGTCACCAACTACGTCATGCTCGAAATCGGCCAGCCCATGCACGCCTTCGATCTCGAGCGCCTGGCGCTGGGGCGCATCGTGGTGCGACGCGCGGTTGGCGGAGAAAAGTTGCGCACCCTCGATGGCGTCGATCGCACGCTCGACCACGACATGCTGGTGATCGCGGATGCCGAACGGGCCGTCGCGATCGGCGGCGTCATGGGTGGCGCGAATTCCGAGGTCTCGGCAACCACGAAGAGAATCGCGCTGGAAAGCGCCTACTTCGAGTCGACGTCGGTCCGCCGCACGAGCAAGCGGCTTGGCTTGAAAACCGAAGCCTCGATCCGGTTCGAGCGCGGCGCGGCGATCGACATGCCGCCGGCGGGGATCGCGCGCGCAGCTGAATTATTCGCCCGCATCGGCGCGGGGACACCAGCGGCGCCGATCATCGATCGGTATCCTCTGCCGCGTCAGCCGCGGACAATCGAGCTGCGGTCATCAAGAATCGCGCGTCTCCTCGGACAGGAAATACCGGAAGAAGACATTCCGCGGTTCCTCGAACCGCTCGGGTTCGGCGTCGATCGCTCCGCTGCGACCGGCTCCTGGTCCATCGCCGTCCCGACCTTTCGCGTTGACGTCATTCGTGAAGAGGATCTGATCGAGGAAGTCGGCCGGCACTACGGGTTCGATCGGCTGCCAGTTCGCTTTCCACCGCTCATGGCCGCACAGGCTCCGCCCGATCGAAGCATCGCGCGCGATCGTCTGGTGCGTCGGGTGCTGACGGCGGCCGGTTTCTCGGAGGCGATGACGTTCGCGTTCATCGAGCGAGCGGCGGCGCTCCCCTTCTGTGAACCCGGGATCGAGCCAACCGCGATCCTGAATCCGTTGTCCGAGAAGTTTGCGGTTCTTCGGCCGTCGTTGCTGCCTGGGCTGGTGGATTCGTGCGCGCACAATCGGCGTCGCGGCCGCAAAGACGTGCAGCTCTTCGAAGCCGGGAGCCGCTTCACGTCCGCCGGCGAGGGACGCTCGGTTGCGTTCGCCTGGACCGGAGCCGCGAGCCACCCACACTGGTCGTCACCGTCACGCGCGGTGGACTTCTTCGACGCGAAGGGCGTCGTGGAGCTGCTCTGCAAAGCGTTTGGCGTCGACAACGCCGATCTGAAAGCGTCGGGGGTGGACTACCTCGTCAGGGGCCGCGCCGCGGAATTGTGGGCAAATGACCTGCGCCTGGGTATCGTGGGACAACTTGCGCCGACCATCGCAGAGTCGCGAGGACTCACGGTCGGCGAAGACACCTACGTCGCCGAGATCGATACGGAAGCGCTGGCCCGCGTCGGCGCGGGCGACGACCTCCGTACGGAATCACTTCCCCGCTATCCCTCCATCATCCGCGACCTCTCGATCGTCGTCGATGAATCCTTGCCTGCTGCCTCGGTTCGTGGCACTATCCGTGCGACGGCACCTTCTACCCTGATATCGATTGCGGAGTTCGATCGCTATCAAGGCAAGGGCGTTCCGGATGGACGCGTGAGCCTCTCGCTCCGACTCACGTTCCGCGATTCCGAAAGAACGTTGACCGACGACGAAGTGCAGAAGGCGACCGAACGGATTGTCGACGCATTACGCACCGCTCACAGAGCGGAGCAGAGATAATTCGGCGGTTTTCAGTTTTTTGTTTTTGGTTTTTCGTTTTCTGTTCTAGGTTTGGTTTTGCGTTGTAGGTGTTAGTCGTTGGCTTTCGGCTGAGGTTTTCCGCTTCGTCTTTTTGCGTTCCGAGCGTAGTTCGAGCCCCCTGCGAGAACCGAAAACGGAAACCGAGAACCGAGAACCAAAAACCTAAAACCTAAAATGACGTATCAGAGGAGTAGTCCCATTGGCTAAAGTTGCAGTTCGCGGCGTGGATCTCGAGCCCATCGATCGTCTGGAAGAGAAGGTCAAGCTGCTGGTCGGCGTGATCGATCGACTCCGGGCGGATCAGGCGCGAGCCGCTGACGAGAACACACGGCTCAGTCGTGAGCTCGATGGCCTGCGGGCGCGGCTCACGGAAGCGGAAGGCACGTCGAGCGAATTGACCGCGCTGCGCGAAGAACGGGCGCTCATCCGGTCGCGGGTTGACGAGATGCTTTCCACGATTGAGAGCCTGAACCTCTAAAACATGGACCAGCACGGGTCGCGTGTGGTGACCGTCGAAATTCACGGACAGCAGTACCCGATTCGGAGTGGCCTCGACCCAGCGTACGTGGCCGAGCTCGCCGCCTACGTCGACGAGAAGATGCGGCTGGCGCTCCGCGAGTCTCCTTCAGGGGACACGCTGAAGGTTGCCGTGCTGGCCGCGCTCAACATCGCCGACGAGTACTTCCGGTTGCTGGACGACGAGCGCCGGCAGAGCGATCAGGTGGCCAGCCGAGCCGCGGAACTGGAGCGCGTGCTCGACCTTGCGCTTGGCTTGGACAACGGCCAGCCGCAGACGGCCGTCCGCTAAACGCACCCGCGCGCAGTTCCGCGTAATATCGCGTATTCTACGTTGACGGCGCCCCCTCAGAGTGCTGTAAGATCTTCCCCGGAGTTTGAGTTCCCTGCTTTGTGCGTGATGGTTCGGGGGCTCGTTTGAGCCAACGTTTCACCATAAGAGAATCGCGACGCGGCGTGGTGTGCATGCCTCTGTAAGAGGAAGCCTGAAGCGCGGCTTGTGCAGCGGTTCCACCTGCTTTACGCAGGTTCATCCGACCTCCCCACACG